>NZ_JBIAXG010000006.1:0-220284 GCF_042896465.1 Streptomyces sp. NPDC001292
TTCAGCAGGTTGCGGACGGTCAGATCCTCGATCACGACCGTTTGGTTCTCACGGACGAGACGAGACGACAGTTTGTGCAGGAAGTCCCGGCGCCGATCGGCGATCCGAGCATGCACGCGGGCTACGCGGCGACGGGCCTTCTCCCGGTTAGCGGAGCCTTTCGCCTTCCGCGACAGCTCCCGTTGCGCCTTCGCCAGGCGCGCCCGGTCACGGCGCTCGTGCCGGGGGTTGGTGATTTTCTCCCCGGTGGACAGGGTCACCAACGAGGTAATCCCGGCGTCCAGGCCGACCGCCGCGTCCGTGGCAGAGGCCGGGACAACGGTGTCCTCGACGAGCATCGAGACGAACCAGCGGCCCGCGCTGTCGCGGGACACGGTCACCGTCGTGGGCTCCGCACACTCCGGGAGAGGGCGCGACCAGCGGATATCCAGGGGCTCCGTCATCCTGGCCAGCGTGAGCTGCCCGTCGCGCCACTTGAAGGCGCTGCGCGTGTACTCGGCCGATGCGCGGGACTTCTTCCGACTCTTGTAGCGCGGGTACTTGGCCCGCTTGGCAAAGAAGTTGGCGAACGCCGTCTGAAGGTGACGCAGCGCCTGCTGGAGCGGAACGGAGGACACCTCGGCCAGGAAGTCGAGTTCCTCGGTTTTCTTCCACTGCGTCAGCGCGGCGGACGACTGCACATAGGAGATACGGCGCTGCTCGCCGTACCAGGCGCGGGTGCGCTCCTGAAGCGCCTTGTTGTAGACGAGGCGGACACAACCGAACGTGCGGGACAGCTCCGCTGCCTGCTCATCCGTGGGGTAGAAGCGGTACTTGAATGCCCGCTTGACCAGCCGCGCCATGCCTCACATTCTATCAGCTCGCATGTGAGCTACAGGCTTCGGCCGGTGGCCGGTAGACACCGAATCGCCCTGACGGCGATTCGGCTTTCCCTGCCCTGCTCCGCAGGAGTCCGTTTCCTCCCCGGCCTGAAGTCCGGGGTATCCACGGAGGAATCCCGATGAATCGATCCGCTGACGGGTGGAAGGAGTTCCCGTAGCCTCGCCTCGAAGGCCAGGGCTACGGGCTCTTGCCTGTGTGGGGCCAACTCGTCGTAGAACTCCCTGAGATGGCCCGACACCCGCTCGGAGGCCACCGACGACGCAGGCTCCAGCGCTTGCGTGGCGGTGTGGCACGCCTGATCGAGCTTGCCCTGGTCCAACTGCGTACGAGCAAGCCAGAACGCGTGAAACGCGCGGCCGCGCTGATTGGTGCGGTCCTCCCGCCGCAGAGCATCCGCGATCAATGGTTCGGCAGTCGCTGCTTCGCCCAGTCGGCCATGGGCGATGCCCGTGTCCACGATGAGCTTCGGCTCGTCGAAGTAGGCCACCCACGACGGGTCCGGGTCGCTCGCGTGGATCTGCTCGAAATGGCGGTGTGCTTCCCCGATAGCCCGGTGCGTGGAATCCCGGTTGCCTAGGGTGGCATGAGCGAAGGCTTCGCGCATGGACAGCATGGACAGGACGCGTGGGGTGGTGCCGAGGGCTGAGCGGGCCTGGTCCTGGGCGGCGGTCACGAGTGCGAGTGAGTCCGCGGGCTTGTCCTGGTACGTGGCCTGCAAGCTCATGCAGGCAAGGACGTTGGCCATGAACTGGCGGTCGTCGATTTCCTTGGCCAGTTGCAGGGCCTCGGTGAAGTACGCGCGGGCCTGGTTGTACTGACGGGCGTCGAAGTAGGTCCAACCGGTCAGGCGCGCCAGCTCGGCCGCGATTCCGTACAACCCGTTCTGGATGGACGGCGGTCGGCTCTCCTTCAGGAGCCCGACCACATATCGGAGCTGGCCGACGATGGCCGGTCTCAGAGCCTCGCCGCCGTGCTGGTTGTCGCGTCGCCAGTAGTCCTCGATAGACGACCGGAAGGCTTCGAGTGTGGCTGCGCTCAGGCTCGTTCGGGTGGCCAGCTCCAGGATGCTGTCCACGTCCGGGCCCGGCAAAGAGTCGGGGGTCTGTTTCTCTGGCTGCGGCTGCTGAGGCGCCGCGCCCTCGGTGACTACGAGAGCCTGGGGAGTCTCCCAAGGCCGCCGGGCAAGGCCAAGCATGTCCCCTGGGATGCGCAAGCCGTCTGCGATGCGCTCGATGACATCCATGTGGAGTAACTGGCGTCGGTCTGCGATGACTTCACCGACTCGGCTGGGCGTCAACTCGCACCGCCTGGCGATCATCGACGGGTAGATGCCCGCCCTGCTCTTCACCAGCCGGAAGACTCGGGCGAAGTCCCGTACCCGGCACGCGTTGATCATCTCGGGATCTGTGAGCAGCCTGGCAGGCAGTTCCTGCGGCCGGTCGGCGTCGGGCATTGGGCAAGCTCCCACACTGCGAGGGCTACGCAACGTCGATGATTCTCTACTTGCCGCGATGTTACCCAAGTTGGGTAATCAGCCTGACCTTTCGGTGGCGGTCTCCGGATCGCGATGCTCCTTGCATGGCGAGCAAACAGCAGACCAGACCAGGCATCGGTGAACTGGCGAAGGACAGCGCCAGGGGACGTATCGGCGTCGTGATGGGTGAGGTCGGCGGCCGTGTGCAGATAAGGCCGATCGGTGGCGGCACGGAGTGGGATGCCATGCCGGACAACGTGGTGGCGCTGAGTGCGCGGGAGGAACTAAGCGCACGCCTGGCCGTCAAGAACGGCAACAGTCGGGGCGGGCTGTGATGCGCGCCATCGGCCGGTACGCGGGAGTCCTGTTCATCATCATGATCAGCGGGTCGTGCGGCCTGGTGATCGGCATGGCTCTCGCCATCGGTCAGTAGACCGGCCGCCCCGAACGGATGCCAGATTCCCGGCTCCCCCGTCCCCGTTCGGGGCCGGCCATCCAAGCCCGCCTCCTAGTCGTCCATGAGCCAGGCTCGGCGACCAATGCGGGCGGTAAGTGCCACGCACCGCCACACACGAGGAGTACTCGCATGACAGCAACAGCGAACGACCAGAGGACCGGTCGCGCAGTAGCTGGTGAGGAGCTGTTCGACAGCCTCGCCCACTTCGTGGTCGTCCACAACGGGCAGTCGGCCGAGCGTGCCGAGCGGATCGCGGACCAGGCGGTCGCCTTCCTGGTGACGGCGGCCACCGCCACCGTCCCCATGGTCCCCTCGGACGACGTGGACCTCGGCCTGCACGCGCTCATCCTGCACACGAAGGAGTACGCCGAACTCTGCGAGCAGTACGCGGGCCGCTTCCTGCACCACAACCCGAAGCCGGGTGGCGGTGGCCGCTCCCCGGAGAAGGTCGCCGCTTCGGCCCGCGCTATGAAGGCCGCCGGGTTCATGGTCTTCGACGACCTCTGGACCGTGAACGGTGAGAACCTCGCGCAGTGCGACTCGGACTGCGGCCGACCGTACGGCCAGGCGTAGCACACGACAACAGCGACGCGGCCGGCCTCTGCTCATGGTCGGCCGCGCTCGCCAGGAGGGAGAAGCGACCTTGTCCGGCCCAACCCCTGAACTGCCGATCGTGGTGCTCGACGCGCTTATGCCGACGGCGCAGCACCTGGTCATCAACCGCCGGGGCTCCGCGGTCTGGGAGGTGGAGAGCCATCGGGGCCGATACGCCGTGAAGCTCGGTTACCCGATCGAAGCCACGGTCGATTGGCCTGCGCAGCCCTGGACTGCGCTCGCCCCCGCACGCGAGGGTGCCGTTCTCTATCGCCTCGGCCTCGACGACATCGCCTATGGCGAGTGGGAGCGCGGAACCTGGAATTTCCAGCCGTGGCACGAGGGGCCGGACCTGTACAGGCTCTGGGAGCCCTGCCGTAAGCGAGACTCGTCCATCAAGCCGCACACCAGCGTGGCGGTGGGATGCGTCGAAGCGCTGGCAGAACTTCATGCCAAGGGCTGGGCGCACGGTGATGTGCAGCCCGCCCACTTCATCATCGGGCCGGAGCGGACCCATCTCATCGACCTCGCCCTTGCCCAAGGCGGGCGCGTACCCGAGGGGTACAACTTCCCGTTCCGCGGCTGCCTCGTCCACTACGAGGCACCGGAGATCGCGCGTAGCGTGCTGACAACCGGAGAAGCCGAGCCGACGCAGGCAGCCGACATCTACGCACTCGGCGCCTCCCTGCTCATCTCCGCCACAGGTTGGCGGGCGGTCGAGTACCCCGACGACGCTCCGCGCCGCGTGCAGAGAGAGGCAGTGGCGAATGGTCGGCGGCGGCCTGTGAGGGTGCCCGGTGAGCTGGGCGAGCTGATCGACGCGATGCTCAGCCACGCCCCGGAGAACCGACCGACGATCTACGAGGTGGGCAAAGCCCTGATCTGATCCCGAAGCTCCTCTCGCCAAACGTTCCCCGGGCGGCGGAGGCCGACAACAAGAGACCGGACCACCCCTCAGCCTGGACAGCATTCCGGGTGGTCCGGTCGCGGAAGCCCTGATCAGGACCCCGGTGCCGATGGTACCGGGGCGGTCGGCGTGCCCAGACGCGGGTGCGGCTACAACCCTGGCTCTCTGTCGTCGAGTTGGAGAGGAAGACCCTTGGACTGCGGCCGAAGAAACCACAGTTCTGACCTCAGCCGCCGAAAGCCAGCCACGGCGGCGGTGCGCCAAACGAGCACCCGTCACGTGTGTCTCCAGCAACCCCGTACCGGCCTCAGCCACGCTTCCTGGCTACGTCACGGACCGAACCGCTTCTGGCCTGCGCGTTGTCGACGCATGCCTGGCGCTTAGCCCTGCCTCGGGTCTCCGCTTGCAGAACGGCGGCCGGTGGGACAGTGCAGTCGCTCTCAACGCGTCTCAACCTGGTCCTGGTGCTCGGGCTGGTCGGGTCACTTCCTCCTCTGGCTGTCCGTCTTGGCGGTGTCGCGCGCTGAGTGGCCGGGGGCCGCCGGAGCGGTGGCGGAGACAGGGAGCGGCGGCGGCCCGTGGCCGCCAGCGCGCGCGGACCGCCGTAGGCGGGCCGCCTTGATCCAGTAAAGAAACTCTGAACAGCGCCGCAGGGCAGGGCGGTGGTCGAGCAGCGAGAGAGACATCCCAATGCCGTGGGCAGGCCCCGGCGGTTGGAGCAAGCGCGGTACGCAACGACGGCACGGCGGCAGGCGGGGAGACATGACCGAGCACATACCGGACAACGAAAAGGGGTTGACCAGCATTCACGTCGGGGATGCGGATCAGGTGGCTGCGCTGATCGAGGAAATGAAGGCCATGGTCGGCCGCCTCACCAGGGAGACCAGAGCGTTGCGAGAGGACGTGTCCCGACTCAAGACCGGGACTTCGACTGCCGAGACTTCAGCTCCTCGACCTCGCGCCGCAGCTCCTGATGCTCAGCGCTGAGGACACGGATCTCATCACGTAGTGCAGTGAGCATTTCAGCGAGGGTGGCCCTGGCGGCTTCGGCGTCGTCGGGCCTTCCCTCTCCTTGTTCTGCCTGGCTGGGCGTCTTGCCCTCCTTAGCCAGGTACCAAGCCGGCGGGGTATAGCCCACCGAGAACTCACCGGCGGCGTCGTGGTCTGCGACGAAACTGCCCCGGCCGTGGATCGTGTAGATCAGGCCCTCGTCTCGCAACACGTTGAGCGCGCCTCTCGCGGTCATGTTGGCCACGCCGAAGCGCTCCTGTAGCTCGCGAATGGACGGCATTTGCTCGCCCGGTTTGATCCGCCCCTGCAAGATGTCGCGCCGAAGCTCGTCGGCAGCATGCTGGTACGGCGGCCGGCGGTCCTGCTTGCTCTCTGGCGCGGGGCTCATGGCCCAAGAGTATCGATCCTTAGCAGCCCTAGCACACCCCACTGACATAGGTGGCCTATCTAAGTTGACACCTAGCTCACCACGCACACTTGACACTGCTAGGTCAGCTATGTTCAATGGAGATCACGCCCCGCCGTCTGGCGGAGCGCAACCGAAAGGAAGCAACTCCCATGGCACGCATCCGTGTTGGCCTGCTCCCCACCTCGTCGTTCATGGTCGGAACCCTGCCGGTGCCGAAGTACGCGGACCAGGAGAAGACGCAGTTCGCCACTGACCGTGAGACCGGCGCGAAGCTCTACACGGTCACCCTCTTCTTCATGGAGGAGGACCGCGCTGAGGCACTGAAGATCACCGTTCCGGAGACGGGTCTCCCCAACGGCCTCCGGCCCGGTATCCCCGTCATGCCGGTGGAGCTGTTCGCCACCCCGTGGGCGCGGATCTTCAACGGATCGCTCTCGGACGGCATCGCCTACCGCGTGGACCGCTTGGACCTGGTGGCCCCGGCCACTGAGGCGTGAGCAGCACATCTCTCCGGTTCGGCGCTGAGCGCAGCTATCCGCTGCCTCACGCCGGACCGGATGCCCGGTTCACCGAATCGCTCGTGAACTCGGTAGCGGCCGTGCTCGTCGGCTACGGCTACCCCCGCCTCGACGCCCCGGCGGATCGGACAGCCCTCGAATCGACCCTTGCGGCCTTCCTATACACCCCGATGGAGAACGACATATGAAGGGTCCGAACGACCCGGCAGAAGGAACCTTCGACTACGGCCCTCTCGTGGTCGACCTGGCGCTGGCGGTGCTCGTGGGATGGACCGTGTGGTGGGTAGTCCGCTACCTGCGCGCCGACGCCATGACCCGGCAGTCGATCCGGCAGGCCGTACGTGTGCGGTGGGGCTGGAAGCGGCTCGCGCCGATGCTCAAGCTGTCTGTCACGGACAAGACCCCGACCGCGCTGGCCTCGCTGGCGAACACGAATGGCAAGCCCATCAAGCCCCGGGTACTCATCCCTGCCTTGAAGGTCACACATGACGCGTACGGAGTGATCGCACGGGCGAGCTGCCTGCCCCGCGTGGGTCTGGAACAGTTCCAGAAGGCGGCCCCTCATCTGGCGGACGCCTGGAGGTGTACGCGGGTCGCGGTCACCCAGGACAAGCCGGGGCAGGTCGTCATCCGGGGCGTCCGGCTGGATCCGCTGAAGTTCCCCACCGAGCACCACCCGACGGGTGAGGTACCGGACGAGACGGCCCGTTGGGACCTCGGCGTGGACGAGTACGCACAGCCGGTGGCCGTGGACCTGACGCAGGTGCCTGGCGTGACCGTGGCCGGCCTGCCTGGCTTCGGCAAGACCAGCCTGATCAATCGGCTTCTGTCGGACTGGGCGCCCTCGCCTGCTGTGCAGTTCGCCTGTGCGGACGGCAAGGTGTCGGCTGCGTACGAAGGCGACTACGCCGACTGGGTACAGCGCATGTTCGCCTTCGTCGGTGATGACCTGGAAGAGGCAAACAAGCTCTTCCGGCAGCTGGTGGAGCTGCGTCGCGTCCGCTCAGCCTCGATACGCACGGTGCTCGGGGTGAAGTCCATGTGGGACATCGGCCCGTCCGAGGGCTGGCCCTTGGTCGTGTTGGTGATCGACGAAGCCCACACGTACTTCCGCGACCACAAGGGCAGCGACCCCAAGACGAAGAAGCTCGCCGCGCTCGCCGCCGAGAACGCCCGACTCGTGGAAGACCTGGTGAAGAAGGGCCGCTCGGTGGGGGTGCTCGTCATCCTCGCCACGCAGAAGTCCACCGGCGATGCGATCCCCACCTTCATCCGCGACGTGTGCCCCGTGGGCCTGAGCTTCGCGCAGAAGACCGCCGAAGCCGCTGTGGCCGCACTCGGCGAGGAGATCCGGGAGTGGCCGGACGCCAACCCGATCAACCTCCAAGACCCCACCTATGTCGGCGTCGCGTCCATGAACCACCAGTCACAGCCCGGCTTCACCCGCATCCGCACCCCCTACGTGCCGGACGCGGAGGCGGCCCGTCTCGCCGAACAGACCGCAACGCTCACTGCCAACCCCTACGCCCTGCTGGAAGCCGTACTCGGCCCGCGCATGGGGGAGGTGGATCTGAGCAAGCCCGAGGCTGACGCGGCCTGAACTGCTGCCCCGCCCGTCCACGACACCCCGGAAGGGAGGTGAAAACCCATGACAGAGGACCGGATCACTCAACGCACCATCACCGCAGTGATGATCGTCATTGCCTCGCTGGCATTCGTCTTCTCCTTCGGCAACGTCTGGTCCCTCGCCCTGCGCCTGGGCGTGCCCGCCCCGATCGCACCGCTCATCGCGCCGATGGTGGACCTGTCCGTGGTCGGCCTGCTGGTCGCCCTGCGCTACCTCTCCCTGCGTGGCCTGCCCGCCGAACAGATGAAGGCGGCCACCCGGCTGATGCACTTCTCCGGACTGCTGACCCTGGCCCTCAACGTCGCCGAACCGATCGTCGCCGGACACTACGGCCGCGCCGCAGTGGACGCCGTGGCCCCGCTGCTCCTCCTCGGCTGGGGTGCCGTCGGCCCTCAGCTCCTGCGCGCCTTCCACACCGTTGCGCACCCCGCCGCCCCTGTCTCCCTGCCGAGCGACATCGAGTCGGCCCCCGAGACTGCTCCCACCCCGGCCCCCGCTGCGGCACCGGAACCAGCCCTGGCCTCGGTCGCTCCGCTCACCACCTCGGCTCCTGCCTCACCTGCGGTCAAGCTGCCTGAACCTCTGTTGATCGAAGCGCGCTCCATCGCCACGTCCCACCACGCTGAGCACGGCGAGCCCATCACGGCGGCCCAGCTCAAGACTCGACTCGGCATCGGCCTGCCCATGGCAACGGCACTCCACTCCGCCTTGTAGGACCGTCCCCTCCGCCGGCCATCCCGGCATCTCCCACCCTCGCCCGTCCCTGGGCTGGGCCTGCCATGCCTGCGGACAGCAGCCCGAGCGCACGAAACAGGCTGCTGCCCGCAGGCCCACCCTCGCGTCAGAAAGGACGTCCCGCCACCCATGCGCCGCCCCGTCGACCTGCGCCACGTGATCAGCCCCGGCCTGCGGGACCTGGTCGAGCTGGCCAACACCCACGACTTCGACCGCGTCAACGAACAGGTCCGCAACCTGCGGGGTTGCACCAGCCCGATCAACCTCCACGGCTGGACGGTCACCACGGACCAAACCACCAAGCAGGTGATCCGCTCCTACCGCTCCGAGGACGAACCCTCCGGACGTCTCCTCACGACCTGCGGCAACCGCCGGGCCTCTCGCTGCCCCGCCTGCTCCCGCCTCTACGCGGCCGACACCTACCACCTGATCAAGGCCGGACTGTCCGGCGGCAAGAACGTCGCCGAAGCCGTCCGCGACCACCCGCGCGCCTTCGTCACCCTCACCGCTCCGTCCTTCGGCCCCGTCCACAACCGCCCCACGACGGATACGGGCAAGCCCCGCCCCTGCGCGTGTGGCAACAGCCACGCCGAGGACGCTCCCGAACTCGGCACCCCGCTGCACCCGGCCAGCTACGACTACACCGGCGCCGTGCTCTGGAACGCGCACGCCGGAGCCCTCTGGGCACGGTTCACGACCTACCTGCGCCGCGCCCTCGCCGAACACCTGGACATGACACAGAAGGCACTGAACGCAGCTCTCCGCGTCTCCTTCGCCAAGGTCGCCGAATACCAACAACGGGGCCTGGTCCACTTCCACGCGGTCATCCGCTTCGATGGTCCGGACGGCCACATCACCTCGCCCCCGGCCTGGGCAACCTTCGACGCCCTCTGCGTCGCCGTGGGCCTGGCGGTCGAGCGTGCCCGGCTCACCATCGAGTCGGACGCGGTCGGCGAGCGCGTCATCAGGTGGGGCGACCGATTCAAGGTGGATCAGATCTCTGCCCTCGGCGACGGCGAACTCACAGACGCCAAGGTCGCCGGATACGTCGCCAAGTACGCCACCAAGAACGCCGAAGGCGCGGGCACCGTAGACCGGACCCTCATGTGCCGCCCCTGCACCGGACGCGGCTACGTACGCGGCCCCGACGGCTTCCGCGACCTCTGCGCCGACTGCGACGGCACCGGGCAGGCCGAATCCCTCGCCGCACTCCCCGTACAGCAGCACGCCCGACAGATGATCCGCACCGCTTGGGCCCTCGGCCACCTCCCGGAGTTCGCCCACCTCAAGCTCTGGAAGTGGGCCCACATGCTCGGCTTCCGCGGGCACTTCTCCAGCAAATCCCGCGCCTACTCCACCACCCTCGGCGCGCTGCGCGACGTACGCCGCGCGTGGCGCTTGGCCCAAGCCGAAGCCGCCCGCATCCGCGCCGGCCTCCCCGTGAACGACGAGAACACCACCCTCGTCACCGCCTCCTCCTGGACCTACCTCAGCAGCGGCTACCGCCCTGGTGAAGAACTCCTCGCCGCCCAGGTACGCCACGACATCGCCCACTCCCAACGCGTCAAGCACGAAGGGCTGGTGCCTGCATGACGACGGCTGTGCTCACCGTGGACCAGGTCGCCCAGCGTCTCGGCATCAGCCGCTGGAAGGTCCACGACCTGATCCGCTCCCGCGAACTCGCCTCCTTCAAGATCGGCCGCTGCCGCCGCATCAGCGAAGCCGCCGTGCACGACTACATATCCCTCCGGACCGAACAGGAAGCCGCCTGATGGCCAAGCCGAAGAAGAACGCCAACAACGAGGGCACCATCTACCAGCGCAAGGACGGTCGCTGGGAGGGCAGTGCGTACGTTCTGACGACGGACGGCACGTACAAGCGGCGCAGCGTCTACGGTCAGACCTGGGAGGAGGCACACGAGAAGCTGACGAAGCTCAAGGCCAACTCCCTCAACGGCCTGCCAGTGGCCACCAGCAAGATGACGATCGCCGAGTATCTGTCGTATTGGCTCACGAACGTCGCCAAGGGCAAGGTCCGCAGGACGACGTACGTCAACTACGAATCACTCGTCCGCAACTACGTCACGCCCGAGTTCGGCAGGAAGAAGCTGGCCCGGCTCACGGCCCGCGACATCCGGGCCTTCCTGACCAAGACGGCGGCCACCTGCCAGTGCTGCGCTCAGGGCAAGGACAAGAAGCGGCCGGAGCACAAGCAACGCTGCTGCGCCCTCGGCAAGTGCTGCAAGAAGCTCCCCTCTGATCGGACCGTGCGCTTCCTGCTGGTGATCCTGCGGGCCGCCCTCCAGCACGCCGTACGTGAGGACGAGCTGCCCCGCAACGTGGCACGGAACGTGGAGCTGAGCATGGGAACGAAGCGCGAGATCGAACCGCTCACGGTCAAGGAAGGGCGTCAGCTCCTGGCGGCGGCCCGTGACAACAGGCTGTGGGCCGCATACGAACTGGCGGTCCGCATCGGTCTGCGGCGGGGTGAGCTGCTGGGCCTGCGCTGGTCGGACGTGGATCTCCACGAAGGCGTCCTCACCGTCCGGCAGGCCTTACAGCGGGTCGGCGGCGAACTGCTGATCGTCGCGCCGAAGACGCAGCGCTCAGCCCGTCGCGTGGCGCTGCCGGCCGAGTGCGTGACCGCGCTCCGTGCTCAGCGCGCCCAGCAGCTCGCCGACCGAAAAGCCGCTGGCGCGAACTGGAAGGGGACGGGTCAGGGCCTCGTCTTCACCACGAAGAACGGGACCCCCATCGAGCCGCGCAACCTGAACCGATCCTTCGAAGCTCTGTGTGCCCGCGCGGGAGTCCGTAAGGTCCGCTTCCATGATCTGCGCCACACGTGCGCGTCCCTGCTCCACGAACAGGGCGCAGACGCTCGCATGATCATGGAAGTCCTGGGCCACAGCTCGATCCGGGTGACCATGGACATCTACACCTTCGTACGGCTCGACTCCCAGCGTTCCGCCTTCGACCGTGTCGGGGACGCGCTGCGAGCCCGGGGCGACGAGACAGACCACGAAAGTTAGGAGAGGAGCAGCGTCTGGCCGGCCAGCGAGACCTTCAGACGTGCTCAAGACAGTCCGGGCCCGGTGAATCACCGGGCCCGGACTGCTGATCTTCAGCGCATCAGGTACTGATCCGCTCGACGGTGTCCACGTACGCGGCCCGGATCCGGAGCGTCACGACGTTTTCACCTCGACCGCCGAAGTTGAAGAAGTCGATGAAGTCCCCCACCGTGGCGAACCCGATCGCTTCGACCTGACGCTCGCTGTCGTGACCCTTGTTGATCACGTACCGGTACGAGGAACTCATCCCTTCGACCGCCTCGGGTCGTTTCCCGGCGGAACGGTGTTCTGCTCCCGCACCTGACCGTTCTTCCCTCTGACGCGGAGTTCCCCGCCGCCGTCATTGGCCAGGATCTCCCTCGCCCGCGTGGCTGCCTCCGCCTGCGTCGGAAGAACAGCACTGGCCCGCTGAGCACCGGGCTTCGTCACCGCCCAGCCGTCCCCCCGCGGGGAGACGTCCCTAGTGTTGGGCTGGCCTGTCATCACAGATCCGTTTCCGAGGTCGGACGCGCAAGCTCGCCATCTTGGTAGAACCAAGAGAGGGCGATAGGGTCCGAAGGCGCTACCAACGCATCAGGCCCCATGCCATCGAGTCCAACCTCAAGTTGGGCCCCGGCTGGGGCCTGCTTGATTTGGCGGATCAAGTGAAGCACTCCCGACGCTCCATCAGCAAGCAGAGCACCCCAAGATGTGCCCGTGCAGAATTTCTGCACCACAACATCTAGTGTTCCGTGACGGAGCACAACACCAGGCTACTGGCCCCCACCGACAACCGGACGACCGCCGGAACCGGTAGAGCCCGACACCCGGAGCAATCGCACACCCAAGCGCGAGCACCGTCAGCGAACCGGCGCCGACGTCGACTCCTCCACCCGACGAACTGAACCGGCGGGCGGGACGTACGGCGGCGTCAGGGCCGGTTGCCGTCAACCACTGCCGTCAAGATGAAAGCCAGAGGCCCCGTGGATCTCTTCACGGGGCCTCTGGCCTGCTGTGCACTCGGCAGGATTCGAACCTGCAACCTTCTGATCCGTAGTCAGATGCTCTATCCGTTAAGCTACGAGTGCTTGTTCTGTTTTTTGTCTTCGCTTCGGGCCCTTCCGGGCCGCTCGCGGCGACAGGAAGAACATTACATGACTGCCGCCGTCATGTGAAATCCATTCCCCGCACCCCTTGTGACCTGGGGAAACAAGGTATGGAACGGGACCGGGGCGGCAACGCCGAAGCCCCGGTCGGGACGGACCGGGGCTTCGGTGATCATGCGCGGAGGCGGAGGGATTTGAACCCTCGATGGGCTTTAAGGCCCAAACCGCATTAGCAGTGCGGCGCCATAGACCGGACTAGGCGACGCCTCCAGCACAACCGCTCACGCGAGCGCGCGAGTGGTGCGTGCAGATGATGACACAGCCGAGTGGGGTGTCACCAATCGCCCCCTACGGTACTAGGCCGGTGGGGCCCAGGGCAAAGCCCTTGTGGTGGCGTCGGGCGGATGGCGGCCGGGCCGTCGGACGGGCGCAACGTCCCGGGGCGGAAGGCGTTAGTCCGGGCATGACGCAGATCGGATCTTTCCCAGCCCGACGTTCCGCGGTCTCGCGGGCACTGGCTCTCGGCGCCTCCGCCGTGCTCGCCGTGCTCGCCTCGGTCTCGGCCGTGCCCGCCGCCTCGGCCGCGGCGCCACCGCCCGTCCGGGTCGAGGACCGGGCCAGTGACCACCTCACCGTCACCGTGCGGCACGCGGGCGCGGGCAGGGACGGGACGTACAGGCTGCACTGCCACCCGGCCAGAGGAAGCCACCCGGACGCCCGCCGTGCCTGCGACGTGCTCGACCGGAACACGCGCTGGGGGCGGGAGCCCTTCGCGCCCGTGCCCGAAGGCAGCGTGTGCACCATGCAGTACGGCGGGCCGGCCACCGCCCACATCAGCGGAACCTGGGCCGGGCGCCGCGTCGACGCGACCTACGACCGCGGCGACGGCTGCCGGATCGACCGCTGGAACCGGCTCGTGCCGCTGTTGCCCGACCTCAGCGCTCCCAGGCCGAGCGCGGTGTCCCCCGCCCGCGCGTAGGCGGGACGGGAGCGGGCCCCGTACCGGCGCGTGGGCGGGGGCAGGCGCGTAAGCGCGCGTACCGGCGCGTAGGCGTGTAACGGCGGGTGTGGGGGCCGGGAGTCCGTAAAGGTCTCGCGGAGGTCGTGCGAAGCGAAATCGTCCGGTCACAGGCTCGACGTCAACTCCGCGTGCGACCTCCCTCTCATCCGGCGTCGCGGCAGCAACCTCTGCGCATAGACTCCCTCGCGTGACACGCTGCGGGCCGGTTGGCAAGATGGCCCCCGCGGTCGGCAAGGTGCGGTGACAGGGAGGAAGCGTCTCGTGAGCAGCAGGCCATCCCGAGGCGCTGCTCGCCTCGCTGCCATACTCGACGCGCTGCCCGACGCCCTGGTGCTGGTCAACGCCAACGGCACCGTCGTCAACGCCAACACCATCGCGCTGGAGGCCTTCGAGACGCCGGGGACCGCCCTCGTCGGGCGGGGCCTGCTCGATCTGCTGCCGCAGTTCGACTCCAAGCTGATCCCCGGCTCCATGCGCAGGCCCGACCACATCGACCCGCGCGGGCGGACCAAGCCGACCCGGATGACGGCGCGCCGGACCGACGGGTCCGAGTTCCCGGTCGAGGTCACGAGCGCGAATCTGGAGAACAGCCAGCAGGCCTACGACGGCTACGGCTACAGCGGCGACGAACTGCTGATGCTGGTCGTCCGCGATCTGTCCGGCACGGTCGACACCGAGGCCGAACTGGCCCGTTCGCAGCGGCAGACCGAGATGATCCTGCGGGCCGCCGCCGAGGGTGTCGTGGGCACCGACACCGACGGGCGGATCGTGCTCGTCAACCCCGCGGCCGCCCAGATACTGGGCTACCGGGCGGGCGAACTCGGCGGCCGCGAGCTGCACACCCTCGTCCTGCACTCGCGCGCCGACGGCTCCCCTTTCCCGTACGGCGAGTCCCCGCTCGCCGACACCCTGCGCTCCGGGCGCAAGCACCGGGTGCGCGGGCAGGTGCTGTGGTCCAAGGCCGGCGACAAGGTTCCCGTCGATCTGACCACCGCGCCGGTGCGCGACGGCGACCAGCTTGTGGGCGCCGTCATGACCTTCACCGACCGGCGCCCCTACGACACGCTCGCCGACGAGAAGGCCGCCGAGGAGAAGCGCCACGAGGAGGAGCTCGAGCAGCTCACCGAGGAGCACGCCTCCGAGCTCACCGCCCTGCGCCAGCAGCACGTCACCGAGATCGAGGAACTCACCGAACGGCACGCGGAGCAACTCGCCGCGAACGAGGAGCGCTACGCTGCCCTCGGCGAGCGGGAGAAGGACCGCTACGAGGCGCTGGCCGGCCGGTACGAGCAGCTGCTGACCCTCCTCGGCGGCTCCCTGCGTGGGCCCCTGGACGAACTCCGCCGCGAGCTGGCCGCTCTCGCCGCCGACGACGCCGGACAGCTGTGGCCCGAGGCCAACCAGGTGCTGCACCACCTGTCGGCCGGGTACTCCCGGATCACGGCGCTGATCGACAACGTCCTCGGCTACCAGCGTCTCGACGCCGGCAGCGAGGAGATCACCCGGACGAAGGTAATGCTGGACGCGGTCGTCGCAGCCGGTGTCGACGGCGCCGTCGAGCTGATCGGCCCCGGGCGGGTGCAGTTCGCCGTGCACGCGCCGCCCATCGAGGCCGAGGTCGACCCGCAGCGTCTGGCCACCGCGCTCGCACACCTCGTCGCGGATGTCGCAGGCGTCGACGCGACCGGGAACTCGCCCGTGTCGGCGGGTGGTTACATGGACAACACCGTCGTGGTGGCGGCGGCGCAGCGCGGTGAGGTCGTCCGGATCGAGGTGCGGGGGCCGTACGCCGGGGGAGACCCGGTGCACGAGCCGATCGTGCGCGGGATCGTCCGGGCGCACGGCGGTGTGCTCCAGACCCACGAGGTGCCGGGCATGAGCGGCAGCGCGTACGTCCTGGAGGTGCCGCTCGGCGGCGGTGCCGGTGTCGTCGCGGCCCCGGCCCCTGCCCTGGAGCCGGCCGCGGGTTCCGAAGAGCCCGCCCCGGCCGTGCCGGCCGTGCCCGAGCAGCCTTCGGGCGGTGGGCGGCGGCGGGCCCGGCGGCCCTCGACGGACGCGTTCCTCGAGAGCGACAGCGAGGGGGAGCCGGCTGCCGGTGCCCCGGCGGCTCCGACCGGTCGGCGCAGGCGGCGGGCGGCCGAGCCGTCCCAGGAGACCGGGCAGGTTCCGGCCCAGGTCCCGTCCCAGGGCGCGGACGGCTCCGGCGGTACGGGACGGCGGCGCGGACGACCCGCCGACGACGCGGCGGGCGTGTCCGAGGGTGCCGTGGTCATGGCGGGCGAGCACGGCGCGGGAACGGCGGCCGCGGGTACAGGACTCGGCGGTACGGTGCCGCCGCAGGGCGTGCCCGCGCCCAACGGGCGGCGCGCCCGGCGCGAGGTCGGCCGGCCCGAGGCACTGCCGGCGGCGCTGCCCGCGGCTGCCGACGCGCTGCCCGAGGCTGCGCATGCGGAGGCGGCGCGGACCGAGGCAGTGGGCGGCGAGAGCCCGGCGGCTCCCGCCCCGCAGCCGACCGGGCGCCGTCGGCGCGCCCTGGCCGCGGCGACCGAGCGCGCCGCCGCGCAGGAGGCGGCTCCCCGTCCGGTCTTCGCCCTGCCGCCCGCGGAGGCGGACCGGCCCGCCGAAGGCCCGGAGGCAGCACAGGCGCCCCGGGTGCCGGCGCAGGGTGCCGCTGCCGTCGCCCCCCTGGGGGACGAAGGGCAGCACGACGCCGTACCTCACGACCAGGCCGACGACCATACGCCGCCACAGCCGCATCCCACGAGCGCGCCGACGGGACGCCGGCGGCGGGCGGTGGCCCAGCCGCAGGACACCGCGGCGACGGGCGCGACGCCCGCGCAGGGTACGGCCGGACCGGGCGTTCCGGTGCAGGCTGACCCGGGCGGCGCCCAGGCGCTCGCGCAGGCCGTTCCGCAGGTGACTCCCGGTCAGCCCGCCGCGCCGCAGGGGGTGCCGGGACGGCCCACCCCGCAACAGGTGACTCCCGGTCAGCCCGTCACTCCCGCGGGCCTGCCCGGTCAACCCGTCGTACCGCAGGGCGTGCCGGGACAGCCCACCGCCCCACAGATGACTCCCGGTCAACCCGCCATGCCTCAGGACCTGCCCGGTCAACCCGCCGCGCTAAAAGGTCCGCCTGCGCAGCCCGCCGTGCCGC
The DNA here is from genome assembly GCF_042896465.1 of Streptomyces sp. NPDC001292. Lineage (NCBI taxonomy): Bacteria > Bacillati > Actinomycetota > Actinomycetes > Kitasatosporales > Streptomycetaceae > Streptomyces > Streptomyces sp. NPDC001292. The sequence continues at coordinate 16,942 of NZ_JBIAXG010000006.1, forward strand.
AGGCGGCTCCCGGACAGCCGGGTGCAGGGCCGCAGGCTCCCGGGCAGCAGCCCGTTCCGGGTCAGGCGCTGCCCGCGCAGCATCCGTCCGGGCAGGCGGCCCTGCCCGCACAGGTGCCGTCGCCGGAGCACGGGGCCACGGGCACGGCGCCCGCTCCCGCGCTCGGCATCGCCGGTCAGCCGCTCCCCCCGCAGCCTGCCGCCCTCGCTTCCGCGCAGAACACCGCCGCCCCGGCCCACCAACCCCCCTCTGCCGGGCCGCTCCCCGCGCAGGGCATCCCGGCCCCGGGCGCCCCGGCTCAGGCGGTCCCCGCCGCGCAGCCGACCCCCGGCGCGGGTGGCAGCCCCGTACCGCCGAACGCCACCGGCGCCCCCATGTCCCCGGCCCAGGCGCTTCCCCAGCCGGCAGCACCCGGCACCCCCGGTACACCGCCCCACGGCACCGCGGCCCCGCGCGCGGCCCAGCCGTTGCCCGCCGAGGCCGCCGCGCCCGTCGATTTCCACTCGACGCAGGGTCGGGCGATCAGCGTGCGCACGCTGGGGCAGGGCGTGCCGTTCAGCCGGCAGGCGGCACAGGCGCAGGCACCGCAGCCGCCGTCGGCCACGCCGCCCCCGCAGACGACCGGCGGTTCCGGCCGCCGCCGCAAGCTGGGCACTCCGCCCGACCCGGCCACCGCGCGCCCGCAGACGCCGGCGCAGGCTCAGTCGCAGCGGCCGGAGCAGGCGGCCCGCCCACACCCGCCGTCCGAGCAGCCCACCGCGCAGCCCTCCCTCGGCGGACCCGCCGTGGCCGCCGGCACCGAGGGCGGCGGACGGTCGTACGCCATCGGGGCTCCCGACGAGAACGCCGCCGAGGGTCCCGAGCCACTGGACGGTCCCGGCGGTGCGGTGGAGGTCGCGGACACCCCGCGGCCGCAGCCGATGGACGACGAACTGCCACCGGAGCCGCTGGACAACCCGCGTCGGCTGCTGGTCTGGCCGGCCCCCGACGTCACCACCCAGCAGGCGCTGAGCGACCGCGGCTACCGGCCGGTCATCGTGAACTCGCGCGAGGAGGTGGACGCGCAGATCGCGGCCTTCCCCGCCGCGCTGTTCGTCGACCCGCTGACCGGGCCGATCACGCGCACGGCGCTGCAGTCGCTGCGGCAGGCGGCGGTCGCCGCCGAGGTGCCGGTGCTGGTCACGGCCGGACTCGGGCAGGCGACGCGTGAGGCGGCCTACGGCGCCGATCCGGCCGTACTGCTGAAGGCCCTCGCGCCGCGCGACAGCGAGCAGCATCCGCCGCGTGTGCTGCTGATCGAGGAGCACGCGGAGATCGCGCTGGCGCTGACGGCGACGCTGGAGCGGCGCGGGATGCAGGTGGCCCGGGCCGCGAGCGACAACGACGCGGTGACGCTCGCCGGGCAGTTCCGGCCGAACCTGGTCGTGATGGACCTGATGCAGGTGCATCGGCGCCGGGCCGGGATCCTGGACTGGCTGCGCGCGAGCGGGCAGCTCAACCGCACCCCGTTGGTCGTCTACACGGCCGCCGTCGACCAGGCCGACCTGCCGAGGCTGGCCTCGGGCGAGACGGTGCTGTTCCTCGCGGAGCGGTCCACCAGCGACGAGGTGCAGAGCCGGATCGTCGATCTGCTGGCCCGGATCGGCACCAACTGACCGACTGGCCCACGTCCCTACGACGCCAGGCGGGGAGCCTCGGTGCTCCCCGCCCCACACGAGTACGCGTGCGCGTGCCGTCCGGTTCGCGGTCAGATCCGGGTGACGTCCAGCTCTCCGGCGGCGTACTGCCTGCGCAGCACCTTCTTGTCGAACTTGCCGACGCTGGTCTTCGGAACTGCCTCGATGATCGTCCAGCGTTCCGGGAGCTGCCACTTGGCGATCCCGCGCTCCTCCTGGAGGAAGGCGCGCAGTGCCTCGAATCCGGCGGTGGCGCCTTCCCTGAGGACGACGGTGGCCAGCGGGCGCTCGCCCCACTTGTCGTCGGGGACGGCGACGACGGCGGCCTCGGCGACGTCCGGGTGGGACATCAGGGCGTTCTCCAGCTCGACGGAGGAGATCCACTCGCCGCCCGACTTGATGACGTCCTTGGCCCGATCGGTGAGAGTGAGGAAGCCGTCGGGGCTGATGGTGCCGACGTCGCCGGTCTTCAGCCAGCCGTCCTCGCTGAACTTGTCGGCCGGGCGGAGCGGTTCGGCGCCGGGACCGTTGTAGTAGGCGCCGGCGATCCACGGGCCGCGGACCTCCAGCTCGCCCGCGGACTCGCCGTCCCAGGGGAGCCGTTCGCCGCCGGGTCCGGTCAGGCGGGCCTCGACGCCGGCCGGGAAGCGGCCCTGGGTGAGGCGGTAGCCGAACTCCTCGTCCGTGCCGACCGCGTGGGCCGGCGGGCGGGCCACCGTGCCGAGCGGGGAGGTCTCGGTCATGCCCCAGGCGTGGCAGACCCGCATGCCCAGCCGGTCGAAGGCCTCCATGAGGGAGGGCGGGCAGGCCGAGCCGCCGATGGTGACCTGGGTGAGGGAGGAGACGTCGCGGGGCCGGGCGGCCAGCTCGGCGAGCAGCCCCTGCCAGATGGTGGGCACGGCGGCCGCGTGGGTCGGCTTCTCCCGCTCGACCATCTCGGCGAGGGGAGCCGGCTGAAGGAAGCGGTCCGGCATCAGCAGGTTGACGCCGGACAGGAAGGTGGCGTGCGGCAGGCCCCAGGCGTTGACGTGGAACTGCGGGACGACCACGAGCGTGGTGTCCCGGTCGGTCAGACCCATGGACTCGCTCATGTTGACCTGCATGGAGTGCAGGTAGACCGAACGGTGGCTGTAGACCACGCCCTTGGGGTCGCCCGTGGTGCCGGAGGTGTAGCACATGGCGGCGGCCTGGCGTTCGTCCAGCTCGGGCCAGTCGTAGGTGACCGGCTTGGCCGCGATCAGGTCCTCGTACTCGTGCACCCGGGCGTGGGAGCCGTCGAGCGGGGTGCGGTCGCCGGGGCCCGAGACGACGATGTGCTCGACCGTCTTCAGGTGCGGCAGCAGCGGGCCGAGCAGCGGGATCAGGGAGCCGTTGACGATGATGACGCGGTCGGCGGCGTGGTTGACGATCCAGGCCAGCTGCTCGGCGGGCAGGCGCAGGTTGAGGGTGTGCAGCACCGCGCCCATGCAGGGGATCGCGAAGTACGCCTCGACGTGCTCGGCGTTGTTCCACATGAGGGTGGCGACCCGGTCGTCGGCCGCGACCCCGAGCTCCTCGCGCAGGGCGTGCGCCAGCTGGGCCGCGCGCTCTCCGATCCCGGCGAAGGAGCGGCGGTGCGGCTCGCTGTCACCGGTCCAGCTGATCACCTGCGACGCCCCGTGGATCGTCGACCCGTGGGCCAGGATCCTCGAGATCAGCAGCGGTACGTCCTGCATGGTGCTCAGCACGGCGTCCTCCCGGGGCAGCGTCGCCTACGCGGCGGTAAGGGCTGCGCTGATTCTGCTCACATACCGTGCGGTATGTCACTAGCCCCGGATGATCGATCACGCAACGTTCCCCAACGGTCAGCGCACGGGCCCCAGTTCCGCGTGCTCCCGCAGCTTGCCGAGCGCCCGCGACACCGCCGACTTCACCGTCCCCACGGACACTCCGAGCACCTCGGCCGTCTGCACCTCGGAGAGGTCCTCGTAATACCTCAGGACGACCATCGCCCGCTGCCGGGCGGGCAGCCTCATGATCGCCCGCCACATGGCGTCACGCAGCGCCTGCTGCTCCGCCGGGTCGGTCGCGCCCGGCACCGGCTCCGGCTCGGGCAACTCGTCGCAGGCGAACTCGTCGACCTTCCGCTTGCGCCACTGCGAGGTGCGCGTGTTCAGCAGCGCGCGGCGCACATAGCCGTCGAGCGCCCGGTGGTCCTCGATCCGCTCCCACGCCACGTACGTCTTGATGAGCGCGGTCTGCAGCAGATCCTCCGCGTCGCTCGGGTTCGCGGTCAGCGACCGGGCGGTGCGCAGCAGCACCGGCTGCCGGTCCCGCACGTACGACGCGAAGGACGGGTACGCCGGAGTCCCGGTCGCCGGTACGGCGGCTTTCGACACGCTGGTGCGGACGGGTGTGGTCATGGCTCCACGCTAGGAGCGGCACTCGCTCCCGCGGATCGCCCGCAGGTCCCGCAGCCGAGTCCGCCTCAGGTTGTAGGGGTGGGGTTGACCGCACCTCCTGAAGGTGGAGGAACGGACCGTGTGCACTGCGGGTTCACCCCTGGGGGACTCCTGGACGGCGTCCCGGGCGACCGGGCCCCCTGCCACGGTCGCACGGAACACGTCTGCGCGGCGGCGCCGAAGCACCGCCGCGCAGAGGTGTGTTACGTCCCCACGAGCACACCCACCATGGGGGTCAGGGCCGGCGGGTCCCCAGAGTGCGCGCCGGCCCACCCCGGCTCACCACAGACGGGTGAAGTGGATGGCGACGTTCGCGTTGCCCTGCTGGATGGCCGTGAACGCGGAGCGGTTGACCTGTGCGGTGTTGCTCTGGTTCGAGGCGCCCGAACCGACCGCCTGCTGCTGCGTGGTGGACGAGTTGCCGCTGTTGTCGTGGCCGACCCCGCTGCCGACGAGGCCCGCGACGCCCGCGTTCGATCCGTCGCCCGCGATGGCTCCCGCGTCCGCGGCCGCGACACCGGTGAAGAGCGCCGCGGCGAGGGGGATGGCCGCGGCGGCGGCGAGAACACGGGCGGTACGGATGCTTGCCATGTTGCTCCTCCAGTACGAGGTACGCACCGGCTGCCTTGCCGGGAGTACGTGAAGTACGGTTTTCACCTGGGCAGTTGGCCGACCGCCCGGGCTTTCTCACGACGTCGCGAGATCAGAGTTGCCCACCGGAGCCCGGCGAACACCCCGGAGCGACTGATTCGCACTCAAGCGTGAGAACAAGTCGATAAACCCCTTTCACCACCTTTCCTGCCTCAGTAGCCTCCATGGGGGCGACGCGGACCGCCGCTCCCCAAGCGCCGCAAAGGCTGAGACACCCCTCCGGAAGCCGCACGAAAACCCCACCCCATGGCGCGCAGCACCCGCCCCTTCCTTTTTTCGAACGCGTGTACGAATATAAGGGCATGGCCACCATCGACCGGCAGGCCACGACGCTGGCCCTCGCGCACGCCCTGTCAGCCGCCGAACGCGGACTGGCCGTCATCCCCCTGTCCCGGACGAAACTCCCGGCCCTGCGCTCCCCGCACCGTGACGGCCCCACCGCGGTGGGCCCACCCGGTCCGCCCTGCCACGGCGAGTGCGGCCGCTTCGGCCACGGGGTGTACGACGCCTCCACCGACCCGGCCCGGATCCGGGAACTGTTCGCCGCCGCGCCCTGGGCCACCGGCTACGGCATCGCCTGCGGACTGCCCCCGCACCATCTGATCGGCGTCGATCTGGACACCAAGACCGGCATGGACGCCTCGGCGGCCCTGCGTGAGCTCGCCCTGCGCCACCTGTTCACCATCCCCGCCACGGTGGTCATCCTGACCCCCAGCGGCGGGCGCCATCTGTGGCTGAGCGGGCCGCCCGACGTCGTCGTCCCCAACTCGGCCGGCCGCCTGGCCCCCGGCATCGACATCCGCGGCGCGGGCGGCTACCTGGTCGGCCCCGGCTCCCGCACCGGACACGGCGTCTACGCCACCGCCCCCGGCACCGCGCACCTCGCCCCGGCACCCTGCCCGCGCGCGCTCCTGCGCCTCCTGCTCCCCCCGCCCCGCACCGCCCGCCACCCCGCACCGGCCTCGGCTGGACGGCACGGCGATGGGCTGGTGCAGTTCGTCCTGGGCGCCCACGAGGGCCAGCGCAACACGCGCCTGTTCTGGGCCGCCTGCCGCGCCTACGAGGACGGCATCGGCCCCTCTCTCGTCGAGCCCCTGGTCGACGCGGCCCTCCACACCGGCCTGCCCGAACACGAGGCCCGCGCGACCATAGCCTCCGCAGCCCGCCTGACGGGCCACCGGCCCTGAGGCCCCCGACGAGAACGACTCCGGGCGGCGCCGCGTCATCGGCCTGCCCGGCTCCGGCTGTCGGTCGCACGGCGGCGCTCCGGGAACCACACTGGTCAGTGGGGCGCCCCCGCTGGAGGCGCGTACCCACGACGGAAGGACGGATCCATGCCCACGGACACGCCTCCCGGCCCGCTGCGATTCCTGGTCTTCGGCGCGGCACTGCGGACCGATTCGGCCAACGCACGCCTGGCCTCCCTCGTGGCCCGGCTCATCTCCGACACTGGTGCCACCGTCGACCTCGCCGGCATGCACGAGTTCGACATGCCTTTGTACGACGGCGACATGGAGGCCACCGAAGGGCTGCCGCACGGCGCCCTCGGCCTGCGCGACCGACTCGAGCAGAGCGACGCCTTCGTCATCTCCTCGCCGGAGTACAACGCCTCCGTACCGGGAGTGCTGAAGAACGCGATCGACTGGGTCTCCCGTGTCCGGCCGCAGCCGTTCAAGAACAAGCATGCGATGCTCGTCTCCGCCTCGCCGTCCCTGGTCGGCGGCAACCGCGGGCTGTGGGCTCTGAGGATTCCCCTGGAGCACCTGGGCACCCGCGTCTACCCGGACATGTTCAGCCTGGCCAACAGCTACCAGGCCTTCGCCGAGGACGGAACGCTGACCGACCCGGGGCTGCAGCAACGTCTCACCGAGACCGTGTCGGGTTTCCTCAGCCTCGTCGAAGCGGACGTGCGCTACGTCTGCCTGGAACGCCGGTGGTACGAGTTCCTGGGAGACCGCACCGAGGCAGCCATCACCCAACGGGCCGAGTCGTGATGCCACGAGTTGGCCGCAGGCCGAAGCGCGAACGCCTCCCCCACGCGCAGACCGGCGAAGGCGAGTAGCACGATCAGCAGGTCATGCGAAGCCGAACGCCACGGCACAGAGTCTGCGAGATCAGGTCGTTGTCCAGGGCAGAGGCCATGATCTGCGTGACCGTGATCGGCCGCAGACTCGACAGCTCACGGTTACCGAGCACCGGATTGCTCCGCGAGTTGATCAGCGACCGGTACGACGCCTGCGTCGTGTGCTCGAGCTGTGGAGCGACGGCAGCCCGCCAACGAGCGGCCCAGTCCCGCACGGTCGTCTGCCCCTCGGCAGGGTCAAGCCAGCGGCCCTCCTCGATCTCGATACGTTTCCGCATGAGCCATCGGTCAGCATCCATCGACGTGGCAAACGTCCGATCCGCTGGCCGCAGAACGCCGTCCGGTCCCGGGCAGCGGACTTGGAAGCGGCCGGACGGGACACCGGACGCAGGGCGATCGGCTTCACGGCGTTGGCAGCCACGAACGCGTTCACAGCGCTCTCGGGGATGCGCACGTGGCGGCCGACCTTCACGAAGGTGATCCGCCGCTCCCCAGCGCCGTACTCCGAGACATCACCGTCCTGACCGAACAGAGCGAGGTCGCCTGGACGACCTCACGCGTCCTCGACCCACTGCCAGACGGTTCGCCGGCTTCGAGGGCGACCCCCGGCCGGACCGATTGTTCAAGGTGCCGTCCTGGAACGGTGGCGAACACACGACTACCGGGCGCAGGTGCATGCGGCGACGCTGTGCGCACGGCGCGACCTTGTCACCGCGTTGGGCGGTTGGATGGAGCTCCCAGCCTCTGAGGACACCGGCCTCCTGATGGCCCTGAACGCCGTGAGCACCGGATGGTTCATCGAGGAATGCGGATTGCTCCACCGCAAGTGGCCCGGACAGAGCACAGCCCAGGACGCCCACCACCATGAAGCCGAGCGGCGCGCCCGGATGAAGGTCATTGAGGAGCGCGCCGAGGCGTTGAGCAAGCTCAGCGCATGGCACCTGTGAGCCCGGCCTAGGAGCAGCCGGGTACGGTGCTGGGGCTACCACAGTTGTTGGGCCGGTTACGGGCGACGGGGCTGGCGATCCGCGTCACCGTGCCGCTGGCGTTGAAGATGCCGCCACCGGTTGCACCTGTTCCCAGCGCCCGGTTCTTGGTTACCGGGCTTCGGGTGAGAGCCACCGTGCCGGAGGCCGTATTGAAGATGCCGCCACCGCGGGAGTTCGTGCCGTTGGTGGTATTACCGGTGACCGGGCTTTTGGTGAGCTTCACCGTGCCGGAAAGGTTATAGATGCCTCCGCCCTGCGCATTGTTACCGGTGATGGCGTTGCCGATGACCTCGCTTTTCTTCAGCGTCATTTTCCCGGCTTGCGCGATGCCGCCGCCCCGCGCATTGGTACCGCTGACGTCGTTGTCAGTGACTCGGGTGCTGATCAGCGTCACCGTCGTGCCGACGGCGGCGGCGATCCCGCCAGCCAGGTTGGTTGCGTGGTTGCCGGTGATCCTGGTTCTGTCGAAGGTCACCTTGCCGGAACCTCCGAATGGGTTGACGAACACGGCCCCGCCGGAACTCGCCCTGTTGTTGCGGAGCGTGCTCCTGTTGACGCTCACCGTGCCGTTGTCGTTGTCGATGGCCCCGCCAAAGGTGTCGGCGGTGTTGGTGGTGAGGCTGGTGTTGTTCAGCTTCAGTGCGGCACCGGAGCCGTTGAGCCAGATGGCACCGCCTCGGCCGTTGCCAAGGCTAGTGGACGCGTGACCTTTACTGAGGGTCAGGTCGTTGAGAGTGAGGTTTCCATTGGTGCCGTCGATTTCGAAGAAACGAAAATTGGCCGCGGTTGCGGCTCGGGTGATGGTGTCGCCACGTCCGTTGATCGTGACCTTATTCTTGATGACTGGTAGTCCGTTATCGTCGTTGGGCGGTGCGGCGTCGGTGAGGGTGTAGGTGCAGCCGCGCCTGAGGTTGACCGTGCCGCCCACTGTGGCGACAGCGCCGATCGCGGCTTGCAGGTCGCTCTCTTTGCAGCTGGTCACGTTCACAATCAGCGCCCGGCTGGTGGCACGAGTGGTTCTGCTTGCCTTGGCGGAGGGAGTGCCGAGCACTGGGCTGGTAGGCGCCGTAGCCGACTGCGACACCCCGAGTAGGTCCGGACCCGGTGTGGCAGCTTGTGCGGTAGCGGGTGGCGTAACGACGCCCAGAGCGGCGAGGATGAGTCCCATGAGAATGGGGGCGATACGAGAGATGCTCAGACGCATCGGGGCTCCTTCGGGCGGATCGCGAGTGTCGTTCCCGTAGGTGGTACCGGAACACCGACAGAAATGATTCATGTCGGATCAATCGACGGGAAGGCAACACGCCCAGCTACGATCGCAATTCAACCGAGAGATCCTCGCCTGAATAGCCGCCAGCGACACACCGCACGCGCACTCACGGCGGCAGCCAGTTCCATACCGACACCATTCGGTGACGGTGCACTCGGAAGCGCTGAGCGCGATTCGCCAGGTAACTACGCGTCAACCGTAACCAAAGTCCAACGCAACCTGCGGGGTTCCAGAAGGCGGTTTCGCGCGGAGACGTGCGGTTCGGGCCCCGGGGAGAGCGACACGTGTTCCCAGGCACTGGAAGACTTTTGAGGCCACTGACCGCTCAGGAGCGCGCCAATCTGCCGAAGGCAGAAGCGCGTTGGCGAAGGTCGACGGCACGTGGCTCGTCACGGAGATCCTTTGACACCGCCGCTTCGAGCACCGGCCACGGCAACTTCCCCAACTCCTGTCCCCGTACGCCTGACGTGGCATCGGATAGAGCTACGGATCAGAAGATTGCAGGTCCGAATCCTGCCGAGTGCGCACAGACCGGAGGCCCTGGAGAGATCCGGGGCCGCTGGTGAGGGAGAGGGCACGGCGGATACGGTTGAGCACGCTGGTCAGCTCCTATCGCTGATGGCCCGGTCCCCCGACATCGCCCGTCGTGGGGACCGTTCTGCGTACGACCGCCCAGAGGGTGCGGCCGTTCATCACATCGTGGTGCCTGCCGCGCACTGCGAGATCGTCTATGAGATCCCCATCAGTCGATAATCCCGATTCGGAGTGCGCCGTCACATGACCGACACCATGTCCTGTCCCGGGTGCACTCAGCCGCTGAAGTCGGGCGGGACGGCGATGGGCGGGCATGCCGGTCGCTGTGGAGGTGTGCCGATGGGCACGCCTGGTGGAAATGGGCGGACCGGCCGGACGATGCCCTGGAGATCTGCCCCGAGCCGCGGTTCTTCAGATGACCCAGCGCTCACGTTGACGAAGACGACCAAGGCCACAACAGCTCTTGCGGAGCCCCGATTCGTGGCGAGCACCTGGCCGTGAGCCATGCCCCCCGCGTGCCCACCCGTGCCCGATCGAGCGGGAAACCAGGGGGGAACAGCGGTGCCGGGCGGGCACCGGACATGGCAACGGCCCCCGACCATAAGCACTAGTCAGGGGCCGTTCACGTGCGCGGTGGGTGTGGGATTTGAACCCACGGTGACTCGCGCCACGACGGTTTTCAAGACCGTTCCCTTAGGCCGCTCGGGCAACCCACCCCGCGCCGCTCGTGCGCGACGGCGCGGGGACAAGACTAACGGGTTGGCAGGCGCGCGTGGGATCAGCTGTCGCCGATGCGGGAGCCGAGGGTGACGTCCGCGGTGTGCTCCTTGCCGCCGCGCTTGTAGGTGATGGTGACCTTGTCGCCGGGCTTGTGGGTCCAGATCTCGCCGATGAGGGTGGGGCCGGAGTCGATGACCCGGTCGTCGAGCTTGGTGATGACGTCGCCGGGCTTGAGGCCGGCCTCGGCGGCGGGGCCGCCCGGTTCGACCGGGTCGGAGCCGCTGACGCCCTGGGCGGTGATCTTGGCGCCGTTGGTCGTGCCCTCCAGGGAGACCGACGCGCCGATCTTGGCGTAGACGGGCTTACCGGTCTTGATGAGCTGCTGGGCGACGTACTTGGCCTGGTTGATCGGGATGGCGAAGCCCAGGCCGATCGAGCCGGACTGGCCGGCGCCGCCGAGGCCGCCGCTGCCCGCGGACTGGATGGCGGAGTTGATGCCGATGACCGCGCCGCGCGCGTCGAGGAGCGGGCCGCCGGAGTTGCCCGGGTTGATGGAGGCGTCCGTCTGCAGGGCGCTCATGTAGGAGGCCTTGCTGTCGGAGCCGCCGTCGCTGGAGGCGACGGGACGGTTCTTCGCACTGATGATGCCGGTCGTCACCGTGTTCGACAGGCCGAAGGGCGCGCCGATGGCGATCGTCTCGTCGCCGACGGCCACCTTGTCGGAGTCGCCGAGGGCGAGCGGCTTGAGGTCCGAGGGGGCGTTCTTGAGCCGGATGACCGCGACGTCGTAGCCCTGGGCGTGGCCGACGACCTCGGCGTCGTACTTCCTGCCGTCCGGGAAGGTGGCGCTGAGCTTGCCGCCGTCGACGGCTTCGGCCACCACGTGGTTGTTGGTGAGGATGTGGCCCTGGGTGTCGAAGACGAAGCCGGTGCCGGTGCCGCCCCGGCCGCCGGTTCCCTCGGCCTCGATGGTGACCGTGCTCGGCAGGGCCTTGGCGGCCACCCCCGCGATCGAGCTCGGGTCGCGCTTGATCTGCGAGGCGCCGGTGTCGGAGGCGGAGACCGTGGTGGAGCTGCTGTCGTCGTTCCTGGCCAGTGTGTAGCCGAGGCCGCCGCCCAGGCCGCCGGCGACCAGCGCGGCCACCAGAACCGCGGCGACCAGGCCGCCGCGCCGGCCGCCGGGCTTGGGCGCGGGCTGGTGCTGCTGGTACGCGTCGCCCCAGCCGGAGCCTCCCGCGCCGCCGTCCGCGTAGGCGGGCGCGGTGGGGGACGGAGGCGGCCAGGAGCCGTCGACCGGCGAGCCGGGGCCCTGCGGTGCGGACCCGCCGACCCCGCCGTGGGCTCCCGGGACGTGCGGAGGCGCGTCCGGGGGCGGGGGTGCGGCAGGGCCGCCCTGGAGGGCGGCCGGATGCGGGGAAGCAGCGGGAGTCTCCACCGGCACGGGAGGTGCGGACGGCGCCGGGGGTACCGTGTTGCCCTCGTTCTCGGTGCTCACAGCTCTTCTCCTTGGTCCACGGCTGTTGTTGTCGGTCGCACTCGGTCACGCTCGTCAGGCCGCCGGCGACCCGGCGCGCTCCAGCTGTGCATGTGCAGGTGTACGTAGTCAGCTTTTCCCACGGGCCGTCAGAGCACCATAAGCCGTTGCTGTGGGTTCGAGTGCATTCTTTATATGGGTCATCTCACATGAAACAGACACATTATCGACGGCTCTCCGCCGTCCCGCCCACTCCGCCGCGGTGGCACCATGACGCGGTGACCCACGCACGGCAGCACCACATCCAAGTCGTCGCCCACCGCGGAGCCTCCGAGGCCGCCCCGGAGCACACGCTGGCCGCCTACCGGAAGGCCATCGAGGACGGCGCGGACGCCCTTGAGTGCGATGTGCGCCTGACCGCGGACGGTCATCTCGTCTGCGTGCACGACCGCCGCGTCAACCGTACGTCCAACGGCCGGGGAGCGGTGTCCGCCCTGGAGCTCTCCGACCTCGCCGCGCTGGACTTCGGCTCCTGGCGCACGCGCGCGTCCTGGCGCGGCCGGGTCGAGGAGCCGGACTGGGAGGTGCGGCCCGAGGACCCCGAGGCCACCTCCGTCCTCACCCTGGAGCGGCTGCTCGAACTCGTCGCCGATGCCGGACGGCCGGTGGAGCTGGCCATCGAGACCAAGCACCCCACGCGGTGGGCCGGGCAGGTGGAGGAGCGGTTGCTGACGCTCCTGAAGCGGTTCGGACTGGACGCCCCGGCCTCGGCCGCGACGTCGCCGGTGCGTGTGATGAGTTTCTCGGCGCGCTCGCTGCACCGGGTGCGGGCGGCCTCGCCTGCGCTGCCGACGGTCTATCTGATGCAGTTCGTCTCACCGCGGCTGCGGGACGGGCGGCTGCCGGCCGGGGTCGGGATCGCGGGGCCCTCGATCCGGATCGTGCGCAACCAGCCGACGTACGTGGAGCGGCTCAAGCAGGCGGGATACCAGGTGCACGTGTGGACGGTGAACGAACCCGAGGACGTCGGCCTCTGCGTGGACCTGGGGGTGGACGCCATCATCACCAACCGTCCGCGCGCGGTCCTGCACCGGCTCGGCCGCTGACCGGCCGCCGGTCCAGCGGCGATGACAGGGAGTGCTCCGGCGCGTTCGGTGCGTGATCGGCCGTCCCGAATGCGTCGCCGGACGCGGATCGGCCGGTTTCCGGCGCAGGCCGGTGGGGCATCCACACCGTGGCGTGGGGCGAAGGAGGTCTCGGGGGTGGCGTTGGTGGTGGCACAGGAGGTGCCCACGTCGTCGAGCATGGCCGTACCCCATGGCCCTGCGGGCGTGAGGGAAGCAAGACACCTGATGCGTGATCAGTTGCGCAGCGGTGGCGTGGCGGAATCGGTCGTCGACGACGCCGTACTGATCCTTTCCGAACTCTTGAGCAATGCCTGCAAGCACGGCCGGCCGCTGCGCGGTGCCCTGGCCGGCGACGGCGACGTCCGGGCCGCGTGGCGGGTGGACGCGGGCGGCAGGCTGATCGTCGAGGTGACCGACGGCGGCGGCCCGACCCGCCCGTCCCCGGCCACCCCCTCGGTCACCGCGCACGGCGGCCGCGGGCTGAACATCATCACCGCCCTCTGCGACGACTGGGGGGTACGGGACGGCGCCGGCGGCGAGGTCACCGTATGGGTGGTGGTCCACGACGACGTGCACGACCCGGATGCCGGTCACCGTCGCGACGACTTCGCCTCCCGGATCACCGCACCGCCGGTGTCGGCCCTGCCCGACCTCGGCTTCACGGACGCCTTCGGCGACCTGGACTGAACACGCACGCGTGCGCCGCGCCCGGGCCGGACCCCGGGCGGGGGCGCGGGCCGGCCGGCTGTCCCCACTCCCCGGCATTGCCCACCGCTGCCCCGCCGCGTCCACAGGGTCCCGTCGTTGACGGCGTGAACGGCTAGGCTCGCGCCCGTACGAGACGAGCCGTAACCGGGAGACACCCAGATGGCCAAGAAGCGACCCCAGACGAAGGCCAAGCGCCCGCAGCTCACGGATGGAGAGATCCCGGTCGTCGGTGCGCGCGAGCCCTGCCCGTGCGGCAGCGGCCGGCGGTACAAGGCCTGCCACGGCCGGGCCGCCGCGCACGCGGTGACCGAGCTGGTGCAGCGGCCCTTCGAGGGACTGCCCGGCGAGTGCGACTGGGTGGCGCTGCGCGAGCTGGTCCCCGCCGCCACGGCCGGGCTGGCGCTCCGCGACGGCCTGCCCGACGGCGTCCCGGCGGTCACGCTCGCCACGGTCCTGCCGATGGCCTGGCCCGCGCTGCGCCGCGACGACGGCTCGGTGCTGCTCGGCCTGCAGAACGACACGGCGTCCGGCGACATCAGCCGGGACCTCGCCGACACCCTGCTGCGCGCGCTGGAGGCCAAGCCCGGCACCCCGGTGCAGGGCCGCCGCGCCCCGGCCGACGGCCCGCGGCTCCAGGACCTGCTCGACCTCGAGGCCCCCTTCGAGCCGGTGGTGCACGAGGGCTTCGAGTTCTGGGTGCCGGACGCGGAGAACGCGACGCCGGAGGTCACCGCCTCCCTGGAGCGCGCCAACGCGGCGGCCATTCCGACCGTGCGCCTGGAGAGCGTCGAGGCGGCGTACTGGTGCCGGACGCCGGAGAAGAACCACCTGCGCTGGGTCATGCCGCACCCGGAGGAGCAGCTTCTGGACGCTCTCGCGCGGCTGCACGCGGCGGGCCGCTCGAACCTCGGTGAGGGCACCCGGCTCGTGGGCTCGTTCCGGGCGCACGGCCTCACCGTGCCCGTGTGGGACCTGCTGAGCGAGATGGGCGCCCAGGACCTGGAGAAGCCGGCCGCCGAGTTCGCCGAGCAGCTGGCCGCCGCGCTGGCCACCGAAGCGCCGCTGACCGGGGACGAGCGCCGGGCCCGCGGCGGCCTGACCAACCGTCAGGTCACACTGAGCTGAGCGACGGCCGGGCGGCCGGCCTCCGGTCGGCCGCCGGTCAGCCGCCCCGCTCGGGCGGAGCGGGTGACCGCCGTCACAACCGGCGGGCGGCGCAGGCGAGTCGATGACTGGAAAGGCCGTCCACCCGGTGACTGGAAAGCCGGGATCGAATTTGCGAACTGCCGATCTCTTGTTACCGTTCCAGTAGCCCGGTTGCTGGTGCATCCCCCGTCGCCAGCAACCGGGCGCTTGCGTGTCCGCCGTCGCTCACCCAGCGCAGCCGTACGTCAACCCTCCGTCCGTCGTCATGGGCGAGTTGCTCCCGGACCGCAGCAGCGGCGCGGCACGCCCGCCGCGCTCGGCGAACTCCGCGACGGTGCTGTACGCCACCGTCGTCCCCCGGCTGTGCTCCCGCGGTGTCTCACAGGTCTCCGGTTCCCCACCTCCGGTCGGCGCGCAGTGCGTCCGTACGGTGCGCTCGCCCGGGCCCATGAGGGTCAGGTCGGCGTCCAGACCTTCCGGTCGCGTTGCGGTAATAGGTGCGCGCCCAGGTGTCCTCGCACCGGGTCACCACACAGGTCGGTGCCTCGACCCCACCGGGCGAGGTGATCTCAGGGCCGCGGTGCGCGGCGGTCGCGAGCCCCGGACCGAGCACCAGCGGGGAACGGGCGGGCGCGGCGGAGGGCATCTTGTCGTCGCCGCGCGGCAGGGCGTCGTCCGTACCGCTCAGGTCGCCCACCTGGCCCGCGGACGCCACGGCCAGTGGCAGTACGACGGCGCAGGCGACGACGCCCAGGAGGGCGAGCAGGCGGACACGTCGGGGATCGGGGCCGCCGCGCGGCACTCGGCTTCCGTGTCCGGCGGAACGACGCAGCATGAGGGGACGACAACGACGCGGGGCGGGCGCTTCGCCCGCCGCGGCCGCCACACCCCTAGAACTCGGGGGCGCTCACACCCGTACGAGTGAGGGCCTCCACCACGGCATCGACCACGGCCTCCACGTCGGGCACCCAGGGCGAGGCGGAGCCGGGCAGCGGGGCGCGCTCCCAGCGGATCGGGCCGGCTCCGGTCTCGGAGGGGGGCAGGGCGAGGTAGCCGCCCTCGCCGTGGAAGCGGAGCGAGCCGGGGACGAAGTCCTTGGCGTAGAGCAATTCGCCCAACTGCTCCATGGAGTAGGGCTTGACGAGGATCGCCCAGCGCGTGGACGAGGCGACGACCGGTCCGAGCCGCATGCCGACGCGGTCGAGCGCGGTGAGGGCCCGGGCGGCCGGCAGGGCCGGCAGGCTCACCGCGCAGGGGGCCTTGCCTCCGGTGGCCAGGACGATCGGCGCGGTGGGCCGGTTGGTCCACCACCAGCGCACCATGCGGGCGTCGGTGGTGGCCGCGAGGAGGCCGGGTTCGAAGGGGTGCGCGCCGGGCACCGTGCACTCCGGGTCGGGGCAGCCGCAGCGGCCGTGCCGCCGCGGTTCCGGTGCCACACCCGGCAGCACGGGCCACTGCCACCGGGTCGCGAAGGTCAGGGCCGCGCCGATCGGCCCAGGCCTCTCGTCACTGCGCTGGGACAGGAGCCCGCGTCGCCTTCCGGGGATCTCGCGCATGAGCGCTCGTTCCTTTCCGTTGCACCGCTGGCAACACCGTGGACCACTCACACCATGTGTCGATCACTGCACTGTGCGTACCTGTTGGCGCATCACACCCCTGCCTTCAGGCACGGGGAACCCCTATGGGCCGAGCATCGGCTGCTTCCACGGCAGCTCCGTCCATACTGCGTCTACCAGAAGCATGGGCGTGGCGCGGGGTGGCGGAGCCTGGCGTTGTGCCGTCTTGTGTTCTGCTCTCCGCCTCCATCGCGCAAGGATGGGGCACGGTCGTCGGTGGCTAAGACGCCCGGGTCCGTCGCCAGGTTCCGGGTGACCCCCAACCATCCCTGGCCTTCTCCGAGTACGTACCCATCACGACCGCTGTGACGCTCTGTCGAGCAAGCCCAGTCGACCGCAACAGGCCGTCACCCGAGGCAGTTTCAAGCCAACTTCCCCTTTTCGCAAGAGGTTGGGAAGAAGACCCCGAGAAGCCCTCTGACACCAGGAAACCCGGCAGGACAATGCTGGACATCCCCTCACGAGTGCGTGTACATGTGGAGACACTGCTGGCGGCGCAGAATGACATGGGGGTTTGCGATGCTTTTGAGCAATACGCACCGGTCGGAAAGCCGGACGCCATGAACGCCCCCCACCCTCCGAAAGTGGCTGGAATCGATTCAACGGTTCCGGCACCCGCACACACTGCCGCGCCCTCGTCCGCCGCCCCGGACAACTCCCCCAGCAGTCCGTCCGGCCCGCACGCCCCCCGCCCGCCGGGCGCCCTCCTCCAGGACCGGCTCGCCGGCTGGGTCTCCGACCTCACCACCCTGAACGAGCTCACCGAACGGCTGGCCCGGACGAACGGACTCGACGCCGCGCTGAAGGAACTGCTGCGCGCCAGCGCCGCCCTCGTCGGCGCCCGGCGCGGCCTCGCCGTCCTCGAACCGGACGACGGACTCGGCCCCGACACCACCATCGGCCTCGGCCTCGCACGGGCCGATCTCGGCCACATCGAGACCGTGCCGCGCAGCGCCATGCCCTACGGGGCGCTCCTCGACACCGCGGCCGGGCTGCCGGGCGGCGACGGCGAGGTCGTGCGCCCCGACCTGTTCGCGGAGGACGGCCTCGATCCGCGCCACCGCGAGGTGGCCGGCCGCCTCGGCTACGCCGCCAGTTACGCGCTACCCCTGTCCACCGAGACCGCCGGCCGTCTCGGCGCCGCCGTCTGGCTCTACGACGAACCCGCAGAACCGGCCGAGCGCCAGCGCCACCTCGCCGGCCTCTACCTCCGCTTCGCCACCGAGCACCTGGCGTGCCTGCTCGACACCGAGCGCACGCGCGCGTGCATGGCAACGGTCTACGAGGAGCTGCTGCCCTCCCGGCTGCCCCGTGTCCCCGGTGTCCAGCTCGCCTCCCGGCACCGCACCGGGCCGCGCGGCGGCGGCGACTGGTACGACGCGCTGCCGCTGCCCGACGCCGCGCTCGGCCTCGCGGTGGGCTCGGTCACCGGCGCCGGGCCGGGCGCGATCGCCGCCATGGGCCGACTGCGGGCGTCCCTGCGGGCGTACGCGGTGATGGAGGGCGAGGATCCCGTCGCCGTCCTGTCCGACCTCGAACTGCTTCTGCGGCTGACCGAGCCCGCCCGGTCCGCCACGGCCCTGTTCGCCTACTGCGAACCCGCACTGCGCCGGATCACCCTGGCGGGCGCCGGGCACTGCCCGCCGCTGGTGCTCGGCGAACGGCGCACGGAGTTCGTGGAGACGTCCGTGTCCGCGCCGCTGGGCATGCTCGCCTGCTGGGAGGCGCCGAGCGTGGAGTTCCAGGTGTCCGCGGGCGAGACGGTGCTGCTCTACACCGACGGGCTGCTGCACCGCACCGGCGATCCCGTCGACCGCGCCTTCGCCCGGCTGCACGCGGCCGCGGCGAGCGTCCCGCGCGCGCTCCGCCACGACCCGGGGGCCGTCGCCGACCACGTCCTGCACACGGTCCTGCCGAACGGCCTGGACGTGACCGACGGCACGGAGGACGTGGCGCTGCTGGCGGCGCGCTTCGAGTAGGCCGCCCGGTAACAGGCGCTTCCGCCTCTGGCCCCCTTCCGCACGACCGTACGATGAGGGATGGCCCAGTGGCTGTATCGAGGAGGAAGACCGTGGCGCAGGAGCTGCCGGAGACCCCGGAGACCGCCGAAGAAGAACCGATCAAGCAGCGGAAGAACGGCCTGTACCCGGGCGTGTCCGACGAGCTCGCCGAGAACATGAAGTCCGGCTGGGCCGACACCGAACTGCACGGCCTCGAGCCGGTCGCGCAGGCGGAGCACACCGCGCGCCGCCGCGCCGCACTGTCCGCACGCTTCCCCGGCGAGCGCCTGGTCATCCCCGCGGGCAACCTGAAGACCCGCTCGAACGACACCGAGTACCCCTTCCGTTCCTCGGTCGAGTACGCCTACCTCTCCGGCAACCAGACCGAGGACGGCGTCCTGGTCCTGGAGCCCACCGCGGACGGGCACCAGGGAACGCTCTACCTCCTGCCCCGTTCCAACCGTGAGAACGGCGAGTTCTGGCTCTCCGGCCAGGGCGAGTTGTGGGTCGGCCGCCGCCACTCCCTGGCCGAGGCCGAGACCCTGTACGGCATCCCGACCTCCGACGTGCGCGAACTGGCGGACAAGCTGCGCGAGGCCACCGGCCCGGTCCGCGTCGTGCGCGGCTACGACGCCGGTGTCGAGTCCGCCCTGACCGACAAGGTCACCGCCGAGCGCGACGAGGAACTGCGGGTCTTCCTCTCCGAGGCCCGCCTGGTCAAGGACGCCTTCGAGATCGGCGAGCTGCAGAAGGCCGTCGACTCCACCGTGCGCGGCTTCGAGGACGTGGTGAAGGTCCTCGACAAGGCCGAGGCGACCAGCGAGCGCTACATCGAGGGAACGTTCTTCCTCCGCGCGCGCGTCGAGGGCAACGACGTCGGCTACGGCTCCATCTGCGCGGCCGGCCCGCACGCCTGCACGCTGCACTGGGTACGCAACGACGGCCCGGTACGCTCCGGCGACCTGCTCCTGCTGGACGCGGGCGTGGAGACGCACACCCTCTACACCGCCGACGTCACGCGCACGCTGCCCGTCAACGGCACGTACAGCGAGATCCAGAAGAAGATCTACGACGCGGTGTACGAGTCCCAGGAGGCCGGCATCGCGGCGGTGAGGCCGGGCGCCAAGTACCGCGACTTCCACGACGCCGCCCAGCGCGTGCTCGCGGAGAAGCTCGTCGAGTGGGGCCTGGTCGAGGGCCCGGTCGAGCGGGTCCTGGAGCTGGGTCTGCAGCGCCGCTGGACGCTGCACGGCACCGGCCACATGCTCGGTATGGACGTCCACGACTGCGCCGCCGCGCGGACCGAGACCTACGTCGACGGCACGCTGGAGCCGGGCATGGTCCTCACCGTCGAGCCGGGCCTCTACTTCCAGGCCGACGACCTGACCGTCCCGGAGGAGTACCGCGGCATCGGCGTCCGCATCGAGGACGACATCCTGGTCACCGAGGACGGCAACCGCAATCTCTCCGCGGGCCTGCCGCGCCGCTCCGACGAGGTCGAGACCTGGATGGCGTCGCTGAAGAGCTGACACGGATGTGACGGCCGGGTACCTGCGGGGTGCCCGGCCTTCCTGTGCCGGGACACGCCCGGTGAATTCACGTACCTGGGGGGAGGGTTCTCGTGGACGGCTTCTGGTCCGGTGCCGGGGTGGGTCTGCATCTGGAACCGGACGCGGCGGCGGGCCGCCGGGCGGGGCTGGAGAAGGCGCTCCGCGACGCCGTGCGGGACGGGCGGCCGGCACCCGGGACACGACTGCCGGCGACCCGCCGGGTGGCCGCCGAACTCGGCGTCTCGCGGGGCACCGCGAAGGCGGCGTACGACCAGCTGGCGCCGAGGGCTGTCTGACGGCGCGGCAGGGATCGGGCACCCGGGTCGCCGCCCTGCCGGCCGTCGGCGCGCAGGAGCCGGGAGCGGCGGCGCGCGCGTGCTCCCCGTTTCGACCTGCGGCCGGGCGGCACGCACGTCGGCATGTTCCGGCGGCGGCCCGGCCGGCGTCTCGCGCGGCGCTACACCGCCATCAGCGGGGCGTCCTCACGCCATTTGAGTATCTTGTCGAAGCTCACCACCGCGCCGCCCCGGCCCGGCCTGTTGCGGATGTGGACATGGTCGGCGAGTTCCTGGATGAGAAACAGGCCGCGGCCGTGCTCGGCCTCGGCGCGCGCGGCACGGACCGGGCGGCGGCGGCCCGCCGGCGGGAAGCCGGGGCCCGCGTCGGCCACCTCGATGCGGCACTTCTCCCCGTCGAGAAAGGCGGTGACCCGGAACGCGTCGGAGGATTCGGTGTCCCCGCCGTGCTCCACCGCGTTCGCGCACGCCTCGCTCAGGGCCACGGACAGGTCGTAGGAGATGTCGGGGTCGACGCCCGCGGTCTCCATCGTGCCGAGCAGCAGTCGCCTGGCGAGCGGCACGCTCGCGGCGTCACGCCGCAGATGGAGTGACCACCAGATGCTCATGCTCCAGCCTCCCGGCCGCGGCTCGACATACCGTTACGTATTGCCCCGAGTGCCCGGCCATAAGCACGGCGTTGACGCCACACCGCACGATCGGCGGATGCGGCGGGGCAGGGAATCGGTGTATGTGCGGTCCGACGGCATCAGAACATGACCTTCCGGATCTACCGCATCTTTCAGACCTGCCGTACGGCGGGCCCGGGTCCAGTGGGATGATGATGGCCGCCATGTCTGCCCTCCACCCGCGCACCGCACCCACCGGACGCGGTCTCCGGATCCTGCGGGCCGCGGTGTTCGCCGCGGTCTGCGTCGTGCTGGCCGCGGCCGGGCACACGCTGGCCTCCTGCGCCACGGTGCCGCTGTGGACGCTCGGCGCCGGGTTCCTGGGGGGACTGGTCGTGGTGGCACCGCTCGCCGGGCGCGCGCGTTCCCTGCCGGGGATCGCGACGCTGCTCGTGGTCGGCCAGACCGTGCTGCACGCCCTGTTCGGAATGGGACAGAGCGGCATGGGCGCCATGGCCTCCGGTGCCGTGACCATGGGCTCCACGGGGTCGACGGGACCCGCGGGTTCCCTGCCCGTGCTGTCCGACGCCGAGCTCGTCCAGCGGGCCGCCCGGTATGTGTGCGGGGCCACCGCCGCCGCGATCAGCCCGGCCCAGGCCCACCGGATACTCGTCGACGCACGCGCCTACGACGGCGCCGGCACGGGCCTGAACGCCGTGCACCACCCGGCGGACTCCCTGTTCGGCGTCGGCGCGGCCGCGCTCCTGCCGTCCCTGCCGATGCTGCTCGTCCACGTCCTGGCCGCCGTCGCCACGGGCTGGGTGCTGCGGCGCGGCGACCTGGCCCTGCTGCGGCTGATCGAGCTGTCGGCGCACGGAGTCGCCGAGGCCGCGCTCGTACGGTCCCTGCGCGGGGCCCTCGCCCTGGTGCGCGCCCTGTGCGCCGGGCTGCCCACGGCGGCCGGCACCGGCCCCCGCTTCCGGCGTGCTGCCGACTCCGTGCCGCTTACCCCCCACACCACCGCACTCCAGCACACGGTGATCCGCCGCGGCCCGCCGGCCGCCGCCGCACTCGCCCTCGCTGCCTGACGCGACGCGACCACCACCCCACCGAGCGGGCTTCGCCGGGGGAGCGGCCGCCGTCGTGCGGCACGCGCGCGCGTGCCCCTCGGGCGGGAACACCGCAACCATCGGTCCCGCCCCGCACGCGCACCCCTCACACACCGGACTCACTCGAAGTGGAGTGCACCCCTATGAAGGCTTCTCGACTCGTCGCCACCGCCGCCGTCGCCGGCTCGGCCGTCCTAGCCCTGTCCGCCCCCGCGTTCGCGCACGTCAGCGTCCAGCCGGAGGGCCCCGCCGCCAAGGGCGGCTACGCCGTCGTCGGCTTCAAGGTCCCCAACGAGCGCGACGACGCCTCCACCACCAAGATCGAGGTCAACTTCCCGACCGACCACCCGCTGGCCTCCGTGATGCCGCAGCCGGTGACCGGCTGGAAGATCGACGTCACCAAGTCCCAGCTGGACAAGCCGCTGGAGATGCACGGCAAGAAGATCTCCGAAGCCGTCACCAAGGTCACCTGGACCGCCGACGGCGACGGCATCAAGCCCGGCTTCTTCCAGAAGTTCCCCGTCTCCATCGGCACGCTGCCCGAGGACACCGACCAACTGGTCTTCAAGGCGATCCAGACGTACTCCAACAAGGAGGTCGTGCGCTGGATCGAGGTGCCGCAGAAGGGCCAGACGGAGCCGGACAACCCGGCGCCGGTGCTTCAACTGACCGCGGCCTCGGAGGGTGACGGACACGACGCGTCGGCCAAGGACGCCGCCGCGGACACCAAGCCCGCCGCCCGGACCACCGCCGCCGACACCTCCAGGAGCGGCAGCGACACCACCGCCCGCGTCCTCGGCATCGTCGGCATCCTCGTCGGCGCGGCCGGCGTGGCCTACGGCGTACTCGCCGGCCGCAGGCGGACCACCGCCTGATCCGGCTCGTCCGTCACGCGCTCCGGGGGTCGTGCGACTCTCGCGTAGGACCCCCGGTGCGCGCCGGAATTCTCATATCTGGGACATTTCTCTATGCGCAACAAGACCTTCGTCGCGGCCGCCCTGCTCGCCGCGGCCACCATGACCCTCTCCGCCTGCGGCAGCGGCGACGGCGGTGGGAAGCCCGTCGCCGTCGTCTCCGAGGACACCTCGCAGAAGGCCGCGACCGTCCTCGACAAGCCGTTCGAGAAGCCGGACCTGGTCCTCACCGACACCCAGGGGAAGAAGTACGACCTCCGCAAGGAGACCGCCGGCCACCCGACGCTGGTCTACTTCGGCTACACCCACTGCCCCGACGCCTGCCCGCTGACCATGAACAACATCGCGGTCGCCAAGAAGGCGCTGCCCAAGGCCGAGCAGGACGACCTGCGCGTGGTGTTCGTCACGACCGACCCGGACCGCGACACCCCGGCCGAACTCGGCAAGTGGCTCAAGATGATCGACCCGCAGTTCATAGGCCTGACCGGCGACTTCGCCACCATCCAGGCCGGCGCGCGCACCCTGGGCATCTCCATCGAGCCGACCACGAAGGACAAGAACGGCAAGCTCGTCTCGATGCACGGCACCCAGGTGATCGCGTTCTCACCGAAGACCGACGCCGGATACGTCCTCTACGGCGAGGACGCCACCGTCGACGACTACACCAAGGACCTCCCCAGGATCGTCAAGGGGGAGAACCCGTGAGGCGGCCGGCACCGGCGGCCGTACTCGTGGCCGCCGCCCTGACCGGTACCGCCCTGCTGACCGGCTGCGGCGCGTCCTCCGGCCCCGGCGACGCGAAGGCCGAACTGTCCGTCCACTCCGCCTACATGCCCCAGCCGGTCTCGGCCTCGATGGCGGCCGGTTTCCTGACGATCGAGAACAAGGGCGGCGCCAAGGACGAACTCACCTCGGTCACCAGCGCCGAAGCCGAGGACGTCACCGTGCACCGGACGACCGGCGGGGTCATGAAGGAAGCCGGCCCCCTCACCGTCCCCGCCCACGGCAGGCTCGTGTTCAAGAGCGGCGGCAACCACCTGATGTTCGACAAGCTGAAGCGCGCGCCCCGGCAGGGCCAGACGGTCCTCGTCGAACTGCACTTCGCCGAATCCGGCACCGTCAAGGTCGAGATGCCGGTGAAATCGGCCACGTACAACCCCGCGACCGGACACTGAGGGAGGGACCACCTTGTCGCAGACCATCGCCCCACGCTTCCGGGCCCTGACGCTGCTGCTCCTGGCCGCCGCCGGCGTGCTCCTCGCGGGAGCCGCCCCGGCCTCCGCGCACGCCGCGCCGACCGGCGGCGATCCGCAGCAGGGGGCGGTGGTCGACAAGGCTCCCTCCCAGGTGTCGCTGACCTTCTCCGAGCAGGTCGCCGTGAGCGACGACTCGCTGCGCGTCCTTGATCCCAAGGGCAACCGCGTCGACACCGGGAAGCCCGCCAACGTCAGCGGGACGACGTACGTCGTGCGACTGCGCAGCGGGCTGCCGGACGGCACCTACACCGTCGCCTACCAGGTGGTCTCCGCCGACAGCCACCCCGTCGGCGGTGCCTACACCTTCTCCATCGGCGCCCCCTCCAAGACGTCCGCCACGGTCGGCGACCAGACGGTGGGCGGCGGGATCGTCGGTGGGCTCTACGGGTTCGGGCGGTACGTGTCGTACGCCGGCTTCGTCGTCCTGGCCGGCGGTGCCGCCTTCGTACTGGCCTGCTGGCAGCGCGGCTCGGGAGTGCGGGCGGTGCAGCGGCTCGTCGTCTCCGGCTGGGTCGCGCTCACCGCGGCCACGCTCGCGCTGCTGCTCCTGCGCGGCTCCTACACCACCACCGGAGAGATCGGAGAGGTCTTCGACCTGACGCTCCTCGGGCAGGTGCTCCAGACCAAGACCGGGGCGGCCCTGGTCTCCCGGCTGCTGCTGCTCGCCGCGGCGGCCCTGTTCGTCGCGGTGCTCTTCGGGGAGTACCAAAAACGCGCGGACGACGAGAAGCGGGATCTCACCTTCGGACTCGCGATCGGCGGGACCGTGGTCGCCGTCGGGCTCGCGGCCAGTTGGGCCATGTCCGAGCACGCCTCGACCGGGCTCCAGCCGGGCATCGCGATGCCGGTCGACGTCGTCCACCTGCTCGCCGTGGCCGCCTGGCTCGGCGGGATCGCCGCCCTCCTGGTCGCGCTGTACCGGGCACCCGCCGAGACCCCGATCGAGACCGCGGCCGTACGCCGGTTCTCCCGCGTCGCCTTCGGCTCCGTCCTCGCACTGGTCGCGACCGGCACCTATCAGTCCTGGCGCCAGGTCGGCTCCTGGTCGGCGCTCACCGACACGCGCTACGGACAGCTTCTCCTCGTCAAGATCGCGCTGGTGGTGCTGACGGTCGGCGTCGCCTGGACCTCCCGCCGCTGGACGGGCCGACTGGCACAGACGGCCACCACGAAGGCACCGGCCAGGGCACGCGTGAAGATCGCGGCGACCGCCGGCAAGAAGCCCGGCCCGGACACGAAGACCGAGGCCGGGAAAGCCGGCGGCAAGGCACGGCCCGGTGGGAGGGCGGCGAAGGGCGAGGCCGCCCGGCGGGCCGCCCAGCTCGCCCGGCAGCAGGCCGCCGTGGACACCGCACGGCAGAAGCGACTGCGGGACGCCGACCCCCACCGCTTCGGGCTGCGCCGGTCCGTCCTGATGGAAGCCGGTGTCGCCGTCGTGCTGCTCGCCGTCACCACCGTGCTGACGCAGACCGAACCGGGGCGCACGGAGACGGAGGCCAAGACCGCCACGTCGTCCCCCTCGTCCTCCTCCTCCGGGGCGGGCGCGGTCACCCTCGACATGCCGTTCGACACCGGCGGCAAGGACGGCAAAGGCGTCGTACGGATCGACATCGACCCGGCGCGCGTGGGCGGCAACGAGTTGCACATCTTCGCCCTCGGGCCGAACGGGCGCCTCCGCGACATCGCCGAGCTCAAGATCGCTTTCACGCTGGCCGCGAAGGATCTCGGACCGCTCCCCGTGACCCCCGAACACGTCACCACCGGACACTGGGTGGCGAGCGGAGTGCAGATCCCCATGGCGGGCGACTGGAAGGTCGCCGTGACCGTGCGGACCTCCGACATCGACCAGGTGACCGTCACCAAGAACGCGCAGATCGGCTGAACCGCACCATGACCGACCAGTCCACCCCGGAGGCCACCTCCCCGAACTCCGCGCCCGCGGCGACCGCGCAGGCCGGCACCGGCGCAGCAGCTGGCGTGTCACGCCGGCGGCTGCTCGGCACGGCCGGTGCCACCGGACTCGTCCTCGGCGCGGCCGGCGCGGGCCTCGGCTACACGGCGGCGCCCGCCGGTGCCACCCCGCTCACCTCGCTCGGCGCCGACCGGGCGATGTTTCACGGGAAACATCAACCCGGCATCACCGACGCCCTCCAGGCCCGCGGCCATCTCGTCGCCTTCGACCTCGCGCCCGGAGCGGGCCGCAAGGAGGCCGCCGCGCTGCTGCGCCGTTGGTCGGCGACGGCCGAGCGGCTGATGGCGGGTGAACCGGCCGCACACGACGACACCGACGTGGCACGGGACGCGGGCCCCTCGGCGCTGACGGTCACCTTCGGCTTCGGCCACTCCTTCTTCGACCGGACGGATCTGAGCCGACGGCGACCCGGCGCTCTCGACCCGCTGCCCGACTTCTCCTCCGACCGGCTCGACAAAGCCCGCAGCAACGGCGATCTGTGGGTGCAGATCGGCGCGAACGACGCGCTGGTCGCCTTCCACGCCCTGCGCGCCCTGCAGAAGGACGCGGGCGGCGCCGCCCGCGTCCGCTGGCAGATGAACGGCTTCAACCGCTCCCCCGGAGCCACCGCGCATCCCATGACGGCCCGCAACTTGATGGGGCAGATCGACGGCACCCGCAACCCGAAGCCGGCCGACCCGGACTTCGACCAGCGCCTCTTCGTGCCCGCGAACAGCGAGCCGGCCTGGATGGCGAACGGCTCCTACGCCGTCGTACGCCGCATCCGGATGCTCCTGGACGACTGGGAGAAGCTGTCGCTCACCCATCAGGAGGACGTCATCGGGCGCCGCAAGTCCGACGGGGCGCCGCTCAGCGGGGGCACCGAGACGACCGAGATGGACCTGGAGAAGACCGGCAAGGACGGCACCTACGTCGTCCCGGTCAACGCACACGCCCGGATCACCCGGCCCGACCAGAACGGGGGCGCGGCCATGCTCCGGCGTCCCTTCTCCTACCACGACGGCTTCGACGCCGACGGCACCCCGGACGCGGGCCTGCTGTTCATCTGCTGGCAGGCGGACCCGCTGCGCGGCTTCGTGCCGGTGCAGCGCAAGCTGGACCGCGGCGACGCACTGTCGCCGTACATCCGGCACGAGGCGAGCGGTCTGTTCGCGGTCCCGGGCGGGGCGGCGAAGGGCGAGTATGTGGGGCAGCGGCTGCTGGAGGGGTGAGTACGGCGGGAGCCGGTGAGGTCACATGGGTCACACCCGTTCACCCGCGGGAGGGGCTTCCGTGAGACACGCGAGCCGGGTGCGGCTGCGGCCATTAGGGTGAGGTCATGCCAGCGAGCTATGCGTATCTCGGCCCCGAGGGCACCTTCACCGAAGTCGCCCTGCGCACTCTTCCCGAGACGGCCACCCGGGAACTGGTCCCGTACGTGTCCGTGCAGTCGGCGCTGGACGCCGTCCGGGCCGGCCAGGCCGAGGCCGCCTTCGTGCCGATCGAGAACTCCGTCGAGGGCGGCATCACCACCACGCTCGACGAGTTGGTCGCGGGCCGGCCGCTGATGATCTACCGCGAGGTGCTGCTGTCGATCACCTTCGCGCTGCTGGTCAGGCCCGGGACGACGCTGTCCGACATCAAGACGGTCACCGCCCACCCGGCCGCCCAGCCGCAGGTGCGCAACTGGCTCTCGGCGAACCTCCCCGACGCCGTCTGGGAGTCGGCCGCCTCGAACGCGGACGGCGCCCGCCTGGTCCAGGAGGGCCGCTACGACGCCGCGTTCGCCGGCGAGTTCGCGGCCGCGCGGTACGGGCTCGTGCCCCTGGAGACGGGCATCCACGACGCGGAGAACGCGCAGACACGGTTCGTGCTGGTCGGCCGGCCCGCGCGGCCCGCCGCGCCGAGCGGCGCGGACAAGACGTCCGTGGTGCTGTGGCAGCGCGACGACCACCCCGGCGGGCTGCGCGACCTGCTGGGCGAGTTCAGCACCCGCGGCATCAACCTGATGCTGCTGCAGTCCCGCCCGACGGGCGCCGGCATCGGCAACTACTGCTTCTGCATCGACGCCGAGGGCCACATCAACGACCGCCGGATGGCGGAGGCCCTGATGGGCCTCAAGCGGATCTGCCTCCAGGTGCGTTTCCTGGGGTCGTACCCGCGTGCGGACGGCGACACGGCGGACGTACGGCCTCTGTTGGCCGGGACCTCGGACCAGGAGTTCGTGGCGGCGGCGGACTGGGTCGCACGCTGCCAGGACGGCCGTTTCTAGCCGGTTCTGCAGCTTCCGGCCGGTGCTGCCTGCGGATGTTGGTTGTCCACAGAAGTTATCCACACCCCGCCCCCTCGACCTGGGGACAAGTCGACACCCAACGGGGACTCGGTCGACAAATCACCCCTTGACCCTCAAGAGCGGTCGAGGCCCCACAGGTCACCCTTCGTCCACTCGTCTCCTTTGGTTCGTCTTTTGGGGTGACCCCTTTCCACCCGAAAGTGGCGTCCGGGCGCTTCGAGACGGGAATTCCTCCGTCCGCGCAACGCTTCCGGAGTGATCAATTCCGAAATCCACAGATCTTCCACACAGCCTGTGGATAACTCTCCGGAGGGTGTGGATTCCTGTGGACAACTCGACCCCAAGTCCCCTTCCGCACAAGGGAATCAGGTCAACGCGGCGCCCGCCACCTGCCTCGTTCCAGGGAGGCGGGGCCCCATTATTGACACGGGAGGCAAGTCCCTCATAACAGTGCGTAAGGAACGGTTCGGAATACTGGGTCGTGGGGTGGAACGTCGCACCGGTAGCCTTGACCGCGTGATTGACCTTCGTCTGCTCCGTGAAGACCCCGACCGTGTGCGCGCCTCGCAGCGTGCCCGTGGAGAGGACGTCGCGCTCGTCGACGCCCTCCTGTCTGCCGACGAGCGGCGCAGGTCGTCCGGCGTCCGCTTCGACGAGCTGCGCGCCGAGCAGAAGGCGCTGGGCAAGCTCATCCCCAAGGCCTCCGGTGACGAGAAGGCCGAGCTCCTGAAGCGGGCGAGCGGGCTCGCCGCCGACGTCAAGACCGCCGACGCCGAGCGCGACGCGGCCGACGCCGAGACCCAGGAGCTCCTGCTCCAGCTCGGCAACCTCATCCACCCCGACGTTCCCGTCGGCGGCGAGGAGGACTTCGTCACGCTGGAGACGCACGGCACGATCCGCGACTTCGCCGCCGAGGGCTTCGAGCCCAAGGACCACCTCGAGCTCGGCCGGCTCCTCGGCGCGATCGACGTGGAGCGCGGCGCGAAGGTCTCCGGCTCGCGCTTCTACTTCCTCACGGGTGTCGGCGCCCTGCTGGAGCTGGCGCTGGTGAACGCGGCGATCGCCCAGGCCACCGCGGCCGGCTTCACGCCGATGCTGACCCCCGCGCTGGTCCGCCCCCAGTCGATGGCGGGCACGGGCTTCCTCGGCCAGGCGGCCCAGGACGTCTACCACCTCGACAAGGACGACCTGTACCTGGTGGGCACCTCCGAGGTGCCGCTGGCGGCGTACCACATGGACGAGATCATCGACGCCGAGCGCCTCCCGCTGCGGTACGCCGGATTCTCGCCGTGCTACCGCCGCGAGGCCGGCTCGCACGGCAAGGACACCAAGGGCATCTTCCGCGTCCACCAGTTCGACAAGGTCGAGATGTTCTCCTACGTCACCCCCGAGGAGTCGCAGGAGGAGCACCGGCGGCTGCTGGAGTGGGAGAAGCAGTGGCTGACCTCGCTGGAGCTGCCGTTCCGCGTGATCGACGTCGCCTCGGGCGACCTGGGCGCCTCGGCCTCGCGCAAGTTCGACTGCGAGGCGTGGGTCCCGACCCAGGGCAAGTACCGCGAGCTGACCTCGACCTCGGACTGCACCGAGTTCCAGTCCCGCCGGCTCCAGATCCGCTTCCGTGACGGCAAGACGGTCCGCCCGCTGGCGACGCTCAACGGCACGCTGTGCGCCGTTCCGCGCACCATCGTCGCGATCCTGGAGAACCACCAGCAGGCCGACGGCTCCGTGCGGGTGCCTGAAGTGCTGCGTCCCTACCTCGGCGGCCGGGAGGTCCTGGAACCGGTGGCCGAGTGAGACCCGCCGCCGGGCCGTTCCCCTACAAGCTGATCGCGACCGACCTCGACGGGACGCTCCTGCGCTCCGACGGGTCGGTCTCGCGGCGCACCCGTCAGGCGCTCGCCGCGGCCACCGCGGCGGGTGCCGCGCACCTCGTCGTCACCGGCCGCGCGGTGCCCTGGACCCGGCACGTCCTCGACGACCTCGGCTACCGGGGCCTCGCGGTCTGCGGCCAGGGCGCCCAGGTGTACGACGCCGGTGAGCACCGCCTGCTGACCTCGGTGACCCTGGACCGGCAACTGGCGGCGGTGGCCCTGGCCAAGATCGAGGCGGAGGTCGGTCCGCTGTACCTGGCGGCCAGCCGCGACGGGCTGGACGGCGAGGTGCTGGTCGGTCCCGGCTACGCGGTCGCGGGGCCGCTTCCGGCGACGCCGTTCACGGACGTCGCGTATCTCTGGAGCGCGCCCCTCAACAAGATCTACGTCCAGCACCCGGACCTCACGGACGACGAGCTGGCCGACGTGGCCCGCCGGACCGCCGGCGGTTTCGTCTCGGTCACCATGGCCGGAGAGGGCATCGTCGAGCTGCTGCCGCTGGGCCTGTCGAAGGCGACGGGGCTTTCACTGGCCGCACGGCGGCTGGGTCTGAAGGCGGCGGACGCCATCGCCTTCGGCGACATGCCCAACGACGTCCCGATGTTCGCCTGGGCGTCCCGGGGCGTGGCGATGGCCAACGCCCACGAGGAACTGAAGGCGGTCGCCGACGAGGTGACGGCCTCGAACGACGAGGACGGCATCGCGGCGCTGCTGGAGAAGCTGGCGGGCTGAGTCTTCGGTCTCTGCGGAGGATGCACGGATCGAACGTGCACGGGGGTGACCCCGACCGCGGCTTGAACCAAGCCGGTGCCTTGCCACTCGGCCAATCCTCCGGGTGGGCGGCCCACGCGAAGGGATTCGCGTGCTCGAAGCGGCCGCCCCGGGCAGCTCCCCGTGCGGGGCGGGCTCGACGGAGCCGGTAGTTACTCCGGAGCCCGCCGCGGGCTGCCCTGTCGGGAGCTCGGCGTACTGCCGTGCATCGACATCGCCCAGCTCCTCTCCCAGAACGTGGCGCCGACTCGGTCCGGCGCGGTGGACACCACCACTGTGCCGCTACGACGGCTTCGGCGCCACCGAATTACCGGGCCCCTCACGCCATTACCGGGCGTCTCACGCCTCGTCAGCGCCGCCGCCACCGACGTCGGCGCGCCTTGCTGAAGAACCATCCGGCGGGCGGCTCGTCGGAGCGCCACGGCCGGGGCTCGGGCTCCTCGCGCCGCCAGCGCGCG
The DNA here is from genome assembly GCF_042896465.1 of Streptomyces sp. NPDC001292. Classification (NCBI taxonomy): domain Bacteria; kingdom Bacillati; phylum Actinomycetota; class Actinomycetes; order Kitasatosporales; family Streptomycetaceae; genus Streptomyces; species Streptomyces sp. NPDC001292. The sequence continues at coordinate 48,454 of NZ_JBIAXG010000006.1, forward strand.
GCAAGCATCCGCGCCCGGGCGGACGGCTCGGCGGTCCCGGCGGCCCGTATGAAGTCGGCGTCCAGGACGACGTCGTCCCACGTGTCCCCGGTCCTCCCCCGGCCGTCGCTCTCCGGCACTTCGCCCGCCATCGCGCCCTCCTGCTGCTTCGTCCACTTTGCCCAGTGTGCCCGGGTGGAGATGAAGCCTCCGTCAAGGCCGGGCAGGACCGCCCGGCCTCGAGCGGGTGCCTCACTCCTCGCCGGCGAGGGTCAGCGACCGCAGTTTCTGCCCGGCGTACCAGGTGGCCAGGACGGTCACCACCACCAGCAGCACGGTCGCCGTCGGCAGCCCGACGTCGGAGGTGACCATGTCCCCGCCGGCGACCTTGTGCGCCACGGCCAGCGCCCACTGCTGGACGCTCAGCGTGCGCGCCCCGGGCACCAGGGAGCCGAACAACGCCTCCCAGACCAGCGCGTAGACGAGCCCGAAGACCACCGCGTGCCGGGAGACCGTGCCCAGCAGGAGGAAAAGGGCCGCGTAGGCGATGGAGGCGACCAGCGCGGCCACGGTGTAGGCGACGGCGATCTGCTGCCCGTTGCCGTTGAGGATCAGCCCGGCGACCAGTGTCGGCACCGCGGAGAAGACCATGGTCACCGCGATCGCCACGATCAGCTTGGTGAAGATGATCGTCGGCCGCTTGAGCGGCTTCGACAGCAGGTACACCACCGAGCCGTCGTCGATCTCCGGCCCGATCGCTCCGGTCCCGGCGATGACGCCGATGATCGGCACCATGGTGGCGAGCGCGAACCCGCCCAGGACGTTCACCGCCGTCTGGTCGTCGGCTCCGGCGAGGGCGCGGACGGCCGCGGCGATCACGATCAGCAGCAGCGGCAGCGCGCCGAGGATGAGGGCCCGGCGGCGGCCGAGCAGGGCCCGGTAGGTGAGCCGGGCGACTGTGGGGTCGTACATCTTCGGCCTCCTACGCCGCGACCAGGTACGAGAAGACGGACTCGAGGGACTCGTCGGAGGGCGAGACCGTGTGCAGCCGGATACCGTGGTCCCGGGCCACCCGCGGCAGCAGGGTCGTGAACCGGCCGAAGTCGACGGCCTGGATGCGCAGCGCGCCCTCGGCGAGGTCGACCTCGATGCCCGACGTCGAGGGGTCGGCGATCAGCGCGGCCGCCAGTGCCCGGTCGTCGCTGGAGCGCACCAGGTAGCGGTGCGGCCGGTCGGTCATCAGGCGGCGGATCCTGCGGAAGTCGCCGCTGGCCGCGTGCCGTCCGGCGACGACGACCTCGATGTGCCAGGCGAGCTGTTCGACCTCCTCCAGGATGTGGGAGGAGAACAGCACGGTGCGGCCCTCGTCGCCCATGCGCCGCAGCAGATCCATCAGTTGCATGCGCTGGCGCGGGTCCATGCCGTTGAACGGCTCGTCCAGCAGGAGCAGCGAGGGGTCGTGGACCAGCGCGGAGGCCATCTTGACCCGCTGGCGCATGCCCTTGGAGTAGGTGGAGATCTTCCGGTCCTGGGCGTACTCCATCTCGACGGTGGCGAGCGCCTTCTGGGCGGCCTCGGCGCCCAGGCCGTGCAGTTCGGCGTTGGCGACGACGAACTCGCGGCCGGTGAGGAAGTCGTACATCGCCTCCCGCTCGGGGACGATGCCGATGTGCCGGTAGATCTTCTCGTTGCGCCACACCGGCTGCCCGTCGAGGGTGACCGTGCCGGTGGAGGGGGCGAGGAAGCCGGCCATCATGTTGATCAGCGTGGACTTTCCGGCACCGTTGGGGCCGAGCAGGCCGGTGACGCCGGGGCCGATCGTCATGGTGATGTCGTTGACGGCGACCACGTTGCCGAACCAGCGCGAGACGTGGTCGATGCTGAGGGTCGTCACAGGCCCACCTTCTTGTAGCGGCGCAGCAGGAGGCCGTATGCGACGGCGATGAGGCCCAGGACGACGAGGACGTAGAAGACGCCCTGTCCGCTGTCCGGGCCGGTACCGCCGGGTGCCGAGGAGGTCGCGCCCAGGAAGGCGGTCTGTACGCCGTCGACGAGGGTGACCGGTGAGAACAGGCCGATCCAGGGGATGGCGCCGGAATTGTTCCGGACCTCCGCGATGGCCTGGAGGGTGGAGACGGCGCCGTAGGAGATGACCAGCACGGCGATCACCGCGGCGATGCCGAAGCCGCGGCGCGGGGTGACGGCGGCGATGACGAGGCCGATGCCGGCGAAGAGCAGTGAGAGCAGTGCCACGGAGACGACCCCCTCGGCGAATCCCTTGGTCTGGTCGGCGAAGTCCATCTTGGCCAGCAGCGCGCCCACGTAGAGCACGAGCAGCGGGGCGGCGGTCAGGACGAACAGCGCGGAGGCCAGCGCCGCGTACTTGGCACGCACGTAGTCGGCGGTCTCGATGGGGCGTGAGAAGTACAGCGGCACGGTCTTGAAACGCAGGTCGCGCGAGACGGACTGAGGTGCCTGCGAGGCGACGTACAGGCTGATGACGCCCTGCATGACGATGGCGTAGCGCGTGTACTCGATGGGCAGGTCCTTGGCCTTGGTGGCGACCGCGACGGCGACCATGATGGCCGCGGGCACGCACATCACCACGAACAACAGCATCGGCAGCACCTTGGACTTCACCGAGCGGCCGAGGCCGTAGGCGCCGCGCAGGGACTGCGAGTACAGCGAGCGGCGGGCGTAGGCGCGGCCGAGGCGGGGGCCGTCGTAGCTGCGGTAGCCGATGTTGTGGATGCGGGTCTGGTCACCCGTGGGCGCTGCCGCGGTGTGTTCAACCGCCATGGCCGACCGCCTCCTTCCGCTGTACGTCGTGCTGGTCGTCGCTGTCCCGGAAGACCTCCGAGATGTGGTGCCGTCGCTGCTCCATGCGCACCAGGCCGAGGCCGAGGTCCACGATCACGTCCCGCACCAGGTCGTACGTTTCCTCGCCCTGGGCGGTGAGCAGCAGGACGTGGCCCGCGCCCGGCAGGCCGGTGCCGTCCTGGGTCTCCACCCCGCGCGCGTGGAGCGCCTCGCGCACCGCGCGGGTGCCGTCCGGGTGCTCGTCGCTGTCGGTGACCTCGATGGCGAGGGTGGTCGTGGTCTGGGTGAAGTCGGTGGTGGAGCTGGAGCGCAGGAGCTTGCCGCCGTCGATGACGACGACGTGGTCGCAGGTGCGCTCCAGTTCGCCCAGCAGGTGGGAGGTGACCAGGACGGAGATGCCGAAGTCGGTGTGGATGCGGCGGATCAGGCCGAGCATGTCGTCGCGGCCGACCGGGTCGAGGCCGTTGGTCGGCTCGTCGAGGAAGACCAGCTGCGGATCGTGCACCAGGGCCTGGGCGAGCTTCACGCGCTGCTTCATACCGGTGGAGTAGCCGCCGATGGGGCGGTAGCGCTCCTCGTACAGGCCGACGTGGCGCAGGGTGTCCGCGGTGCGCTCGCGGGCGGCGGTCGGGGGCAGGCCGGACATGCGCGCCATGTGGACGACGAACTCGGTGGCCGAGACGTCGGGCGGCAGGCAGTCGTGCTCCGGCATGTAGCCGACGCGCTCACGGATGGCGGCGCCCTCGGTGGCGACGTCGAGGCCGAGCACCTCGGCGCGGCCCTCGGTGGCGGGGGACAGACCCAGCAGGATCTTGATGAGTGTGGACTTGCCGGCTCCGTTGGCGCCGACGAGTCCAGTCACACCTGGTCCGACGTCCACGGAGAGCCGGTCAAGCGCGGTCACCCGTGGGAACCGCTTGCTCAGGCTTTCGGTCGCGATCACAGTCACGCCTTCGACGGTAGTGATCCGGACCACGCCGGTCGTCAGACCCCAGAGCCGTCTTGGAGTCCGCCTCGAGTAGTACGGGGACCTTAAGGGTCGGGCCCCTGGGGCCGGGCGGTCTGCGGAGTGCCGACTCCCGGACCGCATTGTTGACGACTGGTCTAACAAGTGCCAGAGTCGCCAGGGTTCACATCACGGGCACGTACGGCAGCCGGATCCGACCCGGGCGGAGGAGACGTGACGACACTGAAGGGCGCGCGGGAGCGCTGGGTGCGCACGGGCGGGGTGGAGCTGTGCGTGGCCGAACTGGGCGATGCCGGGCGGGCCACGGTCGTCCTGGTGCACGGCTATCCGGACAGCAAGGAGGTCTGGTCGGAGGTCGCCGAGCGCCTCGCCGGCCGCTTCCACGTCGTGCTCTACGACGTCCGCGGCCACGGCCGCTCCACCGCGCCGCGGCCCCTGCGCGGGGGCTTCACCCTCGACAAGCTGACCGACGACTTCCTGGCGGTCGCGGACGCGGTCAGCCCCGGTGGACCAGTGCACCTGGTGGGGCACGACTGGGGCTCGGTGCAGTCCTGGGAGTTCGTCAGCGTTCGGCGCACCGAGGGCCGGATCGCCTCCTTCACGTCGGTGTCCGGCCCGTCCCTCGACCACTTCGGCCACTGGATCGCCGCTCGCGTCAGGCGCCCCACCCCGCGCCGGGTGGGCCAGCTCCTCGGCCAGGGCGCCAAGTCCTGGTACGTATACCTGCTGCACACACCCAAGCTGCCCGAGCTGGCCTGGCGCGGCCCGCTCGGCAAGCGCTGGCCCGGCATTCTGAGGCGCGTCGAGAAGATCCCCGGCGACGACTACCCGACCGCGTCGCTGCCCCGGGACGCGGCGCACGGCGCCTGGCTGTACCGGGACAACGTGCGGGCGCGGCTGCGCAGACCACGGGCGGACGCCCGCGCGCACGCCCCGGTGCAGCTCATCACCCCCCTTGAGGACGCCTTCCTCTCGGAGTACCTGTACGACGACCTGGAGCAGTGGGCCCCCGACCTGGTGCGCCGCACGCTCCCCGCCGGACACTGGGTCCCGCGCACCCGGCCCGACCAGCTGGCGGCCTGGATCACCGAGTTCGTCACGGCCACCGAGGGCGGGCAGCCGCGGCCGGCCGCCACCGGCAGGTACACCGACCGCTTCGCCGGGCAGCTCGTACTGGTCACCGGTGCGGGCAGCGGCATCGGACGGGCCACGGCTTTCGCCTTCGCCGGGGCGGGCGCCCGCGTGGTGGCCGTCGACCGGAACGCCGAGGCCGCGGCCCACACCGCCGAGCAGTCCCGGCTGCTCGGGGCGCCGGCCGCCTGGGCCGAGGCGGTGGACGTCTCCGACGAGCAGGCCATGGAGAAGCTGGCCGAAAAGGCCGACTCCGAGTACGGCGTGGTGGACGTCCTGGTGAACAACGCGGGCATCGGCCTGTCCGGCTCGTTCTTCGACCACACCCCCGAGGACTGGAGGAAGATCCTCGACGTCAATCTGTGGGGAGTGATCCACGGCTGCCGGCTGTTCGGGAAGCGGATGGCCGAACGGGGACAGGGCGGCCACATCGTCAACACCGCGTCCGCGGCCGCGTACCAGCCCTCGAAGGACCTGCCCGCGTACAGCACCTCCAAGGCGGCGGTGCTGATGCTGAGCGAGTGTCTGCGCGCGGAGCTGGCCGGGCAGGGGATCGGCGTCACGGCCGTCTGCCCCGGCTTCGTCGATACCGCCATCACGTCCACGGCGCACTTCGCGGGCGTCGACGCGGAGGAGGAGAAGCGCCGCCGGCAGCGCGCGGCCCGTCTGTACGGACTGCGCGGCTACCCGCCGGAGAAGGTGGCCGACGCGATCCTGCGCGCGGTCGTGCGCAACGAGGCGGTGGTGCCGGTGACGCCAGAGGCCCGTCTCCTGCGCGCGATGTCCCGGTTCACCCCGCGGGCGCGGCGCCGGCTCGCGCGGGCGAAGCCGCCGCTGGGTGCCGCGGATCCGGGCCAACGCGCCTGAATCGGCGGCCAGTTGTCCACAGCTTCGCGCCCCTTGCCTGTGGACAACATCACTTTGCTGTGGATCAAACCTCCCGGGCGGAATTGGCCTGCGTGATCCACGTCTCTCCCGGCACGCTGGTGGCATGGACGAAAAGCACGCCGTGAAGGTGTCGAAGTACCTCGCCAAGCACCTTCGCCACCAGCCCGAGAGGCTCGGGCTCACGCTCGACGAGAGCGGCTGGGTCGAGATCGACGCACTGATCACGGCGGCGGCCGCGCATGGCTTCCGGTTCACCCGCGAGGAACTGGACCACGTGGTGGCCACCAACGACAAGCGACGCTTCGCGATCGAGGGCAGCCGTATCCGCGCCAGTCAGGGCCACACCATCGACGTCGACCTCGGGCTGCCGGCCGCGACGCCGCCGCCGTACCTCTACCACGGGACCGTGGCCCGCAGCCTGGAGGCGATCCGCAGCGAGGGGCTGCGGCCCATGGACCGGCATGACGTGCATCTCTCGCCCGACCGCGAGACCGCGACCCGTGTCGGCGCCCGCCGCAGTCGCCCGGTCGTCCTCGCGGTGGACGCGGCCGCCATGCACCGTGACGGCCATGTCTTCCATGTCAGCGCCAACGGTGTGTGGCTGACGAAGTCCGTGCCACTCGAGTACCTGCGGTTTTCCGAGACCCGCTGATCCACTTCAGCCCATGACCGCCGGCCGCTCGCGGTGACCGTTTCACGTGAAACACCCGCGGGTGTCTAGGCTCGGGGCCATGAGTCTGCGTCTGAGCACCGTGATCCTTCCGTACCGCCGCTGGCACGCGGGCGGCCGTTCGGCATGGACGCGTGCCGAACAACTCGGCTTCCACGCCGCCTACACCTACGACCACCTGTCCTGGCGCAGCTTCCGGGACGGCCCATGGTTCGGGGCCGTGCCGACGCTGACCGCCGCCGCGGCCGTGACGGACCGGATGCGGCTGGGAACTCTGGTGACCTCGCCGAACTTCCGGCAACCGGTCACCCTCGCCAAGGAACTGATCTCCCTCGACGACATCTCAGGAGGCCGGATCACACTCGGTATCGGCGCGGGCGGCACCGGCTTCGACGCCACCGCGCTCGGGCAGGAGCCATGGACGCCGCGGGAGCGGGCCGACCGCTTCGCCGAGTTCGTTGCGCTGCTGGACCGGCTGCTGACCGAGGACGCGGTGTCGTACGAGGGCGACTTCTACTCGGCGCACGAGGCGCGCAACATCCCCGGCTGTGTTCAGCGGCCCCGGCTGCCGTTCGCCGTGGCCGCGACCGGACCGCGCGGGCTACGGCTGGCCGCACGGTACGGGCAGGCCTGGGTGACCACGGGTGACCCGAAGCTCTACGAGAGCGGCACGCCGGAGCAGTCCGTCCAGGCCCTCCGCGCCCAGACCCAGAAGCTCGCGGACGCGTGTGCCGCGGCAGGCCGTGACGCCTCCGTGCTCGACAAGGTCCTGCTCACCGGATTCACCCCCGATCGCGGTCGTCCGCTCGAGTCCCTCGACGCGTTCGTCGACTTCGCGGGCCGGCACCAGGAACTGGGTTTCACCGAGATCGTGATCCACTGGCCCATCCCCGGCTCGGACTTCGCCGCGGACCAGAAGGTCTTCGAGAGGATCGCCATGGAAGCGCCCTCCCAACTGACGTGACCGAGGCAACCCCTCAGATGTGCGAACTCTCGCACGCTCGTGCGGACATATAGGCGACAATGACGCGGTGACCTCAGCGACTCGACGGCCCGAGACCCCGGCCTCACCCCAGCTCTCGACCTCGTTCGAGCCGGGGGGCACCCCCGGCGTTCCGCCTCGGCTGATCGCCACCGATCTCGACGGCACCCTGCTGCGCGACGACAAGTCGCTCTCCCCGCGCACGGTCGCCGCCCTGGCGGCGGCCGAGGAGGCGGGCATCGAGGTCTTCTTCGTCACCGGCCGCCCGGCCCGCTGGATGGACGTGGTCAGCGACCATGTGCACGGCCACGGTCTGGCGATCTGCGGCAACGGCGCCGCCGTGGTCGACCTGCACGGCGGTCCCGGCGCCCACCGCTTCGTGAAGGTGCGGGAGCTGGCCCGGGAGAGCGCGCTGGACGCCGTACGGCTGGTGCGCGAGGCGGCACCGGGCACGGTGTACGCGGTCGAGCAGACCTACGGCTTCCATCAGGAGCCGGTCTATCCGAAGCTGCACATGGAGCTACCCGACGTCCTCGCGCCGGCCGAGGAACTGCTGGCGCCGGGCGGAGTCGGTGTCGGCCAGCCGATCCTGAAGATCCTCGCCTACCACCCCACGCTGGACCCCGACGCCTTCCTCACCGTCGCCCGTCTCGCCGTCGGCGACCGCGTCACCATCACCCGGTCCAGCCCGAGCGCCCTGCTGGAGATCAGCGGTCCGAACGTCTCCAAGGCGAGCACGCTGGCCCTGTGCTGCGCCGAGCGCGGCATCTCCCACGAGGAGGTCGTCGCCTTCGGTGACATGCCGAACGACGTCGAGATGCTCACCTGGGCCGGCCGGTCCTACGCCATGGGCAACGCGCACCCCGCCGCGATCGCTGCGGCGTCCGGACGGACCGTCGCCAACAACGAGGACGGGGTCGCGGTCGTCATCGAGCAGTTGCTGGGGGAGCGGCCGTAGCGGGCGAGCCGTCCGCCGGGGGCGGCCCGCGAACGGGCCGCTATCTCGCACCCACCACCAGCTCCGTCTGCGTCTCCCGTTCGACCATCCGCCGCAGCGGTCCCGGCAGCGCGGCCAGTTCCGCGTACGGTCCCCGCTGGACGACGCGCCCATCGTCGAGGACGATCACCTCGTCCACGGCCGCCAGGCCGGCCAGGCGGTGGGTGATGAGCAGCGTCGTACGGCCCTCGGTGGCGGCCAGCAGATCGGCGGTGAGCGCGTCGGCGGTCGCCAGGTCGAGGTGTTCGGCGGGTTCGTCGAGCACCAGCACCGGGAAGTCGGCGAGCAGCGCGCGGGCCAGGGCCAGCCGCTGACGCTGGCCGCCCGACAGCCGGGCACCGTGCTCGCCGACGAGCGTGTCGAGCCCGTCGGGCAAGGCGTCGACCCAGCCGAGCAGCCGGGCCCGCGCGAGGGCGTCCCGCAGGTCGGCCTCGGTCGCGTCCTTCTTCGCGAGCAGCAGGTTCTCGCGGACCGAGCTGTCGAAGAGGTGCGCGTCCTGGGCGCACAGCCCGACCAGCCGCCGTACGTCGTCGCCGGCCAGGGCGCTGGCGTCGACGCCGCCGAGGGTGTACGTGCCCGTCTCCTGGTCGAGGAAGCGCAGCAGTACCTGGGCGAGCGTCGTCTTGCCGGAGCCGGACGGACCGACCACGGCGACCCTGCGGCCCTCCCGGAGCGTCAGGTCGAGTCCGGTGAGCGCCGTCCGGTCCTGCCCCGCGTGACGCGCCGTCATCTTCCTGACGACCAGCGGGAACGGTGAGGCCGGTACAGGCCGGGGCCGCTCCGGTTCGCGGACGGGCTCGGGGGCGTCCAGGACCTCGTACACCCGCTCCGCGCTGCGGCGTACCCGTTGCCGGTAGCGCACGGCGAGCGGCATGCCGAGGACCGCTTCGAAGGCGGCCAGCGGGGTGAGGATGACGACGGCCATGGTCACGCCGCCGAGCCGCCCGTCGGCGACCGCCTGGGCACCGACCAGGGCGGCCGCCGCGACGGTCAGTCCGGAGATCAGCGCGGTGAGCCCGTCGCCGAGCGCGGTGGCGGTGGCGGCGCGCGAGGCGATCCGGGTGAGCAGCCGGTCGGCCCGCCGGGTCTCGGCGGTGCGGGCGGGCAGGGCGCCCGCGACGGTCAGTTCGGCGGTTCCGGTGAGCAGTTCGGTCACGCGGGTGGCCAGGGCGCCGCGCGCGGGGGCGAGCCGGTGCTCGGCATGCCGGGCCACGGCCCCGGTGACCAGCGGGACGCTGGCCCCGGCGGCGAGCAGTCCGGCCGCGAGCACCGCCCCGGCCTCCGGCAGCAGCCAGGCCGTGAAGGCGACGGAGGCGGCGGACACGGTCAGTGCCGCACCGGCGGGCAGCAGCCAGCGCAGCCAGTAGTCCTGGAGTGCGTCCACGTCGGCGACGAGCCGCGTCAGCAGATCGCCGCGGCGCATCCGGCGCAGCCCGGCGGGCGCCAGCCGCTCCAGCCTCCGGTAGACGGCCACCCGTGTGTCGGCGAGCATCCGCAGCACCGCGTCGTGCGAGACCAGCCGCTCCGCGTACCGGAAGACCGCCCGCCCGATGCCGAAGGCCCTGGTCGCCGTGACGGCCACCATCAGGTAGAGCACGGGCGGCTGTTGGGACGCCCGCGAGATGAGCCACCCGGAGGTCGCCATCAGCCCGACCGCGCTGCCGAGCGCCAGGCTGCCCAGCAGCAGGGCGAGGGCGAGCCGGCCGCGCCGGGGACCGGACATCGCGCGCACCCGGGCGAGGACGCCCCGCGCGACGGTGGTGACCTCGGTCCCGGGTTCGGCCGGGGCCGAGGCCGGTCCGGGCTCCGCTGTGTGCGCGGAGCGGGTCTCGGCGGTGCTGGCCACGGCCGGCGCCGGCCCGGGGGACTCGGTCCCGTCGAGACGCACGACCCGGTCCGCCACTTCCAGCAGTGCGGGCCGGTGCACCACAAGGAGCACTGTCCGGCCCACGGACAGCCGTCGCACCGCGTCCACGACCTCCGCCTCGGTCGCTCCGTCCAGGGCGGCAGTCGGCTCGTCGAGCAGCAGGACGGGCCGGTCGGCGAGGAAGGCCCGGGCGAGCGCGAGCCGCTGCCGCTGCCCGGCGGAGAGCCCGGCCCCGTCCTCTCCGAGTCGGGTGTCCAGTCCCTCCGGCAGCCCGTCCACGAACTCCAGCGCACCGGCGTCGGCCAGCGCCCCGCGTACGGCGGCGTCGTCCGCGTCGGGCCGCGCCAGCCGTACGTTCTCGGCGATCGTTCCCGCGTACAGGTGCGGCCGCTGCGGCACCCAGGCGATGCGCGAGCGCCACTGCTGCAGGTCGACATCGGCGAGATCGGCTTCCGCGACGCGCACCCTGCCCGCACTGGGCCGCACGAACCCCAGCAGGACGTTCAGCAGCGTCGACTTGCCCGCACCGCTCGGCCCGATGAGCGCGACCGTCTCCCCCGGCCGCACGGAGAAGGACACACCCGTCACCGCGTCCGCGGACCGCCCGGGATGGCGAACGCTCACGTCCTCGAAGGTCAGGGCCCCGGTGGGCACGGCCCCCGTGCCGGACTCCGGCACTGGGGTCTCCAGCACGGCGAAGATCTCCTCGGCCGCCGCCAGTCCCTCCGCCGCCGCGTGGTACTGCGCACCCACCTGACGCAGCGGAAGGTACGCCTCGGGCGCGAGCACGAGGATGACCAGCCCGATGTAGAGGTCCATGTCGCCGCTCACGAGCCGCATGCCGATCGTCACGGCGACCAGCGCCACCGACAGCGTGGCGAGCAGTTCCAGCGCGAAGGAGGACAGGAAGGCGATCCGCAGCGTACGCATGGTCGCCCGCCGGTACTCCCCGGTGATGCGCTGGATCGACTGCGCCTGCGCCTTGGCCCGGCCGAACACCTTCAGGGTCGGCAGTCCCGCGACGACGTCCAGGAAGTGCCCCGACAGCTGGGACAGCAGCCGCCACTGGCGGTCCCTGCGGGACTGGGTGGCCCAGCCGATCAGCATCATGAAGACGGGGATGAGAGGCAGGGTGGCGACGATGATGGCCGCCGAGACCCAGTCCTCGGTGACGATCCGGGCGAGCACCGCCACCGGGACGGCCACGGCCAGCCCCAACTGCGGCAGATAGCGCGAGAAGTAGTCGTCCAGGGCGTCGACACCCCGCGTCGCCAGGGCCACGAGCGAGCCGGTGCGCTGCCCGCTCAGCCAGCCGGGTCCCAGCGCCGCCGCGCGGTCCAGCAGCCGCCCGCGCAGCTCGGACTTCACCGCCGCGCTCGCCCGGTGCGCGGCGAGTTCGGTCAACCAGGAGACCAGCGCACGGCCACAGGCGACGACGGCCAACAGCAGCAGGGGAGTACGGAGGTCAGCGACCGGCATCCGGTGCTGGAAAGCGCCCACCGCCACCTCGGCGATGAGCATCGCCTGAGCGATGACCAGGCATGCCCCGATGGCGCCCAGCCCGACGACGGCCACCAGGAAGAGCCGGGTGGCGCGGGCGTGACGCAGAAGTCGCGGATCGATCGGTTTCATGGAGAACATGCCCTTCGGCCCTGAGGGTGTGTTTCACGTGAAACACACCCTCACCGGACTCAGTGCGCGGGTTCGGCGATGTGCTGCGTACCGATCCGCTTGCGGAACACCCAGTAGGTCCACCCCTGGTAGAGCAGGATGATCGGTGTGGCGATCCCGGCGCACCAAGTCATGATCTTCAGGGTGTACGGGCTGGACGAGGCGTTGGTGACCGTCAGGCTCCACTCGGCGTTGAGCGTGGACGGCATGACGTTCGGGAAGAGCGACAGGAACAGCATCGCCACGGCGGCCACGATGGTGACGCCCGACAGCCCGAACGCCCAGCCCTCGCGCCCCGCCTGGTTCGCCGCGAGCGCGGACACCAGGGTGACCACCGCCACGAGGAGCGCCACCAGGCTCCTGGCGTTGCCCGTGTGGGCCTGGGTCCACAGCAGGAAGGCCAGCGCCGCCACGGCCGTCACCAGCCCCACGCGCAGGGCCAGCTTCCGCGCCCGCTCACGGATGTCACCGACGGTCTTCAGCGCCGTGAACACCGTGCCGTGGAAGGTGAACAGTGTCAGGGTGACCAGCCCGCCGAGGAGCGCGTACGGGTTGAGCAGGTCTCCGACCCCGCCGACGTACTCGAGGTTCCGGTCGATCTTCACACCGCGCACGATGTTGCCGAAGGCCACACCCCACAGGAAGGCGGGGATCAGCGAGCTCCAGAAGATCGCGTTCTCCCAGTTGCGCTGCCAGTTCTCCTCCGGCCGCTTGGCCCGGTACTCGAAGGCGACTCCGCGCACGATCAGGCAGACCAGGATGACGAGCAGCGGCAGATAGAAGCCGGAGAAGAGCGTGGCGTACCACTCCGGGAAGGCGGCGAAGGTGGCGCCGCCCGCCGTGAGCAGCCAGACCTCGTTGCCGTCCCAGACCGGGCCGATGGTGTTGATCAGCACCCGCTTCTCGGGCCGGTTCCGGGCGAGCAGCTTGGTGAGGATGCCGACCCCGAAGTCGAAGCCCTCCAGGAAGAAGTAGCCGGTCCACAGGACGGCGATGAGGACGAACCAGACGTCGTGCAGTTCCATGGCTGTGCAGCTCCCTCGGCCTAGTACGAGAAGGCCATCGGCTTGTCGGCGTCACGCTCGTCGCCGCCGATCTTCATGGGCGGGTTGAGATCGGCCTCCGTGAGCTCGGGCGGGCCGGCCTTGACGTACTTCGCCAGCAGCTTGACCTCGATCACGGCGAGAAGGGCGTAGAGCAGCGTGAAGACGGTCATCGAGGTGAGAACCTCGCCCTGGGAGACACCGGGGGACACCGCGTGCCGGGTCTGCAGGACGCCGTAGACGGCCCACGGCTGGCGGCCCATCTCGGTGAAGATCCAGCCCCAGGAGTTGGCGATCAGCGGGAAGGCCAACGTCCAGATCGCGATGCGCCAGTACCACGTGGTCAGCCTCGGGCCGAGCGCCTTGTTCGGCAGCAGCACCAGATGGGGCACCTCGTCGTCGCCGACCCGCAGATGCTGCGGCAGCAGGAACTTCTTGCGGGTCAGCCACAGTCCCGCGAGGCCGATGGCGAAGGACGCCATGCCGAAGCCGATCATCCAGCGGAATCCCCAGTAGGCGACGGGGATGTTGGGCCGGTAGTCGCCGGGCCCGAACTGTTCCTGCTCGGCCTTGTTGACGTCGTTGATGCCTGGGACGTAGGAGGTGAAGTCGTCGTTGGCCAGGAAGGACAGCAGGCCGGGGATCTCGATGGCCACCGTGTTGTGGCCCTTGTCCACATCGCCGTAGGCGAAGACCGAGAACGGCGCCGGCTCCTGTCCGTCCCACAGCGCCTCGGCGGCGGCCATCTTCATCGGCTGCTGCTTGAACATGACCTTGCCGAGGACGTCACCGCTGACCGCGGTGAGCAGGCCGGCGATGACGACCGTGACCAGGCCGAGCCGCAGCGAGGCCTTCATCTCGTGCACGTGCTTCTTGCGGGCGAGGTGGTAGGCGGCTATGCCGACCATGAAGGCGCCACCGGTCAGGAAGGCCGCCGAGAGCGTGTGGAAGGCCTGGCTGAGCGCCGTGTTCTGGGTCAGCACCGCCCAGAAGTCGGTGAGTTCGGCGCGCCCCTTGGCCTCGTTGATCCGGTAGCCGACGGGGTGCTGCATCCACGAGTTGGCCGCGAGGATGAAGTACGCCGACAGGATCGTGCCGAGCGACACCATCCACATGCAGGCCAGGTGGATCCTCTTGGGCAGCTTGTCCCAGCCGAAGATCCACAGTCCGATGAACGTGGACTCGAAGAAGAACGCGATCAGCGCCTCGAAGGCGAGCGGGGCGCCGAAGATGTCACCGACGAAGCGCGAGTAATCCGACCAGTTCATGCCGAACTGGAACTCCTGCACGATGCCGGTGACCACGCCCATGGCGATGTTGATCAGGAAGAGCTTGCCCCAGAACTTGGTGGCCCTGAGGTACTTCTCCTTCTCCGTGCGCACCCAGGCGGTCTGCAGCCCGGCCGTCAGGGCGGCCAGCGAGATCGTCAGGGGAACGAACAGGAAGTGGTAGACGGTCGTGATGCCGAACTGCCAGCGCGCCAGTGTCTCCGGCGCCAAAGCCAGGTTCACGTCGTCACTCTCCTTACGTCATCGCGATCACGGCGGCGGTTCATCCCGATGCGTCCTGCACAACAGGCAACAATCGGGCGCGCTTGTGAACGCGTTCACATTCACAAGCAATTATGGCGCACCTGTTTGCGAACAACGAAGGGGGGTCCCCAAAACCTGGGGGACCCCACCTCGCGAGCCCTGCGACGTTCTCGCCGACCGAGGGCCGGCCCGGCTCAGGCCTCCTTGCGGAACGCCTCCGCCGTCTTCAGGAAGATGTCGTTCGCCTCGGTCTCCCCGACGGTGACCCGCACGCCCTCACCCGGGAACGGCCGGATCACCACGCCGGCCCGCTCACAGGCCTCGGCGAAGGGGACCGTCCGCTCACCCAGCCGCAGCCACACGAAGTTGGCGTGCGTCTCGGGCACCGTCCAGCCCTGTCCGCGCAGCGCGTCGACCACGCGGGTGCGCTCGCACACCAGCGAGCCGACCCGGCCCAGCAGCTCGTCCTCGGCGCGCAGCGAGGCGATCGCCGCCTCCTGTGCCAGCTGGCTCACGCCGAACGGCACGGCCGTCTTGCGCAGCGCCGCCGCCACCGGCTCGTGGGCGATGGCGAAGCCGACGCGCAGCCCGGCGAGGCCGTAGGCCTTGGAGAACGTGCGCAGCACGCAGACGTTCGGCCGGTCACGGTAGAGCGCCACCCCGTCCGGCACCTCGGCGTCGCGGATGAACTCGCGGTAGGCCTCGTCCAGGACCACCAGCACGTCGGAGGGCACGCGGTCGAGGAACCGTTCCAGCTCGGCCCGCCGCACCACCGTGCCGGTCGGGTTGTTCGGGTTGCAGACGAAGATCAGACGCGTGCGTTCGGTGATCGCGTCCGCCATCGCGTCCAGGTCGTGCACGTCACCCGGGGTCAGCGGGACCTGCACGGAGGCCGCCCCGCTGATCTGCGTGATGATCGGGTACGCCTCGAAGGACCGCCAGGCGTACATGACCTCGTCGCCGGGGCCGCTGGTGGCCTGGATCAGCTGCTGGGCGACACCGACGGAACCCGTGCCCGTGGCCACGTGCGAGGCCGGCACGGCGAAGCGCTCGGCCAGCTCGTTGGTCAGGGCCGTGCACGCCATGTCCGGGTAGCGGTTGAAGGCGGAGGCGGCCGCCGTCACCGTCTCCATCACCCCCGGCAGCGGCGGGTAGGGGTTCTCGTTCGAGGACAGCTTGTAGGCCACCGGACCGCCGGCCGCGGCGGGCTTCCCCGGCTTGTAGGTGGGGATACCCTCCAGCTCGGCACGCAGCTTCGGGCTTGTCTCGCTCACCGCAGTCCTCCTCGTGACCACCACCGGCATCCAATACTGCACACCTTATGAGGATTGGGCGCCGCTGCGTATGGGTCGGAAGCCATCACCCTGCGCGAGGGCCGGCCTCGTCCGCCACACCGACATCAACGGCGCCTTCGTACGAACGCGTACGAATTGGGGGGCGCGTCACACATATATCTATGCGCCGGTGGCTTGCGCCGTGGCGCGCATCCCTCGTGAAGGTGAGTTGAGACCTCTTCGAGACATCGAGGACTCGGCAGGCCCACGCGTGCCACCACGTCACGTCCTAACATTGCACCGGGTAACTACCATGGTTTCAAAGGCGCTTGGGCCACAATGACCATGCAGAATCGTGCCTGTCAACGCGTGCATATGCGTCCGCACTACCCCACCGCAAGAGCCCTACTATCGGCTCGCCATGACAGCAGCAGGGAAGCACCAGGTGAGCCGCGCGGAAACCTCACGCCGAGGCAGCCGGCCGGGCCGGGCGGGCATCAGAGACGTGGCCGCCGCCGCCGGAGTCTCCATCACGACCGTCTCCGACGCCCTCAACGGCAAGGGGCGGCTCCCCGACGCCACCCGGCGCCATGTCCGCGAGGTCGCCGACCGGCTGGGATACCGCCCCTCGGCCGCGGCCCGCACTCTCCGTACCGGCAAGTCGGGCCTCATCGGCCTGACCGTGACGACGTACGGGGATGAACCTTTCACCTTCACCGAGTTCGCGTACTTCGCGGAGATGGCCCGCGCCGCCACCTCGGCCGCGCTCGCCCGCGGCTACGCCCTCGTCATCCTGCCCGCGACCTCGCGGCACGACGTGTGGTCGAACGTCGCCCTGGACGGCACGGTCGTCATCGACCCCTCCGACCAGGACCCGGTCGTCAGCGAACTGGTACGGCAGGGCTTACCGGTGGTCAGCGACGGCCGCCCGGCCGGCGCGCTCCCGGTCACCGCCTGGGTCGACAACGACCACGAAGCCGCCGTCCTCGGCATCCTCGACCACCTCGCCGAGGCCGGCGCCCGCCGTATCGGGCTGCTCACCGGCACCACGACGGACACCTACACCCACCTGTCGACGACCGCCTACCTCCAGTGGTGCAAGCGCGTCGGCCAGGACCCGGTGTACGAGGCCTACCCCGCCCACGACCCGTGCGCGGGCGCCGTCGCCGCCGACCGGCTGCTGGCCCGCCCCGACCGGCCCGACGCCGTCTACGGACTGTTCGACCCCAACGGCACCGACCTGCTCGCCGCCGCCCGCCGCTACGGCCTGCGCGTCCCCGACGACCTGCTGCTGGTGTGCTGCAGCGAGTCCACGGTGTACGCCAGTACCGAGCCGCCCATCACCACGCTCTCCCTGAAGCCGCGCCGGATCGGCACGGCGGTCGTCCAGCTCCTCATCGACGCCATCGAAGGCGTCGAGTCGGACCAACCGGTCGAACAGGTCATACCGACCGAGCTGATCGTGCGCACCTCGTCCCAGCGGCGCACCCAGCGCAGGACGGTCAGCCCGCCCCGCGCGTCGGAGGACCGTTAGGACACGGGGACCGCGGGATCGCCGAAGACTGTCCAATCGGGGCGAAAGCCACGGTGAACCGGCATCCAGTCCCGATTCACCACCCCTGGGTCATCACATGGCGCGATCCGCGTTCCTATGATGGGCCCACGACACCGCGGGCCGCTGCGACCAGGCAGTCCGAAGCGGTGCACAGGCGGCGCGATGGTGGAGGGGTCGATGACTCAGGGGGCCGGTCAGGGACCCGAGACGGAGCGGACGGCTACGTTGCGCGACTTCCGGGTTCCCGCGTACGTGAACGAGACCGGTCCGTACGCCCACGGCACGCACCCCGCCGAGACGGTCCGGCCGGCCGAGGAGGCCCCCGCGGCACCCGAGGAGGGCTACCCGGCCGCGTACACGCCCACCGAGCGCGACCTGCCGGTCATCAAGCGCGGTGACACGCTTCAAGTGGCGGTCGACCCGGTTTCCGCGCCGACCCGGCAGTCCGCCACCGGCCCGGGCCCCCTCTACGTCGTCGGTGACGTGCACGGCTACCTCGATCAGCTGGTCGCCGCCCTCCAGGAAAAGGGGCTCATCGACTCCGCCGGCCAGTGGTGCGCGGGCACCTCGCGGCTGTGGTTCCTCGGCGACTTCACCGACCGCGGCCCGGACGGCATCGGCGTCATCGACCTCGTGATGCGGCTGTCCGCGGAGGCGGCCGCGGCCGGCGGCTACTGCAAGGCCCTCATGGGCAACCACGAGCTGCTGCTACTCGGCGCCAAGCGGTTCGGTGACACGCCCGTCAACTCCGGCGCGGGCACCGCGACCTTCCAGGCGGCCTGGCTGCTCAACGGCGGCCAGAAGTCCGACATGGACCGCCTCCAGGACCACCACCTGCAGTGGATGGCCCGTCTCGACGCCGTTGAGGCGGTCGACGGCTATCTGCTCGTGCACTCCGACACCACCGCCTATCTCGACTACGGTGCCTCGATCGAAGAGGTCAACGACACCGTCCGCGAGACGCTCACCCGCAACGACGTGAACGAAGTCTGGGAACTGTTCCGCAAGTTCACCAAGCGCTTCTCCTTCCGCGACGAGGGCGGTGCCGACGCCGTACGCTCCCTGCTCGATACGTACGGCGGCACCCGCATCGTTCACGGCCACAGCCCCATTCCCTATCTGCTGGGCGAAGTCGGCTCCGAGGACGGCGAGGAGTCCGCGGGGCCGGTCGTGGAGGGACCGCACGTCTACGCCGACGGACTCGCCATCGCGATGGACGGCGGCGTGACCATGGCCGGAAAACTGCTGGTCCAGCAACTGCCCCTCGACATCTGACCGTTCACCGGGGCAGCCCGCCTGCGGAGACGACCGCCCAGGTCGGCACCCAATTTGTGGAAACCCCCTGTCACCGCGCGCCGTCACGGCTCTACCATCGGTTTATCCGTAGCAGGCTCCCCTCCGTTTCTGCCCGACGGCTCGCCGCCATGCGAGCCCCAAGCCCTACGGAGCATCGGGGGATGCACATGAACAGCGTTCCGCAGCACCTGCTGAGCGAGGACCGCCAGGAATACGAGCGGATCCTCGATGAGGCGCTGCGCTCCGCCCCACACCACCCGGAACTGACCACTGCCGGACAACGGCTCAACCCGGAACAGCTGCGCACCATGGCGCTGAGCGCCACCGCTGTCATAACGGCGGCCGCGGCGACCGAGTACCACCACTACGTCAAGGTCCGCGAGGAACTGCGCAGGCCGGCGCCGGCCGTCCCGTCCTCCCTCGCCGAAGCCGACCCCGCCGAGCGGGCCGCGCCCACCCGGCTCGCCGCCACCATGGGCGAGGTCACCGAGACCAGCGGCGCGGGCGCGGGTGCCGTCGTCGCGGTGCTCGCCCCCGTCCTCGCCGGAACCGCCGCGGCCCTCTTCCTGCTCGTCGGCTACATCCTGAGGATGCTGGACCCGACCCAGGCGTTCGCCCAGTCCATGATCACCGCGGGCTGGGTGTTCGGCGCCCTGACCGCGGCCGCGATCCTCGCCGCCGCCGCCGGGCTGCTGCTCACCGCGCTGCGCAACCGTCCCTCGCTCGACAGCGGCGCCTACGCCGAACTGGGCGAAGAGGTCGCCCAGGCGAGGGAAGCCTGGCAGGAGGCCCTGCTCGAACGAGGCATCCTGCCGTTCCTGCGCGATGCGCTCGCCGACCCCCGCTCCCCCGCACCGGGGCATACGGGCCCGGCGGCACCGACCGGCCGCATGCCGCAACTCGGCTACGACCGGCCAGGTTTCAGCAGCCCGGACGACGGAGCCCCGAGCCGCCGCCCACGCTTCTCCAGCCCCGACTTCACCAGCCCGGACTTCGGAGGCCCGGAACACCGACCGGAGTAACGAGCGCATCACGCCCTCGACCCGGAGGCCGAGCCTCGCCCCGAGGCCGCGCCTCGCCGAGGGCCGCGCCCTTACCTCCCAGGGCCCGGCACACGCCCCACCACCCCGTCCCGCACCTGCCGGGCCGGGGCGTCAGGGACGCCCGAACCGCGAGCGTCCCTTCCGCAACCGGCGAGCCTCAGTCCGCGATCGGCAGGTACACCCGGTTGCCCGCCTCCGCGAACTCCTTCGACTTCTGCGCCATCCCCTCCGCGATCTCGGCCCGGCTGACACCGTGTTCACGACGGATGTCCTGCGAGATCTTCATCGAGCAGAACTTCGGACCGCACATCGAGCAGAAGTGGGCCGTCTTGGCGGGTTCCGCCGGGAGGGTCTCGTCGTGGAACTCCCGTGCCGTGTCCGGGTCGAGGGAGAGGTTGAACTGGTCCTCCCACCGGAACTCGAAGCGGGCGTCGGACAGGGCGTCGTCCCACTCCTGCGCGCCCGGGTGCCCCTTGGCGAGGTCGGCCGCATGGGCGGCGATCTTGTAGGTGATGACGCCGGTCTTGACGTCGTCGCGGTTGGGCAGCCCCAGGTGTTCCTTGGGCGTGACGTAGCAGAGCATGGCCGTGCCCCACCAGGCGATCATCGCGGCGCCGATGCCGGAGGTGATGTGGTCGTACGCCGGGGCGACGTCCGTCGTCAGCGGGCCGAGCGTATAGAACGGAGCCTCGTCGCAGATCTCCTGCTGAAGGTCGATGTTCTCCTTGATCTTGTGCATCGGGACATGGCCCGGGCCCTCGATCATGGTCTGTACGTCCAAACGCCTGGCGGTCCGGCCGAGTTCCCCGAGCGTGCGCAGTTCCGCGAACTGGGCCTCGTCGTTGGCATCCGCGATCGAGCCGGGCCGGAGCCCGTCGCCCAGCGAGTACGTGACGTCGTAGGCGGCGAGGATCTCGCAGAGCTCCTCGAAGTTCTCGTAGAGGAACGACTCCTTGTGGTGTGCCAGGCACCAGGCGGCCATGATCGAGCCGCCGCGCGAGACGATACCGGTCTTGCGGTTCGCGGTCAGCGGCACGTGAGCGAGGCGTACACCGGCGTGGACGGTCATGTAGTCCACGCCCTGTTCGGCCTGCTCTATGACGGTGTCCTTGTAGATCTCCCAGGTCAGTTCCTCGGCCTTGCCGTCCACCTTCTCCAGCGCCTGGTAGAGCGGGACCGTGCCGATGGGAACGGGGGAGTTGCGCAGCACCCACTCCCGGGTGGTGTGGATGTTGCGGCCGGTGGAAAGGTCCATGACGGTGTCGGCGCCCCAGTGGGTCGCCCAGGTCATCTTCTCCACCTCCTCCTCGATGGAGGAGGTCACCGCGGAGTTGCCGATGTTGGCGTTGACCTTCACCAGGAACCGCTTGCCGATGATCATCGGCTCGATCTCCGGGTGGTTGACGTTGGCCGGCAGCACCGCGCGGCCTGCCGCGATCTCCTCGCGGACGGTCTCGGGAGCGACGTTCTCCCGGATGGCCACGAACTCCATCTCCGGGGTGATCTCCCCGCGGCGCGCGTAGGCGAGTTGGGTCACCGCTCGGCCGTCGCGGCCGCGGCGCGGCTGGCGCGGCCGCCCCGGGAACACCGCGTCGAGGTTGCGCAGACCGCCGCGTGGCGAGGTGTGCTTGATCCCGTCGTCCTCGGGGCGGACGGGACGGCCCGCGTACTCCTCGGTGTCGCCGCGGGCCACGATCCAGTTCTCCCGCAACGGCGGCAGGCCCCTGCGGACGTCGGTGCCGACGAGTGGATCGGTGTACGGGCCGGAGGTGTCGTACAGCGTGACGGACTGCCCGTTGGTGAGGTGCACCTGACGGACCGGCACCCGCAGATCGGGACGTGAGCCCTCCACGTAGCCCTTGTGCCAGCCGATGGACTTCCCGGCCTCCCCGTCGGAAGCGTCGGAAGCGGTCCGCTCCCCGCCGCTGGAGATCTGCTTGGAGGCAGGCGTGCGTACGTCCTTGTTGGTCATGAGACCTACTCCCTACGCCGGCATTACCCGGTAACAGGTTCGGCGGTCGACGCAGCGGTGTCCGTCTGCCGACGTTTCCTGTGAAACATCGCACGTTCCACGTGAAACATCGCGAAGACGGAGGTCAGCGCCCTCTCAGCCCGGTGCTCCGAGCTCCCGCGTGTGCAAAGGTGCCTCCACGCTAGCGTCATTTGTGGTGCGGTGAACAGTGGGCCTGTGCCGTTCTTGCGATGATCGGGCGGTGACCACGACAGAGCAGCTCCCCCATCCGCCGCCCGAGCCACGACACGGACGGGACTTCCGGCACGGCCGGGAAGCCACCGGCACCGGCCACGGACACGGCCCGGGGAGCGGTGGCGGACACGGCCCGGGGAGCGGTGGCGGACACGGCCCGGGGAGCGGTGGCGGACACGGCCCGGGGAGCGGTGGCGGACACGGGCACAGTCACAGCCACGGGCCGGCCGCACCGGTGTCGAAGCACCTCCGTAAGGTGATCGCCGCGATCCTGATCCCGTTCGCCGCCGTGGTGGCGACCGGACTCGCCGTGCTGTGGCCGGGCGGCGCCCCGTCGCACGAGCGCACCGGCGTGGGCTTCGACCGGCAGATGCAGCAGGCCACCGTCGTCAAGGTGCTCGAGGCCGGCTGCGGGTCGATGAACGCCTCGGGGGCCACACCGACCGGCGACACCTCCACCGCCAAGGGTTCCTCCGCACAGCAGCGGCAGTCCGGGACCTGCAAGAAGGCCACGATCCGGGTGGACACCGGCCAGGACAGGGGCCGTACCTTCACCGAGGTCGTGCAGCCCGACCAGTCCCGGCAGCTGCACCAGGGCGAGAAGGTCGTGGTCGCCTACGAGCCTTCGGCACCAAAGGACTTGCAGTATTCGGTCACCGACGTCGACCGGCGCTTCCCGATGGCGCTGCTGGCCGGTGTCTTCGCACTCGCCGTCGTGGTCGTCGGGCGGATGCGGGGCGTCATGGCGCTGGTCGCGCTGGCCATCAGCTTCCTGGTGCTGAACCTCTTCGTTCTGCCCGCGATCCTGCAGGGCTCGAACCCACTGGTGGTGGCGGTGGTGGGGGCCAGCGCCATCATGCTGATCGCGCTGTACATGTGTCACGGCCTGTCCGCCCGTACCTCGGTCGCGGTGCTCGGCACGCTGATCTCGCTGATGCTGATCGGCTTCCTGGGCTCGCTGTTCATCGGTTGGGCCGCGCTGACCGGCAACACCGACGACAGCACCGGTCTGATCCACGGCCTGTATCCGTCGATAGACATGAGCGGCCTGCTGCTCGCCGGTGTCATCATCGGCTCGCTCGGCGTCCTGGACGACGTGACGGTGACACAGACCTCGGCGGTCTGGGAGCTTCACGAGGCCAACCCTGCGATGGGCTGGCGCGGGCTGTACCGCGCGGGCATCCGCATCGGACGCGACCACATCGCCTCCGTCGTCAACACCCTGGTCCTCGCGTACGCGGGTGCCGCCCTCCCGCTGCTGCTGCTGTTCTCCATCGCGCAGAGCAGCGTGGCGACCGTCGCCACCAGTGAGCTCGTCGCGGAGGAGATCGTGCGCACGCTGGTGGGCTCGATCGGCCTGGTCGCCTCGGTGCCGGTCACCACGGCGCTGGCGGCACTCGTGGTCTCGGCCGACCGCCCGGGGCGGGCCCAGGCCGCGGCACCGGCCACCCTGCCCGCTCCGGCGCGCGGCGGAAGGGGCAGGCGCCGCAGGCGCTGACGCCGGGCCCGGGAGCCCCGGACGGCCGGCGAAGCTTTCCTGCATCCCTCCGAGGCCATGGCGAAGCGTTACATCACCGCCCCCCCCCAGGCCGCGAGGCCTCAGCCCGCGTTCTGTTCCTCCGCCAGGATGCGGTCCAGGGCTTCGCCGAGGTGGGCGTCGAAGTCGGCCAGCGCACCCTCCTGGCCCAGTGGCACCAGCTTGTCCGTACGGTCCAGGAACGCCACCAGCGGCGCCGTCGAGGAGCGGAACAGCGCCCGGTCGCCGCCGACCTGAAGCCGGATCAGGACCTCGCTCAGCGCATCGCGGCCGGCCGGTGAGATGCGCACGTCACCGTCCCCGCACGGAGTCCCCACCCCGTCGATCAGCAGCTCCCGCCCGAACGCCCAGGTCACCGGGGCGTCTCCGGGGAGATGGAAGGTCAGCCGCACGGCATAGGGATCACAGGTCTCGTACCGCAGCTCCACCGGGATGCGGAAGGAGAGTTCCTCGGACACGAGAAAGCTCATCATGACCTCTGCCTGTACGGACTCGCGCATCGCTACCCCGGTGTTTGCCGTCGACTGGCCGGGAATCCATCCCGTGACAATGGTGCATCTTGCTGAACGTGCACAACAGATCACAAGGAGTGAGTTTTCAGATACTGATAGAGAGCGCCAGGGAGCCCAGACGCCGTCCCACCTCGCGTTGCAGCTGGCGCGCGGCGGGCAGCAGCCGGTCCGCCTGGTGGGCCGGCAGGGAGAGGGCCATCGCGGCCGCCGTGGTGCCCACCGTGATGGGGATCGCCGCGCAGACCGCCCCCAGCGCGTACTCCTGCCGCTCGGTCACCGGCTCCATCGGCCGGGTCCGTTCCAGACGCCGCAGCAGCGTGCGGTCGTCACGGACCGTGTACGGGGTGAGGGATCGCACGGGGTATCGGTCGAGATGGTCGCGGCGGGCCCTGTCGTCCAGCTGGGACAGCAGGCACTGGCCGATCGCGTGCGCGTGCCCGGTCTCGCGGAAGCCGGCCCATTCCTCGACCGCCGGGGTGGCCGCGGTGGCGGAGACGCACATGAGCTCGATCTCGCCCTCGCGGTACATCGCGTAGTACAGCGGGGCACCGATGGAATCCCGCCACTGGGCGAGCGCCTCGACGATCGTGGTGCGACGTTTCTGCGCCGCTCCGCTGCTGCTCAGCCGCTCGGCGGCCTCGCCCAGGAAGAACAGGCCCCGGTCGCGGCACAGATAGCCCTCGTGGACGAGGGTGCGCAGCAGGTGGTAGGCGGTGGGCAGGGCCAGGCCCGTCTCACGGGCGAGCTGCTTGGCGGGCGCTCCGTGCTCGTGCCGCGCGACGGTCTCCAGCAGGCGCATCGCGCGCTGCACGGACCCGATGAGGGTCGGGGGCTGCTGGGGTTGCGGCTGCTCCGGGACCGTGGCCCTCGGCCGTTCCACGGGGGGCGACGAACGTGGCTGCGCCGGGAGAGCCGTCGAGCGGGACGGCCCCCGGGGTACGGGCGGCGCGTGCCGTTCTGCGGGTGCGGTGTCAACCGTGGCCAAAGGGTCACTCCCGTAGCGCGAGGGGGCAGCCGTGCGGGGAACACGAAGGGGGGTGTACGCCGCCCGCGGGGGCCGACCCCCGCGTCGATCTCCGGACCTTATCCGCCTGTCACCGCACACGGACGGCTTGTCCGGGAAACTTCCCTCCCGCGAGGGAACCGGCGATTCCCGTTACCGGTCACCGGTGCCCCGTGGCACTCACCAGTCGCCACGCGAGGACGAGCCCGCCATGAACTTCCGCACGATGTAGATCAGCCCGCCGACCAGGGCGACGAAGATCAGCACCTTGAACAGCAGCCAGACCACGAAGCCGATCACGCTCGCTATCACGCTGCCGAAGACGACCAGAGCGATGACGGGCACCGCGATCCACTTCACCCACCACGGCAGACTCGCGAAGATCTCTCGCATTGCCCTCGTCCTCATCTCGTCGCCGGCGCAGTGCCGGGCCCTGTCGGCGTCCCGCACTCCCCGGTGCGGGCCCTGTCGATGTTCTGCACTCGATGCTAGAGCCGGGAGGGCGCCCCGCGGAGCCCTCGCACCCCTTGTCCTGCCCTGACCGGTCCCCTAGGGAACCCCGAGACGCCGCCTCAGGCCTCCGGGGGAGAGAACACCACCAGGACCCGCAGATCCTCGCTGATGTGGTGGAACTTGTGGGCGACTCCGGCCGGTACGTACACCACGCTGCCGCGGGCCACCTCGGTCGTCTCCAGGCCGACCGTGATCGAGGCGCGGCCGCTCACGACGAAGTACACCTCGTCCTGGTTGTGCGGCTTCTGCGGGTCGTGCTCGCCCGCGTTGAGCGCGTACAGACCGACCGACATGTTCCGCTCACGCAGGAACTGAAGGTAGGCACCCTCGTTGGCGGCTCGTTCCGCCTCCAGTTCGTCCAGCCGGAATGCCTTCATCGCCCTCGCCCGTACTCGTAGTCGATCTGGTCTGCCACGATCAGACACATGAAGAATTTCGTAGTCAAGACGATCGCCAACGCGGGCGCCCTGGCGGTCGCCGTGTGGCTGCTCGACAAGATCACCCTGACCGGCGACAGCACCGCCAAGAAGGCCGGCACGCTGATCGTCGTCGCTCTGATCTTCGGGCTGGTGAACTTCCTGGTCAAGCCGATCGTGAAGGTTCTGACCTTCCCGTTGTTCATACTGACGCTGGGCCTGATCACCCTGGTGGTCAACGCTCTGATGCTGCTGCTGACGTCGTGGGCGTGCGGCAAGCTCCACCTGAGCTTCCACGTCGAGGGCTTCTGGACGGCCGTCCTGGGCGGCCTGATCGTCTCGGTCGTCTCCTGGGCGCTGAACCTGGTCCTGCCGGAAGAGGACTGAACCCATGAACAACTCCGCTGCGGACGACCCGCAGGGCAGGCGGGAGCGGCCCCGCTTCCCCACCGGCGCCGGTGACGGCACGCGTGCGGTGCGGGCCGGGCTGCCCGAGCCGGTCAAGCACGAACCGACACTTCCGGGGCCGGTGTTCGCCGCCCACTTCCATCTGCCGGGCGATCCGACGGGCCCATACACCTACGGCCGCGACGAGAACCCGACCTGGACACTGCTGGAGCGCGCCATCGGCGAGCTCGAGGCTCCCGGGCAGGGCGACGTCGAGACGCTGGTGTTCGCCTCCGGCATGGCCGCCATCTCGTCGGTGCTCTTTTCCCAGCTGCGTGCCGGCGACGCGGTGGTGCTGCCCAGCGACGGCTACCAGGCACTGCCCCTGGTGCGCGAGCAGCTTCAGGAGTACGGGATCGAGGTACGCACCGCGCCGACCGGCGGTGACGCCCAGCTCGACGCGCTGGACGGGGCACGGCTGCTGTGGATCGAGTCCCCGTCGAACCCGGGGCTGGACGTGTGCGACATCCGGCGGCTGGTCGAGGCAGCACACGCGCGTGGCGCCCTCGTCGCCGTCGACAACACCCTGGCGACCCCGCTCGGACAGCGGCCGTTGGCACTCGGCGCGGACCTTTCCGTGGCCAGCGGCACCAAGCAGCTCACCGGACACGGCGACATCCTGCTGGGATACGTCGTCGGCCGCGGCGGCGAGGCCATGGCGGCCGTACGCCGCTGGCGCAAGATCGTCGGTGCGATCCCGGGGCCGATGGAGGCCTGGCTCGCCCACCGTTCGATCGCCACCCTGCAACTGCGCGTCGACCGGCAGAACGCCTCCGCCCTCGCTCTCGCCGAGGCGCTGCGCGGGCGCCCCGAGGTGACCGGGCTGCGCTATCCCGGGCTGACCGACGACCCCTCGCACAAGATCGCCTCACGGCAGATGCGGCGCTTTGGGTGCGTGGTGTCCTTCACTCTGCCCATGCGTGCGCGTGCCGAGCGTTTCCTCGACGCGCTGCGGCTCGTGGACCCCGCGACGAGCTTCGGCGGAGTGCGCTCCACGGCCGAGCGGCGCGGACGCTGGGGCGGCGACGCGGTGCCGGAGGGCTTCATCCGGATGTCCGTCGGTGCGGAGGACCCGGAGGACCTGGTGACGGACGTACTGCGGGCGCTGGACGAGTCGGCCGAGCCGGCCCGTTGACCGCTTCCCGGACGCCGACCGGTCCTCGGCGGATCCCTTGCGGGTCTCCGGCGGTTTCCGTTCGTTTCCGTCCGTGCACAGCGGGCGGTCCGAGCCTCCCCCCTCGTGGCTCGGACCGCCCTCGGTTCCGCGCGCGAAGAACCGCGCGAACAAGGCTAGTTGACTCTCTGTCAGAGTCCAATCACGGTAGCGACAGAGACCTATCGACATATTTATAGTTGGGCGGGGTCGGGGGTCGTGCGAAAGGGCACCAAGAGGGGTGGGCGTGCCATGGATCTGGCGTTGCTGCGCACGTTCGTGACCGTGCACCGCGCGGGCTCCTTCACCCGCGCCGCGGCGCTCCTCGGTCTCTCCCAGCCGGCCGTCACCTCCCAGATCCGCACGCTGGAGCGGCAGCTGGGCCGTCCCCTGTTCCTGCGCCAGGCCCGTGGTGTCACGCCCACGACGATCGGCGACGAACTCGCGCACAAGGCCGCGCCGCACCTGGACGCGCTCGTGGAGATCACCGAGTCCGGCCTCGACGACGAGTTCTCCCTGCGCACGCTGCATCTGGCCGGGCCGCCGGAGTTCATCGCGGAACGGGCGCTTCCCGCGCTGACCGGGCTGACCGGCGACGACGGACAGGGCTTCGCGCTGCGCACCTCCTTCGGGACCGCCGAGGAGACTCTGGACGGCCTGTCCGCCGGGCATCACGATCTGGCCATCAGCACGGCCAGGCCCCGTGGCCGACTGCTCACGGCGGCTCCACTGTGCGACGAGGAGCACGTTCTGGTCGCCGCTCCACGCTGGGCCGAGCGGATCGACCCGGCGACACCACACCGCACGGTCGTGCCCGCCCTGGAGACCGTTCCCGTGATCGAGGTCCACGAGTCGCTTCCCTTCGCCTCCCGCTACTGGGGCTCGGTCTTCGACGCCCGGCCCGCGGCATCCGGCACGGTGATCGTCCCCGATCTGCGCGCGGTCCTCGCCTGCGTGGTGGCGGGCGCGGGGCTCGCGGTGCTTCCCCGGTATCTGTGCGCGGCCGCCCTGGGGCGCGGGGAGGTCGTGCCCCTGCACGAGCCGGCGGTGCCACCGCTGCGCACCTACTTCCTCGCCGTCCGCACCGGAACGCTGGCGGTGCCGCACATCGCGCGGGCCCATGAGTGGCTGCTGCGGGCGGCCGCCGCCTGGTGCTGAGCGGAGGAGAAGGGTGCGGCGTGAGACCGGGGCGGCATGCGATGTTTCACGTGGAACCAGCCGGGCCACATTTCCCCCATGACCGTCCGACCCGTGGTCAAGCGCACCGCCCGCGCCGTTCTCCTCGATGGTGACGACCTGATCCTGATCAAGCGCACCAAGCCCGGTGTCGATCCCTACTGGGTCACTCCCGGTGGCGGGGTCGAGCCCGGGGACGCGACCGTCGTCGACGCTCTGCATCGCGAGGTGCACGAGGAACTCGGCGCCAAGATCATCGACGTGGTGCCCTGCTTCGTGGACACCGTGGAGCACATCGGCGAGGACGGCGGCGCGACCGGTGTGAAGGTGCAGCACTTCTTCGTCTGCCGGCTGGAGTCCATGAACCCCTCCCAGCGGCATGGCCCCGAAGTTGACCAGCCCGCCGGCGAGTACGAGATCGTACGCGTGCCGTTCACACGCGTCGGCATCGCCTCCGTCCACCTGGTCCCGCTGTCCCTGCGCCACTACCTGGACGGAAACATCGAGGGCGTGCGGGCCATGCACGCTCCCGACCTGGGCTGAGGAACCGGTCAGCACGGCGTGGCCAAAAGCATGTACGTCCGGTCCGAAACGGGTGGACGCCGAGGGGGTCCTTCGGACAGCCTGACCTGCGTGTCGACTCCTTCTCCCACTCATTCCCCCATCCGCCGCCTGACGCTTCGCGATCTCACCGCCTGCGCCGACTTGTCCGAGAACCGGGGATGGCCGCGGGAGGAGCACAAGTGGGGCTTCCTCCTGACGGCCGGGACGGGCTACGGCATCGACGACCCGGACGGAGGGCTCGTCGCCGCGTGTGTCGTGAGCGAGTACGGACCGCAGGGCCGCCCGCATCTCGGCGCCATCGGCATGGTCCTCGTCGCCGAACGACATGCCCGCCAGGGCATCGGACGGCGGCTGATGCGCCACGTCGTTTCGACGATGGGCAGCACACCCCTGACCCTCCATGCGACACCGTTCGGCCGCCCGCTCTACGAGGAGCTGGGCTTCAAGGTCACCGGCAGGGCGGAGATGGTGGTCGGGCACTTCACGCCGGATGAGACCAGACCTCGCATCGCCACGCGCGCGGCCACCGCGGCGGACCTTGCGGACATCCTCAGGCTCGACGAGGCGGTGTTCGGCGTCGATCGAACCCCGGTCATCACACGACTGCCCGCTTTCGCCGACCAGTTGTGCGTCGCCGAGGACCACGGCCGGATCATCGGGTACGCGGTGGCCTGGCCCAACATGGACACCCAAGTCGTGGGTCCCCTGATCTCCCGGGACACGGAGACGGCCAAGGCCCTGATCACCTCCCTCGCCGCCGGAACCGACCGCCCACTGCGCACCGACATCGACGTACGCCACGAGGAGCTGCTGGCCTGGGTGACGGAACGCGGGCTGGCGCCGGTATTCCGCAACGACGTCATGATGTACGGCATCGCGGAGCCGCCCGGGGACTGGACCCGCCGGTTCGCACCGCTCACCGTGGCGGCGGGCTGAGGAGACCGCCCCGGGCTCGTGCCTCCACGCGGCTCCCGGCTTTCGCCAAGCCGAAAAACACTTGCACACGCGCTCTATATTTAAAGGCTGTCTATTGTTGCGCTGCCCTATCCTGGACTCAGCCGCTCCGGGACGGAGGAAACGCCCATGACAGCGACGGACCCCGCGCTCACCGCCCTAGCCCAGGGCTGGTCCACGCTCGCCCTACTGCACGGCAGGATCGAGGCGCACGTCGAGCGCGCCCTGCAGGCCGGGCACGATCTGAGCGTGCGCGAATACTCGCTTCTCGACGTGCTCAGCCGGCAGCACGACGGCGAGGGCGGCCATCTGCAGATGAAGCAGGTCGCGGACGCGGTCGTCCTCAGCCAGAGCGCCACCACCCGACTGGTGACCCGGCTCGAGGACCGCGGTCTGCTCGAGCGCTATCTGTGCCCCACCGACCGCCGCGGCATCTACACCAACGTCACCGAAGCCGGCCTCAAGCTCCTGGCCCAGGCCCGGCCGACCAACGACGGCGCCCTCCGCGAGGCACTCGACGAGGCCGCTAAGAACCCGGATCTGGCACCGCTGGTCCGGGTCGTCGAGTCCTTGCACGCGACCGCCCCGGCATAGTCCCGGCGCGAGCCGGATCACCGCATAGGGTGCGGGACATGGAAGATCTCGCCATACGAGCCGCTGTCGCCGCCGACGTCCCCGCCATCGTGGCCATGCTCGCGGACGACCCGCTGGGGGCGCGGCGCGAGTCCCCGGACGACCTCGCGCCCTACCTGGCGGCGCTGGAGCGGCTCTGCGCCGATCCCCACCAGCACCTGGTGGTCGCCGTCCGTGAGAGTCGCGTCGTCGGCACGCTCCAGCTCACGATCATTCCGGGCCTGTCCCGGCGCGGCTCCACCCGGTCGATCATCGAAGGCGTCCGCATCCACGCGGACGAGCGCGGCAGCGGACTGGGCACGCGGCTCATCGAGTGGGCCGTCGACACGTCACGGCGTGAGGGCTGCCAGTTGGTCCAGCTGACATCGGACAGGACACGCTCCGACGCCCACCGCTTCTACGAGCGGCTGGGCTTCGAAGCCTCGCACCTGGGCTTCAAGCTCCAACTGTGAGCACCTCGAACACGAGCACCCGAGGGGCGGGCGTTTCACGTGAAACGCCCGCCCCTCGGGTCGTGGAGGCCTCCGAGCCCTATCCGATACCTCGCCATCCTTCCGGGTCCACGCCGCCGGGCACGGAAGCCTCTACGTCGTACGGCTGACGCGTGAACACGAACGACCCGAGGTCCAGATGGTCCACGGACCCGTCCGGCCGTCGCACCACCCGCAGCACCTCTCCGGCGTAGTAGCCCTCCAGCCCCGTCCAGGTCCCGTCACCGTTCGCCCGGAACCGCGAACGCCGGCCATTGCCGGACAGCGGCTCCAGTGAGGCGAGCCCGTCGGCCGTCAGCCGCAGGCCGAACCCGTACGTCCCCCAGTACCACTGCCCTGCCAGCTCCAGCACCGACGGCTCGACCTTCCGCAGCGGCCGCCAGGGCTCCGGGATCCGCGGCTCGGCGTCGGCGACGATCCGCACGAGGTCGGCCCCCACCGTGGCGAGGGCCGGCCCGGACGTGCAGTTCGCCAGTACCACCGCGGCCACGTCATCCTCCACACCGATGGTGAGCGAGGCCAGAAAGCCCGGGAGCGACCCGCCGTGCCCGACAAGGAGCCGCTCGCCCCACCGCCGCACCTCGAGCCCCAGGCCGTACGCGTACCCGGACGCCACATCCGCCGCTTCGGGCGGGGCCGCCGGAGTCCTCATCTCCCGAAGCGACTCAGCGCTCAGCACCTGGTCGTCCCCCTGGACCAGGAATGCGGCGAAGCGGGCCAGATCCCCTGTCGTGGACCACAGTTGACCGGCCGGAGCCATCCGCCCGAGGTCCTCGGCGGGCTCGGACAGCAGCACATCGGCCCAGGGATGCACCGCCCAGCCCCCCGCGTGCGGCGCTTCGGGGCGGGCACCCGTGCGGTGCAGAGCCAGGGGCTCGAGCACTTCCCGCCGCAGAACCTCCTCCCAGGGAGCGCCCCGCAACTCCTCGACGAGCGCACCCAGCAGGGTGTAGCCGGGATTCGAGTAGTGGAACCGCCGGCCGACCGGATGCCGCAGCGGCTCCTCGCCCAGCACATCGGCCAGTTCGGGACGCAGGGCTCCCGGCGATCTCTCCCACCAGGGCGCGGGCGACTCGGCGGCCAGTCCACCCGTGTGCGCCAGCAGACCGGCTACGGTCGCCTCCCCCACGCCGGTGCCCGGCAGATGCTTCTCCAGCGGATCCCCGAGATCGAGTACGCCCTCGTCGCGCAGCCGCAGAACGAGCACGGCGGTGAAGGTCTTGGTGATCGAGCCGATGCGGTACTGCGTGTTCTGGTCCGGTGCGTGCCCGTCCACCGACGTCCGCGCACCGTGCCAGACCGTCCGCCCCTCCCGCACGACCGCGGCG
This sequence comes from Streptomyces sp. NPDC001292, assembly GCF_042896465.1. Lineage (NCBI taxonomy): Bacteria > Bacillati > Actinomycetota > Actinomycetes > Kitasatosporales > Streptomycetaceae > Streptomyces > Streptomyces sp. NPDC001292. The sequence goes on from NZ_JBIAXG010000006.1 coordinate 81,102, forward strand.
ACAAGCGACGGCACCCGTCCCTCGGTCTGGGCCACGGCGATCCGGTGCAGCAGCGCCCGGCGGGTACCGGGCAGCAGGTCATCCTGAGATGTCGTCATGCCCCCAGTCCACCCGGAGCGTCCGGCACACGTCGAGCACATTTCTCCGGACGGGGGGGGAGAACCGCGCTCGGGGGGACGCGGGCTGTGGGGTCTCGCGGCTCGTGTCGGACGTCGGTCCCGTGACCTGCAAGTTCGTCCGCCGTCTCACGTCGTGTCGGGCACTCGGTGTCTTGGTTCCCTGTCGGTAAGCCGCGGGCGCCACCGGCCGACGGATGTGACGCGGCCCGCTGTCCCGTCTCAAAGGATCTGGTCCCGCTCGGCTGCCTCGACGTGGTTCCAGCTCCGTCGAGGCGGTCACCCCGCTCTGTGCCTCCACTGAGTTGCGGGCTCAACCACGGCCTCCGGTATGCCTGTTAAGGTCTTGCCGCCATGAACGGGTAGCGGTGATGCGCCAGGGTGATGGGGGCGGCGATGCGTCGCAGCGGGTCTGCTGGGGCCGGGTTGGTTGTGGTGTTGCTGCTCATGACCGGGTGTGGAGGAGGAGGCGGCAGGAGCGAGACCGGCCCCTCGGTGACCCCAGCGCTGACCGAGGGGGTGAACACAGGCTGCGGCCACTACCTGAAGCCGGAAACGGTCGCCGCAGCGCTCGGCGACAACAAGTTCGCCGACGTCAACGGGCATTTCCAGGACGGCAAGGGGTCGTGCCTGATCAATATCTCGGTCAGGGAGGCGGGCCGCGGTACGAGCGGGCCGCTCCACACCGTCGCGAAGGTCTCGCTGGAGATCCTCGACTGGAAGGATCCCGCCCAGGTGGCCCAGTACGTCGGCGGGAAGTGTCACGCCACGTCGGCCGACAAAGTCACCAAGACCTTCAAGGGGACCAAGGGGGCGTGCGGCACCTACCGGGCCGACCCTCCCGAGGAGTTCCTGGTGGGCGGCAGGGTGAACGCCTACGCGGGCGAAGGCAGGAAGCTGATCACAGTCACTGTCGACGGAGTCGACGGCACGCTGAAGCAGGACCGCAAGCACGCCTTCCAACTGCTGTCCGATGCCCGCGCAAAGATCTCCGGAAAGTGAAGCGCGGGGCTCAGTGCGCGCAGCGGGGACATGAACCGTCGGGACTCGCTGCCGCAGAACAAGAGAAGGCCCCGGGAACGGCCCGAGCGCGGGTGGGTGAGTCCAAAGAGGCGCGGCCCCCTGAGACCAAACGACGGCGGATTGTTCCGAGCACGGTCGCCCGAACACCCCTCCGTCCCGGCCAGATCGCTCGAGGCCGCAGGCGAATCGGACCAGATTGTCTGAGACTGAGGCCAGGTCGTCAAAGACGGGGCACCCGCTGAACTGCGGTGTCTCACCGAGATGTCGGAGCCGACTTCCATCCGACATCGACCGTGAGATTCCGACACGAAATCTGAGACCCTACACGGGCGTGTGGGGTCTCGCCGCTCGTGACATGTCGATCTTGCGTGACCTGGGCGTTCTTGGCTGTCTCACGGCCTTGTCACCCATGATCAGTCTCAAATCCGTGGCATTTCCTCGCGAGGGCGAGGTCGAGATCAGGCGGCTTGCCCGTGTCGGCCGAGTACACCACGCTGAGCCCCGAGCACGAGGACTACCGGCGAGCCCAGATCGCGCACCGATGAGTTTCCCGCGCCGCGCTGGTCTATACGCCGGACACCCACGGACGGAAGGCAAGGCCATGCGGAAACTGATCTACGGCATGAACCTGACCCTGGACGGCTACATCGCCGCGGCCGGCGACGACATCGGCTGGAGCGGACCGCCGAGCCACGAGCTGTTCCAGTGGTGGCTCGACCACGAGCAGGCGAGTGGCCTGTCGCTGTACGGGCGCAAGCTATGGGAGACGATGAGCTCCTACTGGCCGACCGGCGACCAGCAGCCCAACGCCACCCCGGCGGAGATCGAGTTCGCGCGGAACTGGCGGGACACGCCGAAGGTGGTGTTCTCCTCGACGATCGACAAGGTCGACTGGAACACCCGCCTGGTCACCGGCGACGCGATCGCCGAGATCACCCGGCTCAAGGCCGAGGACGGCGGCCCAATGAACATCGGCGGCGCAACGCTCGCCGGGGCGGCCATGCGCGCCGGGCTGATCGACGAGTACGTGATCGCCGCCCATCCGGTCCTGGTGGGCGGCGGCACGCCGTTTTTCACCGCGCTGGACAGCTGGGTGAACCTGAACCTGGTGGAGACGCGGACGGTTCCCGGCGGCGTGGTCCTGACCAGGTACGAGACGAGGCGCTGAGCAGCTTCCCGCTGTCTCACGGCTTGGATGGGTGTTTCCTCTCACCGTCGTGGCATTTCCTCAGCCTGAACCGCCGACTTGTATGGGGGTAGCGGGACGCGGTCGGGTTGGCCGCTCGTAGCGTGCCGTAGGACGCCGGGCCGGGTGGCTCGTGAACCGTCTGCCGCTCTTCGGGGCTGGCTCTCCCGGGCTATGTCGCCGGTCCGGTGTCCGTCCGCGGTCTGACTCAACAGAGGCGTGTCCCGGCGAAGATCCAGGCCCGTTCGATGGTCACGCGGGGCTGGCGGCCTTGGAAGCCAGCGATCGGGATGTCGTATTCGCGGGCAAGATCGGTCAGCAATCCGCGGGAGAAGCCGGTCATATCGGCGATCGCCTGGAGTGAGTGGCGTTCTCGAGATAGAGGCGTGCGAGGACGTCCTTCGGGACTTCGCGGCGGGCCCGCTGGCGGATCTGGACGGTGGATCGCGCTGAGCGTTCGGTCACCTCGGCTGCGGGGGCGGGGTGTTCGTCCAGGACATAGCGGACGGCAGAGATGCTGGTGTCGAGCACGCGGGCCGCATGTTGGACGGGATGCTTGTGCTGGCGGACGAGTTGGTGGAGGCGGGGGACGTCGATGTGATCTGGGTCGGACCCGGGCAGGTCGAGACCGCTCAGCAGCATGGCGGGCGGCTGCCAGGTGATCGGCACAGTGGATGCGGTTCTCGGCAAGGAAGTGCCTTGCTTCTTCAGCCAGCGCATCGGCGAGTTCGGGGGTTTGGAGGGCCGCGAAGTAGGCGGTCTGTTGCCTGAACTCTGCTTCGGTGAGGTTTTGGCAACGGGGAAAGGCTTCGGCGGGGAGGCCGCTGATGCGTTGGAAGAGCAGGCTTCGGACGATCTGTTCGCGGGGTCCTCTGCCGACCGGGGTGCCGGTGTGGCGGCAGATCTGTGACCAGCGGCTGTGGGGAAGCAGACGGGTGTAGTCCAGGCGGCGTCGCCGCTGATAGTCGACAGGAACCTCGGTGGCATCGAGATGATCAGCGAGCCGGACCAGGGCAACAGCCGTGTCGGTCCACTGCGGCTGATCCTGAAGCCACTGCAGAATGCGAGAGATGTTGATCCCGTTGGTGGCCGAGCCGAGGCGTCCGGCAACGTCCTCTAGTCGTGCTTTGCCACCGACGATCAGCAGGGAAGCGGCCAGGACCGGGGCGATAGCGCGGGGATAGACCCCTTCTGGCGGAGTGAGCCGCGTAGTCCAGGCGGGCCAGAATGCTGGGGATCTTCCGGGCTCTTCGGTCGATGTCCCGGCTGGTCTTCTCCGTGCGACGGGGCATGGCGGTGGGGGGTGCGATGCCAGAGTTGTTCATTGGGCCGCATGCTGGGTGCAAGAGCCGCGAGGTGCACCGCGTTCAGGACCGTGCTCAGGTCGCGCCCCCAGCCGTCGATGCTGGTGATGCTGACTTGCCAGAGTTCCTCACGCATCGCCTCGTTCCCTCGACGGCCGGACCAGAATCTCCAACACCCGAAAGGATGAAAGCTCCGACCAGGGAGTCTCACAACAGCGGCACAAGTGCCACGGTTGTGCCATCGCGGCTGAGACTGTGCCACGAAATCTGAGACCCTACACGGGCGCCGGATCAGGTCTGTGCCATGTCCACGAACCGCGAGTAGTGGCCCTGGAAGGCGACCGTGATCGTCGCGGTCGGACCGTTGCGGTGCTTGGCGACGATGAGGTCGGCCTCGCCGGCGCGCGGCGACTCCTTCTCGTAGGCGTCCTCGCGGTGCAGCAGGATGACCATGTCGGCGTCCTGCTCGATGGATCCCGACTCACGCAGGTCGGAGACCATCGGCTTCTTGTCCGTGCGCTGCTCGGGGCCACGGTTGAGCTGGGAGAGCGCGATGACCGGGATCTCCAGCTCCTTGGCCAGCAGCTTGAGGTTGCGGGACATGTCCGAGACCTCCTGCTGCCGGCTCTCGGCACGCTTGGAACCGCCGGACTGCATCAGCTGGAGATAGTCGATCACGACCAGCTTGAGGTCGTTGCGCTGCTTCAGACGCCGGCACTTGGCGCGGATCTCCATCATCGACAGGTTCGGGGAGTCGTCGATGTAGAGCGGGGCGGCCGAGACGTCCGGCATCCGGCGGGCCAGCCGCGTCCAGTCCTCGTCGGTCATCGTGCCCGAACGCATGTGGTGCAGGGCGACACGGGCCTCGGCGGACAGCAGACGCATCGCGATCTCGTTGCGCCCCATCTCCAGCGAGAAGATGACGCTGGGCAGGTTGTGCTTGATCGACGCCGCTCGCGCGAAGTCCAGTGCGAGCGTGGACTTGCCCATCGCGGGACGCGCGGCGATGACGATCATCTGGCCCGGGTGCAGACCGTTCGTCAGCGAGTCGAAGTCGGTGAACCCGGTGGGCACACCGGTCATCTCCCCGCTGCGCGAGCCGATCGCCTCGATCTCGTCGAGCGCGCCCTCCATGATGTCGCCCAGCGGCAGGTAGTCCTCGCTGGTGCGTTGCTCGGTGACCGCGTAGACCTCGGCCTGGGCGCGGTTGACGATCTCGTCGACGTCGTCGTCGGCCGCGTATCCCATCTGGGTGATGCGTGTACCCGCCTCGACCAGGCGGCGCAGGATCGCACGTTCGTGGACGATCTCGGCGTAGTACGCAGCATTCGCCGCCGTCGGCACGGTCTGTACAAGCGAGTGCAGATACGAGGCACCACCGACCTTGTTGATCTCGCCGCGTCTGGTGAGCTCGGCGGCGATGGTGATGGGGTCGGCCGGCTCGCCCTTGGCATAGACGTCGAGGATCGCCTGGTAGATCGTCTCGTGCGCCGGCTTGTAGAAGTCGTGGCCCTTGAGGATCTCCACCACGTCGGCGATGGCGTCCTTGGACAGGAGCATGCCGCCGAGGACCGACTGTTCGGCGTCGAGGTCCTGTGGGGGGACGCGTTCGAAGGCGGAGCCCCCGTCGTCCCACGCGCCGTTCTCCCGGCCGCGGTCGTGCTGTTCGTCCCGGCCGCGCTCCGCGTCGGGGCGGCGGCGGGAGGCGGGCAGACGATCACCTGGACCGCTGTCGGCCCACGGGTCGTCCAAGGGCTCGGAAATGCTCACCGAGCAGCCTCCTCCCGTCCGCCGAGCGGACCTCGCCGTGCCCCTCTTTTGTACGGGACGGCACTGACAAATAAGAGGCCCAACTCCGCTTCAGGCGCGTCAGGTTTGTGACGCTTTGGAAGCCGGTGGACGGAGCGGGCGCCGGACCACGGTAGGGCCCAGGACGGCGTCAGCCAATCTGGTTATCCACAGGCCATGTGGACGACCGCCCGGATGCTGTGGAGAACTCGGCGAAACCTGTGCACGAGCCGGTGGACAGCCCTGTGAAAAAGCCCTCGGCACCACCCACAGGACCCGCCTGACCTGGTGTTTTCCCGTCCACTGGCTGTGCAGAAGAAAAACTTTCCCAGTCAGACCAAGATCGCCTCGAACGGTACGCACAAGCGAACGCCACCAAACCTCAAGTAAGGAGTGCAATGGCTTTGCATCTCTTACCTGTGGACGATTACATTGGTGCTCATGACACAGGCCCCCGCACGCCGTCCGGCCACTCGGCGCCGGCACGACCGAGAGATCGTCGCGCTGGCCGTACCGGCCTTCGGCGCACTCGTCGCCGAACCGCTCTTCGTGATGGCCGACAGCGCGATCGTCGGCCATCTCGGCACGGCGCAACTCGCCGGACTCGGCATCGCCTCGGCCCTTCTGACAACCGCCGTCAGCGTCTTCGTCTTCCTCGCCTACGCCACCACGGCAGCCGTCGCTCGCCGTGTCGGCGCGGGCGATATCCAGGCAGCCATCCGCCAGGGGATGGACGGCATCTGGCTGGCACTGCTGCTCGGGGCCGCCGTCATCGCGGTCGTCCTGCCCACCGCGCCCGCCCTGGTGGACCTCTTCGGCGCCTCGCCCACGGCGGCACCGTATGCGACGACCTATCTGCGCATCTCCTCACTCGGCATTCCGGCCATGCTCGTCGTGCTGGCCGCGACCGGAGTCCTTCGTGGGCTCCAGGACACCCGGACGCCGCTGTATGTGGCCGTCGCCGGGTTCGTCGCCAACGGCGTCCTCAATGTCGGGCTCGTCTATGGCGCCGGACTCGGCATCGCGGGCTCGGCCTGGGGCACCGTCATCGCCCAGTGCGGCATGGCGGCGGTCTACCTCTGTGTGGTCGTCCGTGGAGCCCGTCGGCACCACGCCTCCCTGCGGCCCGATCGGGCCGGCATCAGGGCGTCCGCACAGGCCGGTGCCCCGCTGCTCGTCCGTACGCTCTCCCTGCGCGCGATCCTGATGATCGCCACAGCCGTCGCGGCCCGCCTCGGTGACGCGGACATCGCCGCCCACCAGATCATCCTGTCCCTGTGGAGCCTGCTCGCGTTCGCCCTCGACGCCATAGCCATCGCCGGACAGGCCATCATCGGCCGCTATCTCGGCGCCGACGATCCCCAGGGCGCTCGCGAGGCCTGCCGACGCATGGTGCAGTGGGGGATAGCCGTCGGATTCGTCCTCGGGCTCCTGGTGATCCTGAGCCGACCGCTCTTCCTCTCGCTGTTCACCAGTGACGCCCTCGTCAAGGACGCGGCAGTGGCCGCACTGCTTCTGGTGGCGCTCTCCCAGCCGATCTGCGGCGTGGTCTTCGTCTTGGACGGTGTGCTGATGGGCGCGGGAGACGGACCGTATCTCGCCGGCGCCATGCTGGTGACCCTGGCGGTCTTCACGCCCGTGGCGTTGCTCGTCCCTGTTCTGGGCGGCGGGCTCACCGCGCTCTGGTCGGCCATGACGTTGATGATGACCGTGCGGATGCTGACACTGTGGCTGCGTTCCCGCTCGGGCCGCTGGCTCGTCACGGGAGCGACACGCTGACCGTTTCCGTTTCACGTGAAACACCGCGGGCTGCCACGTTTCATATGGAACGCCGTTTCCCGCGCCGCTGATCTCAGTCACGCGGAAGGGGCCGCATCCTCGACGGATGCGGCCCCTTCCCGACTGATCAAGCCGAGCGAAGTGCCTTACGCGGCGACGACCTCGATGGTGACCTTGGCGGCAACCTCGGGGTGCAGACGCACGGACGTCTCGTGGGCGCCCAGGGACTTGATCGGCGCGCCCAGCTCAATGCGGCGCTTGTCGACCTCGGGCCCGCCGGCAGCCTTGATCGCCGAGGCGATATCGGCCGGGGTGACGGAACCAAACAGGCGCCCGGAGTCGCCGGAGCGGACGGCCAGGCGGACCTTCACGCCCTCGAGCTGGGCCTTGATCTGGTTGGCCTGCTCGATGGTCTGGATCTCGTGGATCTTGCGAGCACGACGGATCTGCTCGACGTCCTTCTCGCCGCCCTTGGTCCAGCGGATCGCGAACTTCCGCGGGATCAGGTAGTTGCGAGCGTAACCGTCCTTGACGTCCACGACGTCGCCCGCGGCACCGAGGCCGGAGACCTCGTGGGTGAGGATGATCTTCATGAGTGGCTCACCCTTCCCTTAGCGCGCAGTGGAGGTGTAGGGCAGCAGCGCCATCTCACGGCTGTTCTTGACGGCCGTGGCGACGTCACGCTGGTGCTGCGTGCAGTTGCCGGTCACGCGACGGGCACGGATCTTGCCGCGGTCGGAAATGAACTTCCGCAGCATGTTCGTGTCCTTGTAGTCCACGTACGTGACCTTGTCCTTGCAGAAAGCGCAGACCTTCTTCTTAGGCTTGCGCACAGGCGGCTTCGCCATGGTGTTTCTCCTGTGTGATCAAGAAGTTGGGGTACGGCCCGCCTAGAAGGGGGGCTCGTCCGAGTAGCCGCCACCGCCGCCGGAGCCGCCGCCCCAGCCGCCGCCACCCTGGTTGCCACCGGCGGGAGCGCCGGTCGCCCACGGGTCGTCGGCGGGAGCACCGCCCTGCTGGCCGCCGCCGGGGCCACCGCCCCAGCCACCGCCACCCTGGCCGCCACCGCCGCCGTAACCACCCTGCCCACCGCGGCCCGAGGTCTTGGTGACCTTGGCCGTGGCGTTGCGCAGGCTGGCACCGACTTCGTCGACGTCCAGTTCGTAGACCGTGCGCTTGACGCCCTCACGGTCCTCGTAGGACCGCTGCTTCAGCCGGCCCTGCACGATGACGCGCATGCCTCGCTGGAGCGACTCGGCGACGTTCTCCGCCGCCTGACGCCAGACCGAGCAGGTCAGGAAGAGGCTCTCGCCGTCCTTCCACTCGTTCGTCTGGCGGTCGAAGGTGCGAGGAGTGGACGCGACGCGGAACTTCGCGACCGCCGCACCGGACGGGGTGAAGCGCAGCTCGGGGTCGTCGACAAGATTGCCGACGACCGTGATGACGGTCTCGCCTGCCATGGGGGAACCTCTCGGCGGGTTTGCTCTGGCTGCTTGCTACTCGAATCCCGAGATCAGCTGAGCGAAGGGCTCAGTGGGTCTCGGGGCGAAGGACCTTGGTCCGGAGGACCGACTCGTTCAGGTTCATCTGGCGGTCGAGCTCCTTGACGACCGCAGGCTCGGCCTGCAGGTCGATGACCGAGTAGATGCCCTCGGGCTTCTTCTTGATCTCGTACGCGAGACGACGACGGCCCCAGGTGTCGACCTTCTCGACCTTTCCGCCACCGTCACGGACGACGGAAAGGAAGTTCTCGATCAGGGGGGAGACAGAACGCTCCTCGAGATCGGGGTCGAGGATGACCATCACCTCGTAGTGACGCATGTGGAACCCACCTCCTTTGGACTCAACGGCCACGGTCGTTCCGTGGCAGGAGGGTTGTGATGCGTACGCAACAGTGCTTGCAGTACATCAGCCGCCACTGACAATGAGGGCGGACTGACGGACTCTCCAGGTTCGCCGTGGCTCAGCCTGGGCAGACACCGTGCAGAACGTACAGACTACCCGCACACCCGCTTCCGGTTGAAATCGGGGCGCCGGACCCGTCAACCTGGACACCTCGGGTGTGTACGGCGCTAAGATGCGCCGCTTTTCGCTGGAGGTGCCCCATGGCACAGACGATGCGACCGAACACCGCCGCGGGCGGCGGCCTCTTCGCCACCGATGGCAAGTCCCACCCGGTCCAGGACACCCTGCTCGTGGTGACCCTGGTGCTGGGCGTGCTGGCGTTCATCACCGGGCTCCTCTTCCACAGCCTGCACCTGCTGAGCTCCTGGGCCGGTCTGGTGGGGATCCTCACCGGCGCCTACGGGCAGTGGATCTCCGTGACGACGCGCGAGCGCTTCGGGCTGGTGCTCGGCCTCGGCGCCTCCGCGGTCGGCTTCTATCTCGGCCTGGCGCACGGCGGCCTCTTCGGCGGCCTGTTCAGCTGACACCGGGCACGCCCGGCCGTTCCTCACGGACGGCGTCCGCCGGACACCGCGGACGCCGTCCGTACGACCGCACGCCCGGCGCCACGGCGGTGAACAGGCCGGGGCGATGGTTGCGTGCGGCCAGTCTGCGCGCTCCCAGGGCGCAGTAGGCTTCGGCGCGAGAGCCGGAGCCCCACCCATGGGGACACGCCAGCCCGAGGAGCGCCCCGAATGAGCCTGACCCTGAGGACCATCAGTCGAGAGCAGCATCTGGCCTACATCCAGAACCTGCCCGCGGCGAGTCACATGCAGGTCCCGGCCTGGGCAGAGGTCAAGGCGGAGTGGCGCTCGGAGAACCTGGGCTGGTTCGACGACCGCACCGGCGAACTGGTCGGCGCGGGCCTGGTCCTGTACCGCCAGCTGCCCAAGATCAAGCGGTATCTCGCCTACCTGCCCGAGGGCCCGGTCATCAACTGGTTCGCGCCGAATCTCGACGACTGGATCCAGCCGATGCTGGCCCATCTGAAGCAGCAGGGCGCCTTCTCGGTGAAGATGGGCCCGCCGGTGATCATCCGCCGTTGGAACGCCGAGACGATCAAGAAGGGCATCCAGGACTCGGACGTCAAGCGCCTGCGCGACCTGGAGGCCGACTTCATCGAGCCCCGCGCCTTCGAGGTCGCCGACAAGCTGCGACGCATGGGCTGGCAGCAGGGCGAGGACGGCGGCGCCGGCTTCGGCGACGTGCAGCCCCGTTATGTCTTCCAGGTGCCGCTCGCCAACCGGTCCCTGGAAGAGGTGCACAAGAACTTCAACCAGCTGTGGCGCCGCAACATCAAGAAGGCGGAGAAGGCCGGGGTCGAGGTCGTCCAGGGCGGCTACCAGGACCTCGAGGAATGGCAGCGGCTGTACGAGATCACGGCGGTGCGCGACCACTTCAGGCCCCGCCCGCTGTCGTACTTCCAGCGCATGTGGACGGCCCTCAACACCGAGGACCCCAACCGGATGCGGCTGTACTTCGCCCGGCACAACGGCGTGAATCTGGCAGCGGCGACGATGCTGATCGTCGGCGGGCACGTCTGGTACTCCTACGGCGCCTCCGACAACATCGGCCGTGAGGTCCGGCCCTCGAACGCGATGCAGTGGCGGATGCTGCGCGACGCCTACGCGCTCGGCGCCACGGTCTACGACCTGCGCGGCATCTCCGACTCGCTGGACGAGACCGACCACCTCTTCGGTCTGATCCAGTTCAAGGTCGGCACCGGCGGTCAGGCCGCCGAGTACCTCGGGGAGTGGGACTTCCCGCTGAACAAGCTGCTCCACAAGGCGCTCGACATCTACATGTCGCGCCGCTGACCTGACGCTCTTCGCTTCGACCCCGTCGACACCTTCCATACTTCTGATACACCGCAGCCACGAGAAAGGTTCCAGGTCCGGCCATGGCGCTCACGCTCTACGTCGACACCGCGCGCTGGCGGGCGCACCACAAGCACGTGCAGGAGCAGTTCCCCGGGCTGGTCCCGGTCTGCAAGGGCAACGGCTACGGATTCGGGCACGAGCGGCTGGCGGAGGAGGCCACCCGGCTGGGCTCCGACGTCCTCGCCGTCGGCACGACGTACGAGGCCGCCCGCATCAAGGACTTCTTCAGCGGTGACCTGCTGGTGCTGACGCCGTACCGCCGCGGCGAGGAGCCGGTGCCGCTGCCCGACCGTGTGGTCCGCTCGGTGTCGTCGGTCGACGGGGTGTACGGCCTCGTCGGGGCCCGTGTCGTCATCGAGGTGATGTCCTCGATGAAGCGGCACGGCATCAGCGAGCAGGACCTGCCGCAGTTGCACGCCGCCATCGAGAACGTCCGGCTGGAGGGTTTCGCCATCCATCTGCCGCTGGACCGCACGGACGGTTCGGACGCCGTGGAGGAGGTCATCGGCTGGATGGACCGGCTGCGCGCGGCCCGCCTGCCGCTGCACACGATGTTCGTCAGCCACCTCAAGGCAGAGGAACTCGCCCGGTTGCAGCAGCAGTTCCCGCAGACGCGCTTCCGTGCCCGCATCGGCACGCGGCTCTGGCTGGGGGACCACGAGGCAACCGAGTACCGCGGCGCGGTCCTGGACGTCACGCGGGTCAACAAGGGCGACCGATTCGGCTACCGTCAGCAGAAGGCGGCCTCGGACGGCTTCCTGGTGGTCGTGGCGGGCGGTACGTCCCACGGGGTGGGCCTGGAGGCCCCCAAGGCGCTGCACGGCGTCATGCCGCGCGCCAAGGGCGTCGCCCGCGCCGGCCTGGCCACGGTGAACCGCAACCTCTCCCCGTTCGTCTGGAGCGGCAAGCAGCGCTGGTTCGCGGAGCCGCCGCACATGCAGGTGTCGATCCTGTTCGTCCCCTCGGACGCACAGGAGCCCAAGGTCGGTGACGAGTTGGTGGCCCATCTGCGCCACACCACCACGCAGTTCGACCGGCTCATGGACCACTGAGCGGTCCTCAAGCAGCCGTTCTCATGCGAAAGGCCGTACCCGGCAGTGCCGGGTACGGCCTTTCGTGTGACCTCCTGAAAGCTGTTCGCTCAGAGCGAACCGCCCTGGGGTGCGGGCTTGCCCTGTCCGCCCCACTCCACCTGGGGGCCGCCCAAGTCCGCCTCCCGGTATCGCGGACGCGCCTGGGTGCCGAGGACGAAGACGTCCTCGGCACCGTCGAGGACACCGCCCGAGGGGTCGTCGTCGCCGGCGCGGCGCACCACGTCCCGCTCCGGCATGAGGATGTCGCGCACGACGACCGCGCACAGGTACAGCGTGCCCAGCAGGTGCACGGCGATCGCCCAGTGGTAGCCCTCGGTCGGCAGACCCTTGTGGGCGTCTCCGCTGGTCGTGTACGCGAGGTACATCCAGATGCCGAGGAAGTACGCCACCTCGCAGGCCTGCCAGATCAGGAAGTCCCGCCACTTGGGCCGGGCCAGCGCGGCCAGTGGGACCAACCACAGGACGTACTGCGGCGAGTAGACCTTGTTGGTGATGATGAAGGCCGCCACGATCAGGAAGGCGAGCTGGGCGAAGCGCGGACGGCGCGGGGCGTACAGCGTCAGCACCGCGATGCCGAGTGCGCACAGCACTACCAGCAGCGTGGCCGTGGTGTTGACGAAATCGGTGCTCGGCGGACTGCTCGAGTTCTGGGCCCAGATGAGCCAGAAGGAGCCGAAGTCGACGCCCCGGTCGTGGCTGAACTTGTAGAACTGCCACCAGCCCTCGGAGGCGAAGGCCATCACCGGCAGATTCACCACCAGCCAGGCGACGACGGCACCCGCCAGCGCCTTGCCGAAGTCCCGCCACTTCCCCGCCCGCCAGCACAGCACGAACAGCGGGCCGAGCAGGAAGACGGGATAGAGCTTGGCGGCCGTGGCGAGGCCCAGCAGGACACCGAAGGCGACCGAGCGCCCGCGGGACCACATCAGCATCGCGGCGGCCGTCAGGGCGACCGCCAGCAGGTCCCAGTTGATGGTGGCGGTCAACGCGAAGGCCGGCGCGAGGGCGACCAGCAGACCGTCCCACGGCCGCCGGGCGTGTGTACGGGCCACGCAGACGGCGATGACGGCCGCGCACACCATCAGCATCCCGGAGTTGACCATCCAGTACCACTGTTCCTGGTGCTGGATACTGCCGCTGTGCGGGGTCAGCCAAGAGGCCAGTTCCATGAAGACCCCGGTCAGTACGGGGTACTCCAGGTACGGCATGTCGCCGGGGAGCTTGTCGAAGTAGGGCACGAGACTCTCGGCGAAGCCGCGCCCCTGGTAGAGGTGCGGAATGTCCGAGTAGCAGGCCTTCGTGTACTGCGAGCTCGCGCCGAAGAACCAGGCGCCTTGGTAGCAGGGCACCTTCTGGACCAGGCCGATGGCGAACATGCCGATCGCGACGAGCGCAACGACCCGTACGGGGGTCCACCAGGACCTCCCGAGCAGGGCACGCCGCCCGACGGGGCCGCCGATCAGCTCACTGCCGGCCGCCGCGACCTCGTCCTCCTTGGTGGGCCGCACCGGGTCCGGCTCGTGCACGCTCGCTTGCGTCGATTCAGCACTGGGCATGGGACACATCCTGCCGTACACGTCCAAGAGAAAGCCGAGGGCCGCCGCACCCGGTGGGTGCGGCGGCCCTTGTTTCACGTGAAACACCCTCGTGGGGCGGTCAGGCGGCTAGTTGGTCGTGCCTCCGAAGAAGCTGCCTCCGTTGCCGTTGCCCTTGCTGCCGCCTCCATTGCCGTCGCCGCTGCCGCCTGAATCGGTCGGTGACGGTGTCGGGGTGATGCCTCCGTCCGCGCCGCCGGCGCCTGTCTCGCCGCCGTTGTCGTTGCAGCCGAAGAAGCCGCAGCGCGACCGGGACGGCGAGGGAGTCGGGCTGGGCTCGACCTCGCTGGGCGTGGGAGACGGCGTCGGGCTCGCCTCCTCGGTCGGGGTGGCCGAGGGCGTCGGCGTGGGGCTGGGCGCCGCGTTGACGATCTCGCCGATGGGCTCGGGCTTCGGGAACTTCTCGGCCGGCGCGCCCTGGAGTGCCTCCAGCATGTAGTCGTGCCAGATCTCGGACGGGAACGAGGCACCGTGGATCTTGTCCTGGCCGCCCGTGCCGTACATCTCCTCGAACTTGCGCGACTTGTTCTTCTCGTTGTCGTCCAGCCGGAACATGCCGATCGCGGTGGACAGCTGCGGGGTGTAGCCGACGAACCAGGCGGACTTGTTTCCGTCGGTGGTACCGGTCTTGCCGGCCACCTCGCGCCCGGGCAGCTGGGCGTTGGTGCCCGTACCCTTCTCGACCACGGTCTTGAGGATGTCCGTGACGTTGTCGGCGACGGCCGACGTGAAGGCCTGCCTGGGCTTGCCCTCGTGCTTGTAGATCTGCCCGTCCTTGCTGTTGACCTCCAGGACGGAGAACGGGTCGTTCTGCTCACCGCTCTTGGCGAAGGTGGCGTAGGCGCCCGCCATGCGGATGGCGCTGGGGTCGGAGATGCCGATGGAGAAGGACGGGTAGCTGGTGCCGGTCAGGCTGTTGTCCTTCAGACCGGCGTCGAGGGCGGCCTGCTTGACCTTGTCCAGGCCGACGTCCATGCCGAGCTGCACGAAGGCCGAGTTCACCGACTCCCGCATCGCCTCGCGAAGGTCGATCAAGTAATTCGGGGGCTCACCGTACGTCTTGTGACCGTCGTTGGTCTGCAGCCACTCCTCGCCCTTCTCATTCCTCCAGACGGTCCCGTCGTATTTCTTGATCTTGAGCTTGTTCTTACCGCTGAACCGGCTCTTGGGCGACACCAGGGTGCGTTCGTCCTGTGACTGCGATTCGCCCAGACTGGGGTCGCGGACGCCGTCCCGCATGGCCGCGGCCAGCACGAACGGCTTGAAGGTCGAGCCGACCTGGGCACCGGTCGCGTCGGCGTTGTTGGTGAAGTGCCTGGTCGCGTCCTCGCCGCCGTAGATCGCCACGATGGCACCCGTCTTCGGGTCCACCGAGGCACCGCCGAACTGGACGTGCGTGTCCGTCTTCGGGCGCAGTTTGGGGTTGATGTTGGCTTTCTGGACCTTCTTGACCGCGTTTTCCAGCTTCGTGACCTTCTTCTTGTCGAAGGTCGTCTTGATCGTGTAGCCGCCCAGCCGCAGCTTGTCCGCGGTGATGCCGGTCTCGTCGCTGTGGGTGACCAGATAGCTGTTGGCCAGGTCCACGAGGTAGCCGGTCTGACCGCTCAGCTGGGTGTTCGACCGCGGGTTCTTCCAGTCGGGGAGCTTGGTGTACTTGGCCCGATCGGTGGCGCTCAGATGCTTGGACTGGACCATCTTGTTGAGCGTGTCCTGCATCTGCATCAGGGCCCGCCTGGTGTTCTTCTCCGCGGTGGCTTCGGTGGGATCGATGGAGGTCTGGCCCGCCGGGTCGTAGTATGTCGCGCCCTTGAGCATCGCGGACAGGAAGGCGCACTCGCCCGGGTCCAGGTCGATGGCGTCCTTGTCGAAATAAGCGCGCGCGGCCGCCTGGATCCCGTAGGCACCCCGGCCGTAGTAGGCCGAGTTCAGGTAACCCGCCAGGATCTCCTTCTTGTCGACGGTGGCGCCCACCTTGACCGAGATGAAGATCTCCTTGAACTTACGGGAGATCGTCTGCGACTGGTCGTCCAGCCTCGCGTTCTTCACGTACTGCTGGGTGATGGTGGAACCACCCTGGGTCTGGCCGCCGGTGGCCATGTTGAAGAACGCGCGGGCGATGCCCTTGGGGTCGACTCCGCTGTCGGAGTAGAAGGTCTTGTTCTCCTGGGAGATGACCGCCCACTGCATCGCCTCGGGAATCTGCGACAGGTTGACGATCTGCCGGTTCGTCTCGCCACCCGTCGAGACCATCGGCGAACCGTCGGACCAGAGGTAGACGTTGTTCTGCGCGGTCGCGGTCTGCGCCACATCGGGCACGCCCACCATGGCGTACCCGATACCGGCGACCGCGACCAGGCTCCCGACGAAGCCGATGAACAGCCCCGTCACGAGCTTCCAGGACGGCATCCAGCGGCGCCACCCGTCCTTGCCCGCGCGCGGGTAGTCGACGAACCGGTTCTTGGCGGACGGCGCCGCCCGGCCACGGCCGCGCCCGGGCCCGTTCGGACCGCCGGGCCGGGCGCGACGGCCGCCACTTCTCTGCGCCGCCCGCCGAGCGGCGGCACGGCCTTCGTACGGGCGCTCCTCACCTCCCGCGCCATACGAACCCGACCCCGGAACCGGCCCGTGGGAATCGGATCCATAGGAGTCGGCAGGAGATCCGCTGGCGCCTCGCGGTGCCGCGCGGCGGCCGGTGGACGAGCCGGACTGGCCACGTCGGGCCGCGGCACGTCCGCCTCCCTGCGGCTGCGGCGGTTTGCGACGGTGCTCGCTCATCGAACGATTACTCCTCGGGCAGGCGCACCCTTGCGCGCCTGGAAACGGCGGCTGGTTTCCGGTCCCCCCGAAGTACGGATGTGGTCGGTCGTGTATTCACCCGTACCGCACCGGGGACGAGGACGTTCCCCAGGTGTCACTTGGTTCCCGGCGGTGTGCATGGCGCACAGACTACGCACTGTCAAAACCCGCTGAGCCTCGAAGTTCACCCCAAATCAGGCAACTTACCCCCGACCAACCGGCGATGTGATCCCGTTCACCCTGCCCCCTCTTGTCGCATCCCGGGCTGGGTTCTATCGTCGTGATGTATCGAGTCGATACATCAGAGCGAGATAAGCACCGGCACGGCACCCGGAGCGGCCCGCCGCCACCGGGTCCCGGGAAAGAGGAGGCGACGATGGGCCGGCGTTCCGGCATCCTCGAGTTCGCCGTACTCGGCCTGCTCCGCGAATCTCCGATGCACGGCTATGAGCTGCGCAAACGACTCAATACGTCACTGGGTGTGTTCCGTGCGTTCAGCTACGGGACGCTCTATCCCTGCCTCAAGACGCTGGTCGCCAACGGCTGGTTGATCGAGGAGCCGGGGAACGCTCCTGAGGACGCCGTCTCCGCCGCGCTCGCGGGGCGCCGCGCCAAAATCGTCTACCGGTTGACGGCCGAAGGTAAGGAGCACTTCGAGGAGCTGCTCTCGCAGACGGGCCCCGACACGTACGAGGACGAGCACTTCGCCGCGCGCTTCGCCTTCTTCGGGCAGACGTCGCGCGACGTACGCATGCGCGTGCTGGAGGGCCGCCGCAGCCGGCTGGAGGAGCGTCTGGAGAAGATGCGCGCCTCTCTGGCGCGCACCCGGGAGCGCCTCGACGACTACACACTCGAGCTCCAGCGCCACGGGATGGAGTCCGTGGAGCGCGAAGTGCGCTGGCTGAACGAGCTCATCGAGAGCGAGCGGGCCGGGCGGGACCTCAAGGGTTCCGCCTCCGGGGGGCCCGCGTCGCTGGACACCACCACTGGAGCGACGGGCGGCCTGCCCCGGTCGGGGGAGTCTCCCCGACCGGATACGCCCGACGACACCGCCACGTGAGGTCCCGTCGGGGCTTCACCGATTACACACAGGGAGCAACCGGAATGGGTTCGGTTCGCGTAGCCATCGTCGGCGTGGGCAACTGCGCCGCGTCGCTGGTGCAGGGCGTCGAGTACTACAAGGACGCCGACCCGGCGTCCAAGGTCCCGGGCCTCATGCACGTGCAGTTCGGCGACTACCACGTGCGTGACATCGAGTTCGTCGCCGCCTTCGACGTCGACGCGAAGAAGGTCGGCCTGGACCTCGCGGACGCCATCGGCGCCTCCGAGAACAACACCATCAAGATCTGCGACGTGCCCAGCACCGGTCTGACGGTTCAGCGCGGCCACACCCTCGACGGTCTCGGCAAGTACTACCGGCAGACCATCGAGGAGTCCGCCGAGGCCCCGGTCGACGTCGTCCAGGTCCTCAAGGACAAGCAGGTCGACGTCCTGGTCTGCTACCTGCCCGTGGGTTCCGAGGACGCGGCGAAGTTCTACGCCCAGTGCGCCATCGAGGCCAAGGTCGCCTTCGTCAACGCGCTCCCGGTCTTCATCGCCGGAACCAAGGAGTGGGCGGACAAGTTCACCGAGGCGGGCGTCCCGATCGTCGGCGACGACATCAAGTCGCAGGTCGGCGCGACCATCACGCACCGCGTCATGGCGAAGCTGTTCGAGGACCGCGGTGTCATCCTGGACCGCACCATGCAGCTGAACGTCGGCGGCAACATGGACTTCAAGAACATGCTGGAGCGCGACCGGCTGGAGTCCAAGAAGATCTCCAAGACGCAGGCCGTCACCTCCCAGATCCCCGACCGGGACCTCGGCGAGAAGAACGTCCACATCGGCCCGTCCGACTACGTGGCCTGGCTCGACGACCGCAAGTGGGCCTACGTCCGCCTCGAGGGCCGCGCCTTCGGCGACGTCCCGCTGAGCCTGGAGTACAAGCTCGAGGTCTGGGACTCCCCGAACTCCGCCGGTGTCATCATCGACGCCCTGCGCGCCGCGAAGATCGCCAAGGACCGGGGCATCGGTGGTCCGATCCTGTCGGCGTCCTCGTACTTCATGAAGTCCCCGCCGGTGCAGTACTTCGACGACGAGGCCCGCGAGAACGTGGAGAAGTTCATCCGCGGCGAGGTCGAGCGCTAGAGAGCGCTTCGCAAAACCGCTCCTGCCAGGGCTGTTGGGCCCCCGTCCGTGTACGCCGTGCGTGCACCCGGGGGCCCTCCCACATGTGAGGCTGTGCCCCATGGCCGTCGTCCGTGACCTGCGTGTCCTGCTGCGCTTGAGGAACTTCAGACGCCTGCTCGCCGTGCGGGTGCTCTCCCAGAGCGCCGACGGCGTCTACCAGGTCGCGCTCGCCACCTACGTCGTCTTCTCCCCGGAGAAGCAGACCTCGCCCGCCGCGATCGCCTCCGCGATGGCGGTACTGCTCCTGCCGTACTCCCTGGTCGGCCCCTTCGCGGGCGTCCTGCTGGACCGCTGGCGCCGCCGCCAGGTATTCCTCCACGGCAACCTGGCGCGTGCCGTGATGGCGGCCGCCACGGCCGTGCTGATGGTCGCCGCCGTGCCGGACTGGCTGTTCTACGTCTCCGCGCTGTGCGTCACCGCCGTCAACCGCTTCATCCTCGCCGGGCTGTCCGCCGCACTGCCGCGTGTGGTCGACGCCGAGCGGCTGGTGATGGCCAACTCCCTGTCTCCGACCGCCGGCTCCCTGGCCGCCTTCGCGGGTGGCGGTCTCGCCTTCGTCGTACGGCTGGTGGGAGCGGACTCCGACGCGGCCGTGGTGCTGCTGGGGGCCGCCCTGTATCTGTGCGCGGCCCTGACCTCGCTGCTCATGGCACCGGATCTGCTCGGCCCCGACCGGCGGCCGGAGGGGCCAGGGCTGGGTGCGGCACTGACCGTCACCGCACGCGATCTGATGGCGGCTGTACGGCACCTTGCCGCGCCGTCACGGCGGCAGGCCGCCTGGGCGCTGGCCTCGATGACGCTGATGCGGTTCTGCTACGGGGCGCTGACCGTCCTGGTGCTGATGCTGTGCCGCTACGGCCTGACCTCGAACACACGGGACGGGCTGCGTCTGCTCGGGCTGGCGCTGGCCCTCTCCGGCGCCGGGTTCTTCGCGGCGGCCGTGGTCACACCGTGGGCGGCGGGCCGGCTCGGGCCGGCCCGCTGGATCGCCGTGTGCGCCGGCTCCGCCGCGGTTCTCGAGCCCGCCCTGGGCCTGCCGTTCGCCGCCGGCCCTCTGCTGGTCGCGGCGTTCATGCTGGGGCTCATCACCCAGGGCGCGAAGATCGCCACGGACACGATGGTGCAGTCCGCGGTCGACGACGGTTTCCGCGGCCGGATCTTCTCCGTGTACGACGTGCTGTTCAACGTGGCCTTCGTCGGTGCCGCGGAGGTCGCCGCGCTGATGCTGCCACCGGACGGCCGCTCGGCCGTGCTCGTCGTCATGGTTGCCGTGATCTATGGAGCGGTTGCGGCCGCTATGACCCGCTTTGCAGGCCGATAAGTGTCACATCAATGACACAGAGTCCCAGTGGGCTACAGCAGTGTCAGTCCTGACCTGTAACTTACGTGCGTCTTATTTCGACAGCATGTTCTTGCCGTCATGCCCAAGTTCCAGGGGGACCCCCAAGTGACCACTCCGCCGCCGCCCCAGGGCCAGAACCCGCACGCCCAGGCGCCCACCGCTCCCATGGGGCAGCAGCCCGGTCAGCCCGGAGCCCCGCAGCAGCCTTACCCGCCGCAGGCGCCGTACGCCCCCTTCCCGCAGCAGCAGGGTGCACCGGTCCCGCCGCCCGTTCCGCCGAAGTCCGGAGCCAAGAAGGCGCTGGGCATCATCGGGGCGGTTGTCGTTGCTGTCGTCATCCTCCTCGTCAAGTTCGGTATCGGCTGGTGGTTCAACCAGACCGACGCCGAGACGGCCTCGGTGGGCGCCTGCCTGCACAACGAGGGGACCGACTCCAATCCCGACCTCCAGGAGGTCGGCTGCTCGTCCGGTGAGTCCGAGTACAAGGTGATCCAGAAATTCGACGGCTCCTCCGACGAGGAGAAGTGCGAAGGCGTCAAGGGGTGGACCGTCTCTTACGTCCAGTCCGGAGGCGGGCACGACGTGGTGCTGTGCCTGAAGGAGACCGGCGCCGCGGCCCAGTAGCACCCGTATGACCATGACGAGGGGCGATGTTTCACGTGAAACATCGCCCCTCGTCGTTTCCGGGCTCGCGTTTCACGTGAAACACGAGCGCTCTTCGCACAGCCTCAGCCCTGCTCCTCCTGCTCGGCCCACCACTCCTTGAGCGCCGCCACCGCAGCGTCGTGCTCCATTGGGCCATTCTCGAGGCGGAGCTCCAGCAGGTACTTGTACGCCTTGCCGACGGCCGGGCCAGGCTTGACACCGAGGATCTCCATGATCTGGTTGCCGTCGAGGTCCGGACGGATCGCGTCGAGCTCCTCCCGTTCCTGGAGCTGGGCGATGCGCTCCTCCAAGCCGTCGTACGCCCGAGACAGCGCGGACGCCTTGCGCTTGTTACGGGTGGTGCAGTCCGAGCGGGTCAGCTTGTGAAGGCGGTCGAGCAGCGGGCCGGCGTCGCGGACGTATCGGCGGACAGCCGAGTCCGTCCACTCGCCGGTGCCGTAGCCATGGAAACGCAGATGGAGTTCGACCAGCCGCGAAACGTCCTTCACCAGCTCGTTGGAGTACTTCAGCGCGGTCATGCGCTTCTTGGTCATCTTCGCGCCGACCACCTCGTGATGGTGGAAGGAGACCCGGCCGTCCTTCTCAAAGCGGCGCGTGCGCGGCTTGCCGATGTCATGCAGAAGGGCGGCAAGGCGGAGGGTCAGGTCGGGCTCCTCCTCCAGCGCCATCGCCTGTTCCAGCACGATCAGCGTGTGGTCGTAGACGTCCTTGTGCCGGTGGTGCTCGTCGCTCTCCAGGCGCAGGGCAGGCAGCTCGGGCAGGACATGGCCGGCGAGACCGGTGTCGACGAGCAGGGTCAGACCCTTGCGCGGGTGGGTCGACAGGATCAGCTTGTTCAGCTCGTCCCGGACCCGCTCGGCCGAGACGATCTCGATGCGCCCCGCCATCTCCTTGATCGCCGTCACGATCTCCGGGGCGACGTCGAAGTCGAGCTGGGCGGCGAAGCGCGCGGCCCGCATCATGCGCAGCGGGTCGTCGGAGAAGGACTCCTCGGGTGTGCCGGGGGTGCGCAGCACTCCCGCCTCGAGGTCGCCGATCCCGCCGTGCGGGTCGATGAACGTCTTCTCCGGCAGCGCCACGGCCATGGCGTTGACCGTGAAGTCACGACGGACGAGGTCCTCCTCGATGGAGTCGCCGTACGACACCTCGGGCTTGCGCGAGGAGCGGTCGTAGGCCTCCGACCGGTGGGTGGTCACCTCGATCTGGAAGCACCGGTCGACGTCCCCGACGCGGGCCCGCTTCTGCGCCCCGACCGTGCCGAAGGCGATCCCGACCTCCCAGACGGCGTCCGCCCAGGGCCGCACGATCTTCAGTACGTCCTCGGGGCGGGCGTCGGTCGTGAAGTCCAGGTCGTTGCCGAGCCGGCCGAGCAGCGCGTCCCGGACCGAGCCGCCGACCAGGGCGAGGGAGAACCCGGCCTCCTGGAAACGGCGCGCGAGGTCGTCGGCGACGGGGGCCACCCGCAGCAGCTCGCTCACCGCGCGCTGCTGCACCTGGCTCAGGGCAGGGGAAGTTTCTTCGTTGGCGTTCGGCACAACAGAAAAGGGTACGTGGCCCGGGCACTCGGCCGCGCCGTCATTGTTCGGGCGCCGGGCTCGGCCGGTCCGCGAGAACTACATCACCGGGGGCACGGCACCAGACCCCTTATTACCTACTCAAACCATGCCTTGGTGACGTAACAAACAGCATCCCCGGATACGGGCATATCCAGGGCGTCCACCAACGTCCAGCGATCTTGTGACCGCCTCCGAGGCACTTCCCCTCGGCGCACATCGTTACCATGCGTGGACGCACATTCCGACGACCACTGACGACGAGGGACGGGCGAGCGCGTGGCCGAGGCGGCAGACTTCCAGGGGACCAGTCCCTCACCTGCCCGCCGCCGGCTGCGGCGTGCCGGGGCACTGCTCGCCGGAGCCCCGCTGCTGGCCGCTCTGCTCCAACTGCCCGCCACGCCGTCCGCACACGCCGCCGGGCAGCAGTCCCCGCAGACCGCGTCGGGCTCGCGTACGGTCGCCGTCTCCCTCGACTCGTTCAGCCCCAGCGCCCCCTCGGAGGGGGACACGCTGACCGTCTCCGGCACGGTGACGAACAAGGGCAAGCAGGCCGTCACCGACGCCCACGTGGGTCTGCGCGTGGGCCCGGAGCTGGACACCCGCTCGGCGATCGACACCGTGGCCCAGCGCACCAAATTCGATCCGGGCGCAGACGGCCCCGAGGTCGGCGGCAAGTACGTCCAGAAGTTCCCCCAGCTCGCTCCCGGCGTCGCCGAGCACTTCAGCATCTCCGTGCCGGTCGACAAGCTGAACCTCGGCACGAACGGGGTCTACGAGCTCTCCGTCTCGCTGTCCGGCCAGACCTCCGTCCAGCCCTGGGAACAGGTCCTGGGCATCCAGCGCACGTTCCTGCCGTGGCAGCCGGACGAGGCGGGCACGAAGACGAAGACGACCTACCTGTGGCCGCTCGTGTCCAGCGTCCACATGACGGCCGAGACGGGCCCCGGAGCACAGCAGACGCCGGTCTTCCTCGACGACGACCTCGCCAAGGACCTCGCTCCCGGCGGACGCCTGGAGCAGATGCTGTCGCTGGGCAAGGATCTCGACGTCACCTGGGTGATCGACCCCGACCTGCTGGCGTCCGTCGACGCCATGACCCGCAACTACCGCGTCCAGACCGACGACGGCACGCCCGTGCCGGGCACCCATCAGGATGTCGCCAAGAAGTGGCTCGCCGAGCTCCAGCAGGCGGTGGCGGGCAAGGACGTCGTGGCGCTGCCCTTCGCCGACCCGGACCTGGCCTCCCTCGCCCACCACGGCACGAGCGTCACCGGCTCACTGAGTCAGCTCAAGGACGCCACCGACGTCGCCGCCAGCACGGTGGAGACGGTGCTCCACGTGAAACCGAGCACGGACTTCGCCTGGCCTGTGGACGGCGCCATCGACCGGTCGATCGTCAAGGTCGCCACCTCCGCGGGCGCAGACAAGGTCATCACGCGCAGCGACAGCCTCCAGGAGACCAGCGGGCTGACCTACACGCCCTCCGCAGCCCGCCCGATCGGCAGTGGCACCACGGCGGTCGTCGCGGACGCCCGCCTGTCGACGGCGTTCGAGGGTGACATGACTCAGGCCGACGCCACCACGCTCGCCGTGCAGGAGTTCCTCGCCCAGAGCCTGGAGCTCGACAACCAGACGAACCGGCAGCGCAGCATCGTCGTGGCCCCGCAGCGCATGCCCACCGCGCACCAGGCCCAGGCCATGGCGCAGGCGCTGACGGCCCTCCAGCAGAGCACGTGGTCCCAGTCGCAGGACCTGACAGCGGCCGCCATGGCCAAGCCGGACCCCGACGCCACCACGAAGATCCCGTCCACCGCGGACTACCCCTCCTCGCTGCGCAAGAAGGAAATCGGGCGAGCCGCCTTCTGGGCGATCGCCAGGACGCAGGACAAGGTCGACAACTTCCAGGTCGTCCTCACGGACCCGTCCCGGGTCGTCACGCCGTTCGGACGGGCCATGAACCGGGAGATGGCCACGTCGTGGCGCGGCCGGTCCGGCGAGGCGTCGAGCTTCCGGGACGGCGTGGAGGCGTACCTCGACGACCTCTCCGAGCAGGTCAAGCTGATCGACAAGTCGGAGACAAAGCTCTCCGGCCGCAGCGCCACGATCCCGGTGACCGTGCAGAACAACCTGGTCCAGGGCGTCGACCACCTGATGCTGCGCCTCACCTCGACCAACCCCACCCGCCTCAAGATCGGCGGCAAGGCGTACGCGGAGCAGCCCGTCGCGGTCTCCGGCGGGCACAGCCAGTCCGTGAAGTTCCCCACGTCGGCCAACGCCAACGGCCCCGTGACGGTGGTCGCCCAGCTCTACACGCAGGACGGCCGGGAATACGGCGCGCCCGTCACCTTCGATGTGAAGGTCACCGAGATCACGGCCACGGTGATGCTGGTCATCGGCGGCGGCGTCCTGCTGCTCGTCCTAGCCGGCTTCCGCATGTACACACAGCGCAAGCGCGCGGCGGCCAAGGAGGCCGCCCAGGACCCGCAGGACGCCGGAAGCAGTGAGGACGGCGCCGGAGAGGCCGGTGACAGCGCGGACGAGCCCGAAGGCGGCGAGCCGGAGAACCCCGCAGGCTCCGCCGGTCGTCTCACAGAAGAGTCCGGCACCCGGTCCCGGGCAGACGACCCGGAGCAGCCGAGTGACCCGACACCGGACACCGCAGCGGAAAGCACAGACCCGTCCGGCACGGGTGAGAAAGTGGACCGTTGAGGATGTCGTGGCCCGGAGGGCCCGGGACGATGAGGTGGGGTAAGCATGAACGCGCCGTACGACGGTGACCGCGGCCAGGCCGTGGGCGGCTCGGGCCACCCCGACGCGCCGCCGCCCGGACACGGCCAGCTGCCGCCGCAGCCTCCCGCGGACACGTACCTCCAGGACGCCTACGACGACGACCCCTACCGGGCACAGGACCTCACCGCCCAGGATCCGGTCGGCGAGGCTCTGTACGACCGTGCCGCGCACCCTCCGCCTCCCCCGGGCACGAACGGGCCGCAGCAGCCGCTGTACGGCCGCCCCGCGCAGTCGCCGTACCCCCCCGACCCCCGCGTGTGGGCGCAGACCCCCCCGCCGGAGCCGTCAGGCCCCACCCAGTACCTGCCGCACGGTGAGGATCCCCGCACCACGCAGTTCGTGGGCGTCGACGACCTGGTCAGCCACTCCGGCGAGGAGCACCACGAGCCGGACGCCTTCGCCCACCTCTTCCGGGACCAGCAACACGGCGGCCGTTCGGACATGCGCCAGGACGGCTATGGCCACCAGGGCCCTGGCCAGCACGGCTACCAGCCACCGCAGGACATGGGCGGACGCCCGCAGATGGCGGTCCCCTCGGTTCCCGGCCCCGCCCCGGCCCCGGCGGCCGGTCGAGGACCGATGGGACCGTACGCCTCCGCACCGGCCGTCGCCGAGGCTTCTGCCGCGGCGGCCGAGCCCGCCCCCGCTCCGGCGGCGAAGAAGGGCGGGAAGGCCGCGGGACTGCTGAAGTCGAGCGCCGTCATGGCGGCGGGCACGATGGTCTCCCGGCTCACCGGGTTCATCCGCTCGGCGATGATCGTGGCCGCGCTGGGCACGGCCCTGCTGGGCGACACCTTCCAGGTGGCCTACCAGCTGCCGACGATGATCTACATCCTGACCGTCGGCGGCGGTCTGAACTCCGTGTTCGTCCCGCAGCTCGTCCGCGCCATGAAGGAGGACGACGACGGGGGCGAGGCGTTCGCCAACCGGCTGCTCACCCTGGTGATGGTCGCACTGGGCGCACTCACCGCCATCACGATGTTCGCGGCGCCGCTTCTGGTCCGGATGCTCTCCAACTCGGTCGCCAGCAATCCGGCCGCCAACGAAGTCGGCATCACCTTCACCCGGTACTTCCTGCCCTCGATCTTCTTCATGGGCGTCCACGTGGTGATGGGGCAGATCCTCAACGCCCGGGGCAAGTTCGGCGCGATGATGTGGACGCCGGTCCTGAACAACATCGTCATCATCTTCACGCTCGGCACGTTCCTGTGGGTCTACGGCACGGCCGCGAACTCCCACATGACCGTCACGAACATCCCGCCGGAAGGCCAGCGGCTGCTGGGCGTCGGTGTGCTCCTCGGCCTCGTCGTGCAAGCACTCGCCATGATCCCGTACCTGCGCGAGACCGGGTTCAAGCTCCGTCTGCGCTTCGACTGGAAAGGGCACGGCCTCGGCAAGGCGGCCATGCTCGCCAAGTGGACGGTCCTCTTCGTCCTCGCCAACCAGGCGGGCGCCCTGGTGGTCACCCAACTGGCCACCTCCGCCGTCGCCCGCACGCACATCGACGGCACCGGCTTCAGCGCCTACGCCAACGCCCAGCTGATCTGGGGCCTGCCCCAGGCCATCATCACGGTCTCGCTGATGGCGGCCCTGCTGCCCCGCATCTCGCGTTCGGCCGCCGAGAACGACGCCGGCGCCGTCCGCGACGACATCTCGCAGGGTCTGCGGACGACGGCGGTCGCCATCGTGCCCATCGCCTTCGGGTTCCTCGCCCTCGGCATCCCCATGTGCACGCTGATCTTCGGCTCCCAGGGCACCACGGCCGCCACCAACATGGGCTACATGCTGATGGCCTTCGGACTCGGCCTGATCCCGTACTCCGTGCAGTACGTCGTCCTGCGCGCGTTCTACGCCTTCGAGGACACCCGCACGCCCTTCTACAACACGGTCATCGTGGCCGCGGTCAACGCGGGCGCCTCACTCCTGTGTTACTTCCTACTTCCGGCCCGCTGGTCCGTGGCCGGCATGGCGGCCGTGTACGGTCTCGCGTACGCGACCGGCGTCGGTGTCGCCTGGCGCCGGTTGCGCCAGCGGCTGGGCGGCGACCTCGACGGCTCCCGTGTGCTGCGGACGTACGCGCGGCTGGGCATCGCCTCGGTGCCGGCGGCACTCATCAGTGGCGCGGCCTGCTACGGCATCGGCCACACGCTGGGCCAGGGCGTCCTCGGGTCCTTCGTCGCGCTGCTGGCCGGTGGAGTACTGCTGCTCGGAGTCTTCTTCGTCGCCGCCCGCCGGATGCGCATCGAGGAAATCAACGGTCTCGTGGGCATGGTCCGCGGGCGCCTGGGGCGTTGAGTCGGGGGTAGGCGCACAACCATCGTCCGCAGCCGTGTGTCGTGCATAGCGGCGGACTGTGGGCACAATTGGATTCGGCGTCGGACAGCGCGCGATGGATGGGGAGGCAGGAGCGACGGTGGCGGAACGGATCACGGCTGCCGTCGACGTGGCAGACAACAGCGGCGAGCAGTCGCTGACCGCCGAGGCGGACCAGTCCACGTCCGACGGGGTGGCCCAAAATCGGGAGCGGGGCACGGACAACGACAAGGCACAGGGGAACAGCGGGACGGAGGGTTCCGGGAAGAAGGCCTCACCGCCCGAACTTCACAGCGGTCACAAGCTGGCCGGACGCTACCGCCTCGAAGAGTGCGTCACCCGTCTGGACGGATTCAGCAGTTGGCGAGCTGTCGACGAGAAGCTCCGTCGCGCCGTCGGGGTGCACATCCTTCCCGCGGACCATGCACGAGCCCGGTCCGTGCTGGCCGCGGCCCGCTCCTCCGCGCTGCTCGGCGATCCCCGCTTCGTGCAGGTGCTCGACGCCGTCGAGGAGAACGACCTCGTCTACGTCGTCCACGAGTGGCTGCCCGACGCGACGGAGCTGACCACGCTTCTGGCCTCGGGCCCTCTGGAACCGCACGACGCCTACCAGTTGGTCAGTCAGATCGCCTCCGCCATGGCCGCCGCACACCGCGAAGGCCTCGCCCATCTGCGCCTGAACCCCAACGCCGTACTGCGCACCTCCACCGGCCAGTGGCGGATCCGCGGCCTCGCCGTGAACGCCGCGCTGCGCGGCATCAGTTCCGACACCCCGCAGCGCACGGACACCGAGGCGATCGGCGCCCTGCTGTACGCGGCGCTCACCCAGCGCTGGCCGTACGAGAGCGACGCCTACGGCCTGTCCGGCCTGCCCAAGGACATCGGCCTCATCGCCCCCGACCAGGTGCGCGCGGGCGTCCACCGCGGCCTGTCCGAACTCGCCATGCGCGCCCTCGCCAACGACGGCGCCACCGCCTCCCGCCACGAGTCGGCGTGCACCACCCCGGAGGAACTGGTCAAGGCGATCGGTGAGATGCCGCGCGTCCGGCCGCCGGAGCCGACGTTCACCGCACCGCCGGAGTACCAGGGCACCTCCTACCAGCAGGGCTCGTACGGCCGTCCGGCACCGCGCCCCGGGGTCACTCAGCCGGTCCCGGCCCCGCCGCCTCCGCTGCAGAGCCGCACCGGCAAGGCCCTGAAGTGGGCCGTCTCGGCCCTCCTCATCGCCGCCTTGGGCCTGGGCAGCTGGCAGCTCGCGGATGCCCTGCTGGGCCAGGGCGGCAAGTCCGACGACACCCAGACGCAGACGCAGGACGGCAGCGACAAGAACGACAAGCAGCCGAAGCCGGCCCAGCCGCTCCAGATCCAGCGCGCGCAGGAGTACGTCGCCAGTGGTGACGCCCAGGCTCCCGGAGACGTCGGGAAGACGTACGACGGTGACAGTTC
This sequence comes from Streptomyces sp. NPDC001292, assembly GCF_042896465.1. Taxonomy (NCBI): domain Bacteria; kingdom Bacillati; phylum Actinomycetota; class Actinomycetes; order Kitasatosporales; family Streptomycetaceae; genus Streptomyces; species Streptomyces sp. NPDC001292. Next base: position 109,949 of record NZ_JBIAXG010000006.1, read on the forward strand.
CACGTACTGGCGGACCAAGCGCTACAACGACGGCCCACGGCTGGCTCCCTACAAGCCGGGCGTGGGCATCGTCTACGACCTCGGCTCGGACAAGGAGATCTCGACGGCGTCGATAGGGCTGCGCTATACCGGTGACCACACGACGGTCCACCTCTATGCCGCTGACTCCCTGAGTCCCTCGACCGGGATCGACGGGATGAAGGAGATTGGAACCGCGACCACCAGCGGGGCCTCTCTCACGGTGAAGGCGACCAAGTCGATCAAGACGCAGTACGTGCTTCTGTGGCTCACGGACGTGCCCATGGCGCCCAGTGACGGCTACAGCGGAGCCGGCTACAAACAGGCCATCACGGACGTGAAGTTCACGGGCTGACATCCCACCGAGGGGGAAGGGGTCAGATGGCGGACGGCGCCGGATACGGCGGAGCAAGCGATCAGGAGCTGCTCACCCGTCACGTGGAGGGCGACCCCGAAGCCTTCGGTGAGCTCGTACGCCGCCACCGTGACCGGCTCTGGGCGGTCGCCCTGCGCACGCTGGGCGACCGTGAGGAGGCCGCTGACGCCGTGCAGGACGCGTTCGTCTCCGCCTACCGGGCCGCAGGCACCTTCCGCGGCCAGTCGGCCGTCACGACCTGGCTGCACCGGATCACGGTGAATGCCTGCCTGGACCGGGTCCGCAAGGCCGCCTCCCGCAAGACCGCGCCCGTGAACGACGCCGAGCGCCTGGAGCAGCTGCTGGAGCCGCACGAATCGGCCTCGGCGCCCGCCGAGAGGAACGACGTGCAGAGGCAGCTCGTCGAGGCACTGGACACTCTCCCACCGGACCAGCGGGCCGCCCTGGTGCTTGTGGACATGCAGGGCTACCCGGTCGCCGAGGCCGCCCGCATTCTCGACGTGCCGACCGGAACGGTGAAGAGCCGTTGCGCCCGGGGCAGAGCGCGGCTCCTGCCGCTGCTCACCCATCTGCGACCAGGACGCAGCGGCGACGAGAAGGAATCGGGCGCGGGACGGAACCGGATGCAGGGGACATCCGTCCCACCGTCGGCGAGTCCTGAGAGCACGCAGGCGCAGGACACGGGATCAAGCGATTCAGCTGCTGTGAAGGGCGGAGGTGGGCGAGCGTGACATCCACGACAGACGCGGCCGGGCACCCGGACGTCACGGAGATCTCCGACCTCACCGAAGGCCTCCTCGGAGCCTCCCGGGCCGAGGTCCTACAGCGGCATCTGGACGAGTGCGAGCTGTGCACCGATGTCCACGCGTCGCTGACGGAGATCCGTGGCCTGCTCGGCACCCTGCCGGATGTGCCCGCCATGCCGGCCGACGTGGCGGACCGTATCGATGCGGCTCTCGCTGCCGAGGCCCCTGTGGACGGTGGCGTGCGTGTTTCACGTGAAACATCGGCCGCGGAGCGCCCCTCCGGTCACCCTCGCGCCTCCAGCACCGGCCCGGGTCGTAAGACAGGCACCCGGCGCGGACGCCGCAGGGTCGCCGTTCTGGGATCCGTCGTCGCTCTCGCAGTCCTGGGCGTGACATCCGTGGTTCTGGCGACGCTCCACGAGAACATGGGAGCCGACACCGCAGCGTCGCACGACCGTCCGCATACGTCTGCGGACACCTTCTCCGCGGGCACCCTCAAGAGCGAGGTCGCCGATCTCCTCGACCAGGAGCAGCAGGCGCAAAGCGATACCCACGCCCCGCACAGCTTCGGCGTGGACTCCGCTCCCGGTACCGGGAAGCCGAAGCTGCTGAAGAGCCGACCCCCAACGGTCCCCTCGTGCGTGCGGCAGGGCATCAATGACAGCGGCACCCCGCTCGCCGCCCGGACAGGCACCTATGACGGCATGGACGCCTATCTCGTCGTGCTGCCCGACGCCTCCGGCGACAGCACTCGCGTCACGGCCTACCTGGTCGACGCGAGCTGTGTCCGCCAACCGGCGGTCACGGCCAAGGTGCTGCTGTCGCACTCCTACGCGCGTCCCTGAGCCCGCACGCTCGGTCCTTGCGCTGCATGGCATCCCGTGCGATGTCGCGCCTCCGTGTGCCCCGGCACACCGGGAATGCTTGCCCCTTAGGATCCGTTGGGTGGGGTGAGAGCTGTGAGAGAGGCTCCCACCGGCCGTACGACACAGTCCAGAGACGAGGAATCAAGCCGTGAGCGATGTCCGTAACGTGATCATCATCGGCTCCGGGCCCGCCGGCTACACGGCGGCGCTCTACACCGCGCGCGCGTCGCTGAAGCCGCTGGTTTTCGAGGGTGCGGTCACCGCGGGTGGTGCCCTGATGAACACCACCGACGTGGAGAACTTCCCCGGCTTCCGCGACGGAATCATGGGTCCCGAGCTCATGGACAACATGCGTGCGCAGGCCGAGCGTTTCGGTGCCGAGCTCATCCCGGACGACGTGGTCTCCGTCGATCTGAGCGGTGAGATCAAGACCGTCACGGACACCGCGGGCACGGTACACCGGGCGAAAGCCGTCATCGTCACCACCGGCTCGCAGCACCGCAAGCTCGGTCTGCCGAACGAGGACACGCTCTCCGGCCGCGGTGTCTCCTGGTGCGCCACCTGTGACGGCTTCTTCTTCAGGGAGCAGGACATCGCCGTGATCGGTGGCGGTGACACCGCCATGGAGGAGGCCACCTTCCTCTCCCGGTTCGCCAAGTCCGTCACCGTCGTCCACCGCCGGGACACCCTGCGTGCCTCCAAGGCGATGCAGGAGCGCGCCTTCGCCGACCCTAAGATCAAGTTCATCTGGGACAGCGAGGTCGCGGACATCCAGGGCGACCAGAAGCTCTCCGGTCTGAAGCTGCGCAACGTCAAGACCGGCGAGCTGTCGGACCTGCCGGTGACGGGCTTGTTCATCGCGATCGGCCACGACCCGCGCACGGAGCTCTTCAAGGGCCAACTGGACCTGGACGAGGAGGGTTACCTGAAGGTCGACTCGCCGTCCACCCGCACCAACCTGACCGGTGTCTTCGCCGCCGGCGACGTGGTTGACCACACCTACCGCCAGGCGATCACCGCGGCCGGCACCGGCTGCTCCGCCGCCCTCGACGCCGAGCGCTTCCTCGCGGCTCTCGCGGACAACGAGCAGAAGGCCGAGCCCGAGAAGTCCACCGTCTGAAACCCCCAACCACCCCACCGCACGACCAGTTAAGGAGCCCGCTGTGGCCGGCACCCTGAAGAACGTGACCGACGACTCCTTCGAGCAGGACGTCCTGAAGAGCGACAAGCCCGTCCTGGTGGACTTCTGGGCCGCTTGGTGCGGTCCCTGCCGCCAGATCGCTCCGTCCCTCGAGGCGATCGCCGCCGAGTACGGCGACAAGATCGAGGTCGTCAAGCTCAACATCGACGAGAACCCGAACACCGCCGCCAAGTACGGGGTCATGTCCATCCCGACCCTGAACGTTTACCAGAACGGCGAGGTCGCCAAGACCATCGTGGGAGCGAAGCCGAAGGCCGCGATCGTTCGCGACCTCGAGGACTTCGTCGCCGAGTAAGCGCGGCAGGGCCGCCAAGACGGCGGCGATGTTTCACGTGAAACACGAATGGGCCAACCCTGAAAAGTTGGCCCATTCGTATGTGGCAGCTCGTTTACAGCGGCCTCAGTGCCGGTTCCTTCTGCACGGCTCCCAGCAGCCGGTCGATCGCCATCTCCACGTCTTCCTTCCAGGACAGCGTCGACCGCAGTTCCAGTCGAAGCCGCGGGTGGGTCGGGTGGTGCCGGACCGTCTTGAACCCCACGGCCAGCAGATGGTCGGCGGGGAGCATGCAGGCGGGTTCCTTCCAGCGGACGTCCCCGAATGCCTCGATGGCCTTGAAGCCCCGCCGCAGCAGGTCCTTCGCGACCGTCTGGACCATCACACGGCCCAGCCCCTGACCCTGGTAGCCCGGCATGATGAAGCCGGTCATTAGCTGCACCGCGTCCGGAGAGACGGGGCTCGTAGGGAACGCCGTGGAACGAGGGACGTAGGCGGGGGGAGCGTAGAGCACGAAGCCCACGGGTGCGTCGTCGACGTAGACGACGCGGCCGCAGGAGCCCCAGTCCAGCAGGACGGCGGAGATCCATGCTTCCTTTTCCGCTGCGGCTGTGCCCGCCTTCACCGCTGCTTCGCCACTGACGGGATCCAGCTCCCAGAAGACGCACGCACGGCAGCGCTGCGGCAGGTCTTGAAGGTTGTCCAGAGTGAGCGGTACGAGCCTACGGCCCATGGAGGCTGTTCCTCGCTTCCTTCGCCCGCGGCGCCACGCGCGGCTGTCAGAGCGCTGCGTTCCTTGAGGAGGCTGCCGACGAATCCGCCGACCGCACCCAGCCCCAGGCCCGCGCCGAGCATTCCGGTGCGGCTCACCGTTCGCATGCCCTGCCTCCCGCTAGAGGTACCGCCGGGTGGATGCGTCATACATGAACGCATCGTATCGACCATGCGATTCCATCGATACCGCCTGAAAGCAAAGAGCGGGCCGTGTTCCGGTACACACCGGACACGACCCGCCTGTGCCGATCGGTCGAGCCGAAACACGTGCATCGGACGGCCTCAGCCCTCCGTCTCCTCGTCCAACGCTTCGTCGTCCAGGTGGCTCTTCTGCATCACCGGGCCCTCGCCCGGAGCCAGCGTGCCGAGGATGCGCTCCAGGTCCTCCATGGAAGCGAACTCGACGGTGATCTTGCCCTTCTTCTGGCCCAGGTCGACCTTCACCCGCGTCTCGAAGCGGTCGGACAGACGCGTGGCGAGATCTGACAGTGCCGGAGAGACCCGCCCACCGGCACGCGGGCCCTTGGAGCGAGGAGCCGCCTTCGGCCGCGACCCCATCAAGGTCACGATCTCCTCGACCGCCCGCACCGACAGCCCCTCGGCGACGATCCGGTGGGCCAGCCGGTCCTGCTCCTCCGAGTCCTCGACCGAGAGCAGCGCCCGCGCGTGTCCGGCCGAAAGAACCCCGGCGGCGACCCGGCGCTGCACGGCCGGCGAGAGCTTCAGCAGACGCAGGGTGTTGGAAACCTGCGGGCGGGACCGGCCGATCCGGTCCGCCAGCTGGTCGTGCGTGCAGTTGAAGTCCTTCAGCAGCTGGTCGTACGCAGCCGCCTCTTCCAGCGGGTTCAGCTGGGCCCGGTGCAGGTTCTCGAGCAGGGCGTCCAGGAGAAGCTTCTCGTCATCCGTAGCCCGCACGATCGCCGGGATGGCCGCGAGCCCCGCCTCGCGGCAGGCCCGCCAGCGCCGCTCACCCATGATGAGCTCGTAGCGCGCGGGGCCGAGCTGCCGGACGACGACGGGCTGGAGGAGTCCGACCTCCTTGATGGAGGTGACGAGCTCGGCCAGCGCGTCCTCGTCGAAGACCTCACGTGGCTGGCGCGGGTTCGGCGTGATGGAGCCGAGGGGGATCTCGGCGAAGTGGGCACCCATCACCGACGCGGTCATCTCAGTCGCGCTGTTCGGCTGCGGCTGCGATGTTTCACGTGAAACAGGCGGCAGCGTGGTCACCTTCGCCGCCGCCACACCCCGGTCACCGCGGTCACCGGTCAGCACGGGGACGGCCGTGGACGACGCGGAGCCCGCGCCCCCCGCCGTCGCCGGAGCCGGCTGTTTCTCCCCGGTCGGGGCAGCGGGGATCAGCGCGCCGAGACCACGGCCCAACCCCCTCCGTCGCTCGCTCACTGAATCCCCTCCACCAAGTTCGGATCACCCTGTGCGCCGAGGTGGGCGTGCGTGGCGTCATAGCTGACACCGACGCCCCTCAGCGCGATTTCTCGTGCCGCCTCAAGATAGGAGAGGGCACCGCTTGACCCTGGATCGTAAGTCAGCACCGTCTGCCCATAGCTCGGCGCCTCGGAGATACGGACGGAGCGAGGAATGCTCGTCCGCAGCACCTCGTCACCGAAGTGGCTGCGCACCTCTTCCGCGACCTGGGACGCAAGGCGCGTCCGGCCGTCGTACATGGTGAGCAGGATGGTCGACACATGCAGGGCGGGGTTGAGGTGCCCCCGCACCAGGTCGACATTGCGCAGCAACTGGCCCAGGCCCTCCAGCGCGTAGTACTCGCACTGGATCGGGATGAGGACCTCCTGGCCGGCGACGAGCGCGTTGACCGTCAGCAGGCCGAGTGAGGGCGGGCAATCGATGAGGATGTAGTCCAGCGGCTGCTCGTAGGCCTGGATCGCCCGCTGCAGCCGGCTCTCCCGCGCCACCAGGGACACCAGCTCGATCTCCGCACCGGCGAGATCGATCGTGGCGGGGGCGCAGAAGAGACCCTCAACATCGGGGACGGGCTGGACGACCTCAGACAGCGGCCTGCTCTCCACCAAGACGTCATAGATGGAAGGGACTTCGGCGTGATGGTCGATGCCCAGCGCCGTGGAGGCATTGCCCTGCGGGTCGAGGTCGATCACCAGGACACGGGCACCGTGCAGAGCCAGCGAAGCGGCAAGGTTGACGGTCGTCGTCGTCTTGCCCACGCCACCCTTTTGGTTGGCCACCACGATGACACGGGTCTGTTCAGGCTGGGGCAGACCCTCGCCGGCGCGGCCCAGAGCCTCGACCGCCAGTTGGGCAGCACGACCGATGGGAGTGTCGTCCATCGGGGGCGGTGTTTCACGTGAAACATCCTCCCCCATCGATTCGGTACGGGGACCGGGGACCGGATCGGTCATCGGTCCCGCAATGTTGGCGTCGGACCGCAAGGATTCACTCTCCTCGACTTCAGGCTCGCAATGAACAGAGCCTCCCATGCCTTCGGGGTCGTGAACCAGTGAGGCCTGACGTTCTGTGGAGAAATCCACCTCTGTGGACAACTTCGTTTCCTGTCCGAGTGAACCGAGAGGCTTGCGGTCGCGAGGTTGGGCCGCAGCGCGGCCACGGTTGATGATGCCGTGCAGCAGTGAGCGACGTTTCACGTGAAACACGATGCACAGCGGCCATGGCCGGACTGTCGCGACACTCCGGCATGCGGAGGTTTGGCAGCTTGTGTGGAGTACGGCCGGCTATCGGCGCCGTCGCGTCCGCCCCGTACGCGCCGCCTTCGCCCGCTTGGCCGCGAAGCGTACGCCGCCCGGACTCTCTCCGACCTCGACCCGCACGACGGTGGAGCACGGATCCACGATGCCCTCACCCACATGCAGGATGGAGGTCTCCACCGCGCCGAGCTTGCTCAGGGCGGTGGCCGCGCTCTTCAGCTCCTCCTCGGCGGTGTCCCCCTTCAGGGCGAGCATCTCCCCGTAGGGACGCAGCAGCGGGATGCCCCACGTGGCCAGGCGGTCCAGCGGCGCGACCGCTCGGGCGGTCACCACATGCACCGGTGGCATTTTGCCCATCACTTCCTCCGCACGCCCCCGGACGACGGTGACGTGGTCGAGACCCAACAGCTCCACGACCTCGGTGAGGAAGTTGGTGCGCCGCAGCAGCGGCTCCAATAGCGTGATCTTCAGGTCCTCCCGGACCAGGGCCAGGGGAATGCCCGGCAGGCCGGCGCCCGAGCCGACGTCGCACACCGTCACCCCCTCGGGAACCACCTCCGAGAGCACCGCACAGTTCAGCAGATGCCGCTCCCACAGACGGGGTACCTCACGCGGGCCGATGAGCCCTCGCTGCACTCCTGCCTCGGCCAGCAGCTCGGCGTACCGGACCGCATCCGTGAAGCGATCACCAAATACGTCACGTGCCTGCTCGGGCGCAGGGGGGAGCTCCGCTTCCGCCGTCACGGGGACCGTCCTTCCGTACCGCATCGGCGCTCTCGACGCCGACCATCAGAACTACCAGGCTGACAAAGTACGGCCCCGCCTGCGCAACAGACGGGGCCGGTGGAACGTCGGACCGCTCAGGCGGGAAGCACGACGACGAAGCGCTGCGGCTCCTCGCCCTCCGACTCGCTGCGCAGGCCAGCGGCCTTGACCGCATCGTGCACGACCTTGCGCTCGAACGGAGTCATCGGCTTCAGCTTCACGGGCTCGCCACTGCTCTTGGCCTCGGCTGCGGCCTTCGCACCCAGCTCGGACAGCTCGGTCCGCTTCTTGGCGCGGTAGCCCGCGATGTCCAGCATCAGACGGCTGCGGTCGCCGGTCTCCCGGTGCACAGCCAGGCGCGTGAGCTCCTGCAGTGCCTCCAGCACCTCACCATCAGGGCCGACCAGCTTCTGCAGGTCGCGACCGCCGGTGTCACTGATGATCGAGACAGAGGCCCGGTCGGCCTCGACATCCATGTCGATGTCACCGTCGAGGTCGGCGATGTCCAGTAGACCCTCGAGGTAGTCCGCCGCGATCTCGCCCTCCTGCTCCAGGCGGGTCAGGGCGTCTGCGCCCTCGGCAGCGGCGGAGGTGGTGCCTTCCGTCACGGGATGGGCTCCTTCTTACTTCTTGGACGGGGACTTGGGCCGCTGCGGACCCTTGCGCTGTCCGGACTGGGCCTTGCTGCGGGTGCCGTTGCCGGGCTTCGAGGCGGCGGCCTTCTTGCCGGTGGCGGCCGGAGCGTCCTCCGGCTCGTCGGACTTGGTCAACGACAAGGGCTCCGTCGCCTCACCGGCCGGCTTCGTGCCGCCCGACTGGCGCTGCGCCTTGGTCTGCCGCTTGGGCTGCTGGCGCCGGGGAGCGGTGGCGGTGGCGGTCGTACCGTCCTCGGCCTGCGCCACTGCGGCGCTCTCGCTCTTCACCACGGAGCCGTCGGGCTGGGCCGCGAGACCCGCCTTGCTCAGACCGTTGACGAACTTGCGCTCGAACTCGTTGCGGTCACGGCCCTTGACGACGATCGCCTTGACGATGGCCTTCTCACGCCGATTGCGGGTCTTGCCGTGGTGCGTGACGTGCTTGAAGAGCCGGTCCAGGTAGGCGGCCTGGGCCTTGGAACCCGGGGTCGGGTTGTTGTGGATGACGTACATCTGCTGGCCCATGGTCCACACGTTGGTGGTCAGCCAGTAGACGAGGACACCGACGGGGAAGTTGATGCCGAAGACGGCGAACATGACCGGGAAGACGTACATCAGCATCTTCTGCTGCTGCATGAACGGCGTCTTCACCGTCGTGTCGACGTTCTTCGTCATCAACTGGCGCTGCGTGTAGAACTGCGACGCCGACATCAGGATGATCATGACAGCGGTCACGACCCGGACATCGGTCAGCGAGGCACCGAGCTGGGCGACCTTGTCGGCGCTGTCCGTGAACGTCGCGGCGAGCGGAGCCCCGAAAATGTGCGCCTGACGGGCGCTGGTGAGCAGCTGATCATTGATGACGCCGATCGTCTTGCCCGTCGCGATGCCGTTGAGCACGTGGTACAGGGCGAAGAAGAACGGGGACTGCGCCAGGATGGGAAGGCACGAGGAGAGCGGGTTGGTACCCGACTCCTTGTACAGCTTCATCATCTCTTCGGACTGGCGCTGCTTGTCGTTCTTGTAGCGCTCCTGGATCTTCTTCATCTCGGGCTGGAGCGTCTGCATCGCCCGGGTCGCCTTGATCTGCTTCACGAAGAGCGGGATCAGGCAGATGCGGATCAGGATCACCAGGGACACGATGGACAGGCCCCAGGCCCACCCGGTGTCAGGCCCGAAGAGCGCTCCGTACACCGTGTGGAACTGGACGATGACCCAGGAGACGGGCCAGGTGATGAAACTGAAGAGGCTGGCAATCGTGTCCACTAATCATGCTCCTTGGGCATGGGACGAGGTCTCTGCGGCCGGGACCGCCGGCATCTTCCCGTCGGTGGCCGTTTCGGCGGCGGAGGTCCCGCCCTTACGCGCACGCCAGGCGTTGCGCAGCATTTCGTGCCACCGCGGACGCTTGCGCGGCGGGACATGGTCCACACCGCCGAGCGACCACGGATTGCACCGCAGGATGCGCCACGCGGTGAGCGCGGTTCCCTTGATCGCACCATGCCGGTCGATGGCCGTGTAGCCGTAGTGGGAACACGACGGGTAGTACTTGCACACCGGCCCGAGCAACGGGCTGATGGTCCACTGGTACAGCTTGATCAGAGCCAGCAGCGGGTACTTCATCGCGCGCCCCCTCCCAGCAGCCGTCGAAGGGCGGCATCCAGGTCTCGGGCCAGCTGTGCGTGATCGGCGTCGCCCGCACCGGGCAGCGCTCGTACGACTACCAGGCTACCGGGGGGCAGCAGGGCGACTCGGTCACGCATCAGATGGCGAAGTCTGCGCTTCACCGTGTTGCGGACGACCGCGCCACCCACCGCCTTGCTCACGACGAAACCCGCACGTGACGGGGGAGCGCTCTCCCCTGGCACGTGCGGGTCCGTGGCACCGCTACGTAGATGCACGACGAGAAGCGGGCGTCCAGCGCGACGCCCTCGTCGTACCGCGGTCGCGAAGTCCTCGCGCCGCCTCAGCCGGTTCTCGGTGGGCAGCACGATGTCATGACCTGACCGGAATCAGGCGGACAGACGGGCGCGACCCTTGCTGCGGCGGGACGCGAGAATCGCGCGGCCGGCACGGGTGCGCATACGCAGCCGGAAGCCGTGGGTCTTCGCGCGACGACGGTTGTTCGGCTGGAAGGTGCGCTTGCTCACTCGGGGGCTCCAGAAAGAATCAGTAGTGGCGGGGTGCCGTCCTGGCTGTCACCGTGCGCCCACGAGTAGCTCGCAGTTACGCCCGAGTGCACCGCTTTCCGATCACCTTGACGCGATCTGTGCCCTTCGGAGGCAGGCGGCAGCAGCCATCGACAACTCGACCTGGTTACGGTACGCGCGGCTACGCCATCCGGTCAAACCAGCCGCCCCCGAGAGACACTGTCCACAGCCTGGGGACAACGACTTGAACCGCAGCCGTCGCGCTGACTACCGTAACTGGACTCCGATTCGTTCCCATGTCCCCCGCCCCACCCGTTTTGGATACCGACCCGTCCCGCACCACACGTTCGTGGGACCTGTGAGAGAGCGTGCCCTGTGGCTGACGTACCTGCCGATCTTGCCGCAGTGTGGCCACGAGTTCTGGAGCAGCTTCTCGGCGAGGGACGCGGACAGGGCGTCGAGGTGAAGGACGAACACTGGATCCGGCGCTGCCAGCCACTCGCGCTGGTCGCGGACACCGCGCTGCTCGCCGTACCGAACGAGTTCGCCAAGGGCGTACTCGAAGGGCGCCTCGCCCCGGTCGTCAGCGAGACGCTGAGCCGCGAGTGCGGCCGCCCGATCCGTATCGCGATCACCGTCGACAGCTCCGTCGGCGAGACCCAGGCCCCCGCGCCCGCACCGGCGCCGCGCTACGAGGACCAGGAGCTGCCCACGGGCCAGGGCGGCGGCTACGAGGGCTACGGCCGGCGCCGGGCGGACGTCCACCGTCCCGCCCGCCCCAACCAGTACCCGGGCGCCCAGGGCGATCAGCTGCCGCCCCCGCGCACGAGCCCCCAGCCTGCGGACGGCGGCGACCATCTCCCGGCCGCCCGCCCCGCCTATCCCGCGGAGTACGCCGAGTACCAGCGCCCCGAGCCCGGCGCCTGGCCGCGTCACCACCAGGACGACTACGGGTGGCAGCAGCAACGGCTCGGCTTCCCGGAGCGCGACCCCTACGCCTCGCCGTCCCAGGACGCCTACGGCCCGCAGGACACCGGGTACGGCCACCAGGACGGGTATCCGCCGGCCAAGGACTCCTACGCGCAGGACTACCGTCCCCCGTCGATGGAGCGCCCGCCGTACGACCAGCCGCGCTCCGACTACGACCCGTCCCGCGGCGACTACGACCAGCGCGACTACGACCAGCGTGACACCGGCCACCGCGAGCCGAACCTGCCCGCCGCCGGCCCGCTGGCCGCGCAGCCCGCACCGGCGGCCGGCCCCGGCGAACCGACCGCGCGCCTGAACCCCAAGTACCTCTTCGACACGTTCGTCATCGGCGCGTCCAACCGCTTCGCGCACGCGGCCGCGGTCGCCGTCGCCGAGGCACCCGCCAAGGCGTACAACCCCCTGTTCATCTACGGGGAGTCCGGGCTCGGCAAGACCCACCTGCTGCACGCGATCGGCCACTACGCGCGCAGCCTGTACCCGGGCACGCGCGTGCGCTACGTGAGCTCGGAGGAGTTCACCAACGAGTTCATCAACTCCATCCGCGACGGCAAGGGCGACAGCTTCCGCAAGCGCTACCGCGAGATGGACATCCTGCTCGTCGACGACATCCAGTTCCTCGCGGACAAGGAGTCGACGCAGGAGGAGTTCTTCCACACCTTCAACACCCTGCACAACGCCAACAAGCAGATCGTGCTCTCCAGCGACCGGCCGCCGAAGCAGCTGGTGACGCTGGAGGACCGGCTGCGCAACCGGTTCGAGTGGGGCCTGATCACCGACGTCCAGCCGCCCGAGCTGGAGACCCGCATCGCGATCCTGCGCAAGAAGGCGGTGCAGGAGCAGCTGAACGCCCCGCCGGAGGTGCTGGAGTTCATCGCCTCCCGGATCTCGCGCAACATCCGCGAGCTGGAGGGCGCGCTGATCCGGGTGACGGCGTTCGCCTCGCTCAACCGGCAGCCGGTGGACCTGGGCCTGACGGAGATCGTCCTGAAGGACCTGATCCCCGGCGGCGAGGACACGGCCCCGGAGATCACGGCGACGGCCATCATGGCGGCCACGGCCGACTACTTCGGCCTCACCGTCGAGGACCTGTGCGGCACCTCGCGCGGCCGCGCCCTGGTCACCGCCCGCCAGATCGCCATGTACCTGTGCCGTGAGCTGACCGATCTGTCGCTGCCGAAGATCGGCGCCCAGTTCGGCGGCCGCGACCACACGACGGTCATGCACGCCGACCGCAAGATCCGCGCGCTGATGGCCGAGCGGCGCTCCATCTACAACCAGGTCACGGAGCTGACCAACCGCATCAAGAACGGCTGAGAACACGCAGAGCGGCGCTCAGGGCGCCCCCGGGAGCGGATCCCGGGGGCGCCCTGAGTCGTTGTGGGCGTCCGCCGCTGTTCGAATCCGCAACGGGTTACGGCCGCTCTCCACAGATCCGCCGGCTTTTTCCCGTCCACATCCTGGGGACGGGAAAGTTGTCCAGATCGCTTCCACAGGCTGTGCGGCCGACAAGCCATCACCCCAGTTCAGAGGCCTGTGGAATGGTGGACGAGCGCTCTCCACAGACTGTGGACGAAGCGGGTGTCCACAGGTCGCGGCGAGAGTTGTCCACCGGCAACCCACAGGCTGGGGGTCGTTGTCCCCAGTGATCGGTTGCTTCTCCACACCCCTGTCCACTGTTCGGCAACGTGACGCCACCGGTCACCGCGTCGAGTGAAAGCCGTCACACCAAGGTGCGCGGTTGGCGTGTGGGAAACCTGGGTAAAGCTGGGGACGCAGCTGGGGAGAACTGCCCTCGGGCTGTGGGCAGGGTGTGCAGAACTTCCCGTTCTCCACAGAGACGGCGAGTTGTCCACCGGTCCCACCCACAGGGCCCGTGGACAAAATCTCCGCGCTGAGCTGGGCAAACGTGGTTATCCACGGTATCCACAGCCCCTACTACTACTCCCAACCAGAGAGAGTGCGGAATCCGTTTCGAAGCGGGGCCTGTGCACAACTCGAGCTCTCGAGCCCGACCGCCCCTCGGAGCGACTTGACCCCGACGGGCGCCCACTGTCAGCGCCGTGCGTCAGACTGGTCCCCGGTGTCCTTCCCGTCCCAGTGGGCGGTGACACCGAGTCGGAGGACTCAGTAGCAACAGCAGGAGGCGGCTTACGGTGAAGATCCGGGTGGAACGCGACGTACTCGCGGAGGCAGTGGCCTGGGCGGCACGCAGCCTCCCGGCCCGTCCGCCGGCGCCTGTTCTCGCCGGCCTGCTGCTCAAGGCGGAGGACGGCCAGTTGAGCCTGTCCAGCTTCGACTACGAGGTCTCCGCGCGCGTGTCCGTGGAGGCCGAGGTCGAGGAGGAGGGCACGGTCCTCGTCTCCGGCCGCCTGCTCGCCGACATCTCGCGCGCCCTGCCCAACCGCCCGGTGGAGATCTCCACAGACGGTGTACGGGCGACGGTGGTCTGCGGCTCCTCGCGCTTCACCCTCCACACCCTGCCTGTGGAGGAGTACCCGGCGCTCCCGCAGATGCCGAACGCGACGGGCACGGTCCCCGGCGAGGTCTTCGCCTCCGCCGTGCAGCAGGTGGCGATCGCGGCCGGCCGCGACGACACGCTGCCCGTGCTGACCGGTGTCCGCATCGAGATCGAGGGCGACACCGTCACGCTGGCCTCGACCGACCGCTACCGCTTCGCGGTCCGCGAGTTCCTGTGGAAGCCGGAGAACCCGGACGCCTCCGCGGTCGCCCTGGTGCCCGCCAAGACCCTGTTGGACACCGCCAAGGCGCTGACCAGCGGCGACAGTGTGATCCTGGCGCTGTCCGGCTCGGGTGCCGGTGAGGGCCTGATCGGCTTCGAGGGTGCCGGGCGGCGGACGACCACGCGTCTGCTGGAGGGCGACCTCCCGAAGTACCGCACCCTGTTCCCGACGGAGTTCAACTCCGTGGCCGTCATCGAGACCTCCCCCTTCGTGGAGGCCGTCAAGCGCGTGGCGCTGGTCGCGGAGCGCAACACCCCGGTGCGCCTGAGCTTCGAGCAGGGCGTGCTGATCCTGGAGGCCGGCTCCAGCGACGACGCACAGGCTGTGGAGAGGGTCGACGCGCAGCTGGAGGGCGACGACATCTCGATCGCCTTCAACCCGACGTTCCTGCTGGACGGCCTGAGCGCGATCGACTCCCCGGTGGCGCAGCTGGCCTTCACGACGTCCACCAAGCCGGCGCTGCTCAGCGGCAAGCCCGCAGTGGACGCCGAGGCGGACGAGGCCTACAAGTACCTGATCATGCCGGTGCGGCTGAGCGGCTGAGCGGGCTGACGGCCGGGCGCTTTTCCCCAGGTGGCGACCCCAGGTCCGGGCATACGTATGAGCGCGTATGCCCACGGATGTGCGTGAGCGTCCGGGTCTAGGCTCGGACGCAGGTACGAAAGTGCCGGAACGCCACGTCGTGAAACCTAAGGAACGCAACTGATGGAGCTCGGTCTCGTCGGCCTCGGCAAGATGGGTGGCAGCATGCGCGAGCGGATCCGCCGCGCCGGCCACACCGTCATCGGATACGACCGCAACCCGGACCTCGCCGATGTCCACAGCCTGGAAGAGCTTGTGGACAAGCTTCACGGCCCGCGCGTGGTCTGGGTGATGGTCCCGGCGGGCGAGCCCACCCAGGGCACGATCGACGCCCTCGCCGAGCTGCTGGAGCCCGGCGACGTGGTCGTGGACGGCGGGAACTCCCGCTGGACGGACGACGAGAGGCACGCGGAGGAGCTGGCCGCCAAGGACATCGGTTTCGTCGACTGCGGCGTCTCCGGCGGCGTGTGGGGCCTGGAGAACGGCTATGCGCTGATGTACGGCGGCGACGCGGAGAACGTCGCCAAGGTGCAGCCGGTCTTCGACGCGCTCAAGCCGGAGGGCGACTTCGGCGCGGTGCACGCCGGCAAGGTCGGGGCGGGCCACTTCGCCAAGATGGTCCACAACGGCATCGAGTACGCGATGATGCAGGCCTACGCCGAGGGCTGGGAGCTGCTGGAGAAGGTCGACTCCGTGGAGAACGTCCGCGAGGTCTTCCGCTCCTGGCAGGAGGGCACCGTCATCCGCTCCTGGCTGCTCGACCTGGCGGTGAACGCCCTCGACGAGGACGAGCACCTGGAGCAGCTGAGGGGTTACGCGCAGGACTCCGGCGAGGGCCGGTGGACCGTGGAGGCCGCCATCGACAACGCCGTGCCGCTGCCCGCGATAACTGCCTCGCTGTTCGCGCGGTTCTCCTCGCGTCAGGGGGACTCGCCGCAGATGAAGATGATCGCCGCGCTGCGCAACCAGTTCGGCGGTCACGCCGTGGAGAAGAAGTAGTTCACCGGACCGCCTCGGCGGTCCGCAACGCCGGGGGAGGTCGGCGAACGACCATGCACGTCACGCATCTGTCGCTGGCCGACTTCCGCTCGTACGTCCGGGCCGAGGTCCCGCTCGACCGGGGCGTCACGGCGTTCGTCGGCCCCAACGGCCAGGGCAAGACGAACCTCGTCGAGGCGATCGGCTACCTGGCCACGCTCGGCAGCCACCGGGTCACCTCCGACGCCCCGCTGGTCCGCATGGGCGCCGAGCGTGCGGTGATCCGGGCGCAGGTGCGGCAGGGGGAGCGGCAGCAACTGGTCGAGCTGGAGCTGAACCCCGGCCGGGCCAATCGCGCCCGTGTCAACCGGTCCTCGCAGGTCAGGCCGCGGGATGTGCTGGGCATCGTGCGGACCGTGCTGTTCGCGCCCGAGGACCTGGCGCTGGTCAAGGGCGATCCGGGGGAGCGGCGGCGTTTCCTCGACGAGTTGGTGACGGCGCGCTCTCCGCGCATGGCGGGGGTGCGTTCCGACTACGAGCGAGTGCTCAAACAGCGCAACACGCTGCTGAAGTCGGCCGCGCTGGCGCGTCGGCACGGCGGCCGTTCGATGGACCTGTCCACGCTGGACGTGTGGGACCAGCACCTGGCGCGGGCGGGCGCCGAGCTGCTGGCCCAGCGCCTGGACCTGGTCGGCGCGCTGGAGCCGCTGGCGGACAAGGCGTACGAGCAGCTGGCTCCGGGCGGTGGTCCGGTCGTGCTGGAGTACAAGCCGTCGGCGCCGGGCGAGGCACACACGCGCGAGGATCTCTTCGCGCAGCTGATGGCGGCGCTCGCGGACGTCCGCAAGCAGGAGATCGAGCGGGGCGTGACGCTGGTGGGGCCGCACCGGGACGATGTGGTGCTCAGACTCGGTCAGCTGCCGGCCAAGGGGTATGCCTCCCACGGCGAGTCCTGGTCGTTCGCGCTGGCGCTCCGTCTGGCGTCGTACGACCTGCTGCGCGCGGAGGGCAATGAGCCGGTGCTGATCCTCGACGACGTCTTCGCCGAGTTGGACACCCGTCGTCGTGAGCGCCTGGCGGAGCTGGTGGCGCCCGGTGAGCAGGTGCTGGTGACCGCCGCGGTCGACGACGACGTGCCGCACGTGCTGACGGGTACGCGGTTCGACGTGTCGGACGGGACGGTGGAGCGCGTATGAGCGGCGAGCGGGACCCGGGCGGGGGGAAGGTGCCCGAGCCGTCGGGCGTCGACCTCGCGCGTGTGGCGCTGCGCGCGGCGAAGGAGGCGGCACGCGCGCGTGGGGACGTGGCGCAGCAGCGGAGGCAGGCGCGGCGTGGCGGGCTGCGTTCCGGCGCGCGGGCCGACGGCCGTGATCCGATGGCTCTCGGTGCCGCGATCAACCGGCTGATCACCGAGCGCGGCTGGGAGGCGCCGGCCGCGGTGGGCGGTGTGATGGGGCGCTGGCCTCAGATGGTCGGGGCGGATGTGGCCAAGCACTGTGTGCCGGACCGGTACGACGAGGACCAGCGGGTGCTGACGGTGCGCTGCGACTCGACGGCGTGGGCGACGAACCTGCGGCTGCTCGCTCCGACGTTGGTGGCCCGGCTCAACGAGGACCTGGGGCACGGCTCGGTGCGGACGATCAAGGTGTTGGGGCCGGGCGGCGGTGGCCGCCGGTACGGTCCGCTGCGGGTGCCGGGCAGCACGGGCCCCGGCGACACCTATGGGTGACAGACGTCACACAACGGGGTTGTGGTGGTCCTCTCGGGGTGCATGACCGCCGTCCTTCGTACAACCGCACGCTCTTGCGAATCCCGACCCGAGCCGGGAGTAGCGAAGTGTTGACGTCCGGAAGCGCTGAGTGCCGCTGTGAGCCTCTTGGAGACCCCTTGTGCATATCGGGACCCGGCCAAGACCGGTTGAGGGCGCCACATGCGTACTCAGGTACCGGCAAACCCCCATCACTGTCAGCGCTACCGGTAGACTGGAAGGCAATCCCGCCCCAATCGTGGGGACCGTCCGGGAAAAGCTGAGCAACGCTGATCAAGGCTTACCAACGCAACATGCCGCAGCCGCTCCGGCAACCCGCCGACGAGCCCGGCTCGTGCTGTGCCAGAAAGGGCGCTTCGTGGCCGATTCCGGCAACCCCAACGAGAACATCCCGTCCACCGAAGCCGGCGCGAACGGGGCCGCATCCTCGAACGGTGAGGTCACGGCCTCCTACGACGCCAGCGCGATCACCGTCCTCGAGGGTCTGGACGCGGTCCGCAAGCGACCCGGCATGTACATCGGTTCCACCGGTGAGCGCGGCCTGCACCACCTCGTGTACGAGGTGGTCGACAACTCCGTCGACGAGGCGCTGGCCGGGTACGCGGACACCATCGACGTGACGATCCTGGCCGACGGCGGCGTGCGTGTGGTCGACAACGGCCGTGGCATCCCGGTGGGCATCGTGCCGTCCGAGGGCAAGCCGGCCGTGGAGGTCGTGCTGACCGTGCTGCACGCGGGCGGCAAGTTCGGCGGCGGCGGCTACGCGGTCTCCGGTGGTCTGCACGGTGTCGGTGTCTCCGTCGTGAACGCCCTGTCCACGAAGGTCGCCGTCGAGATCAGGACCGACGGTCACCGCTGGACGCAGGACTACAAGCTCGGTGTCCCGACGGCCCCGCTCGCCCAGCACGAGGAGACGGACGAGACCGGCACCTCGGTCACCTTCTGGGCCGACCCCGACATCTTCGAGACCACCGAGTACTCCTTCGAGACGCTGTCCCGGCGTTTCCAGGAGATGGCGTTCCTCAACAAGGGCCTGACGATCAAGCTCACCGACGAGCGCGAGTCGGCGAAGGCCACCAGCGGTGCGGACGAGGCGGGAGCCGACGAGAAGGCCGAGGTCAAGTCGGTCACGTACCACTACGAGGGCGGCATCGTCGACTTCGTGAAGTACCTCAACTCCCGCAAGGGAGAGGTGGTGCACAACACCGTCATCGACCTGGAGGCGGAGGACAAGGACAGGAGCCTGTCCCTCGAGGTCGCGATGCAGTGGAACAGCGGCTACAGCGAGGGTGTGTACTCGTTCGCGAACATCATCCACACCCACGAGGGCGGTACGCACGAAGAGGGTTTCCGGGCCGCGCTGACGTCGCTGATCAACAAGTACGCGCGTGACAAGAAGCTGCTGCGCGAGAAGGACGACAACCTCACGGGTGACGACATCCGCGAGGGTCTGACGGCGATCATCTCGGTGAAGCTGAGCGAGCCGCAGTTCGAGGGCCAGACGAAGACCAAGCTGGGCAACACGGAGGCCAAGACCTTCGTGCAGAAGGCGGTCTACGAGCACCTGAACGACTGGCTGGACCGCAACCCGGTCGAGGCCGCGGACATCGTCCGCAAGGGCATCCAGGCGGCCACCGCGCGCGTGGCGGCCCGCAAGGCGCGTGACCTGACGCGTCGCAAGGGCCTGCTGGAGTCGGCGTCGCTGCCGGGCAAGCTGTCCGACTGCCAGTCGAACGACCCCACCAAGTGCGAGATCTTCATCGTCGAGGGTGACTCCGCGGGCGGCTCGGCCAAGTCCGGCCGGAACCCGGAGTACCAGGCGATCCTCCCGATCCGCGGCAAGATCCTCAACGTCGAGAAGGCACGCCTCGACAAGATCCTGCAGAACCAGGAGATCCAGGCGCTGATCTCCGCGTTCGGCACCGGTGTGCACGAGGACTTCGACATCGAGAGGCTCCGCTACCACAAGATCATCCTGATGGCGGACGCCGACGTCGACGGCCAGCACATCAACACCCTGCTGCTGACCTTCCTCTTCCGCTTCATGCGGGACCTGGTGGAGCGGGGCCACGTGTACCTCTCCCGTCCCCCGCTCTACAAGATCAAGTGGGGCCGGGAGGACATCGAGTACGCCTACTCCGACCGGGAGCGCGACGCGCTGCTGGAGATGGGCCGCCAGCGCGGCAAGCGGGTCCGTGAGGACTCGATCCAGCGCTTCAAGGGCCTCGGCGAGATGAACGCCGAGGAGCTGCGTGTGACCACCATGGACGTCGACCACCGGGTCCTCGGCCGGGTCACCCTCGACGACGCCGCCCAGGCCGACGATCTGTTCTCGGTCCTGATGGGCGAGGACGTCGAGGCCCGCCGGCAGTTCATCCAGCGCAACGCCAAGGACGTCCGCTTCCTCGACATCTGAGTCGGTCTCAGCTGACCGCACCAGGAAGGATCCCCACCAGCAATGGCCGACGAGAACACTCCGTCCACGCCTGAAGAAGAAGGCGAGACCACCCTCCGTATCGAGCCTGTCGGCCTCGAGACGGAGATGCAGCGCTCGTACCTCGACTACGCGATGTCCGTCATCGTCTCGCGTGCGCTGCCGGACGTCAGGGACGGTCTCAAGCCCGTCCACCGCCGCGTGCTGTACGCGATGTACGACGGGGGCTACCGCCCCGACCGCGGCTTCTACAAGTGCGCCCGCGTCGTCGGCGACGTCATGGGCAACTACCACCCGCACGGCGACTCCTCGATCTACGACGCGCTGGTCCGCCTCGCGCAGCCGTGGGCGATGCGGATGCCGCTGGTGGACTCCAACGGCAACTTCGGCTCGCCGGGCAACGACCCGGCGGCGGCCATGCGCTACACCGAGTGCAAGATGGCGCCGCTGTCGATGGAGATGGTCCGCGACATCGACGAGGAGACCGTCGACTTCACGGACAACTACGACGGCCGCTCCCAGGAGCCGACCGTCCTGCCCTCCCGCTTCCCGAACCTGCTGATCAACGGCTCGGCCGGTATCGCGGTGGGCATGGCGACCAACATCCCGCCGCACAACCTGCGCGAAGTCGCCTCCGGTGCCCAGTGGTACCTGGAGAACCCGGAAGCCTCCCACGAGGAGCTCCTCGACGCGCTGATCGAGCGGATCAAGGGCCCGGACTTCCCCACCGGGGCGCTCGTCGTCGGCCGCAAGGGCATCGAGGAGGCGTACCGCACCGGCCGCGGCTCGATCACCATGCGCGCCGTGGTCGAGGTCGAGGAGATCCAGAACCGCCAGTGCCTGGTGGTCACAGAGCTGCCCTATCAGGTCAACCCGGACAACCTCGCGCAGAAGATCGCCGACCTGGTGAAGGACGGCAAGATCGGCGGTATCGCGGACGTCCGCGACGAGACCAGCTCGCGCACCGGCCAGCGCCTGGTGATCGTCCTGAAGCGGGACGCGGTCGCCAAGGTCGTCCTGAACAACCTCTACAAGCACACCGACTTGCAGACGAACTTCGGCGCCAACATGCTGGCGCTGGTCGACGGGGTGCCGCGCACCCTCTCGCTGGACGCGTTCATCCGCCACTGGGTGACGCACCAGGTCGAGGTCGTCGTCCGCCGTACGCGGTTCCGGCTGCGCAAGGCGGAGGAGCGGGCGCACATCCTGCGCGGTCTGCTGAAGGCCCTGGACGCCATCGACGAGGTCATCGCGCTGATCCGGCGCAGCGAGACCGTCGAGGTGGCGCGTGAGGGCCTGATGAGCCTGCTGGAGATCGACGACATCCAGGCCAACGCCATCCTCGAGATGCAGCTGCGGCGACTGGCCGCCCTGGAGCGGCAGAAGATCGTCCAGGAGCACGACGAGCTCCAGGCCAAGATCAACGAGTACAACCAGATCCTCGCCTCTCCGGTCCGCCAGCGCGGGATCGTCAGCGAGGAGCTGGCCGCGATCGTCGAGAAGTACGGCGACGACCGCCAGACCAAGCTGATCCCCTACGAGGGCGACATGTCCATCGAGGACCTGATCGCCGAGGAGGACATCGTCGTCACGGTCACCCGCGGCGGCTACATCAAGCGCACCAAGACCGACGACTACCGCGCCCAGAAGCGCGGCGGCAAGGGCGTGCGCGGTACGAAGCTGAAGGAAGACGACATCGTCGACCACTTCTTCGTCTCCACCACGCACCACTGGCTGCTGTTCTTCACCAACAAGGGCCGTGTCTACCGGGCGAAGGCCTACGAGCTGCCGGACGCCGGCCGGGACGCGCGCGGCCAGCACGTGGCTAACCTGCTGGCCTTCCAGCCGGACGAGGCGATCGCCCAGATCCTCGCGATCCGCGACTATGAGGCGGCGCCGTACCTGGTGCTCGGCACCAAGGCGGGCCTGGTCAAGAAGACGCCTCTGAAGGATTACGATTCGCCTCGCTCCGGCGGCGTCATCGCGATCAACCTGCGCGAGCAGGAGGACGGTTCCGACGACGAACTGATCGGGGCCGAGCTGGTCTCCGCCGAGGACGATCTGCTTCTGATCAGCAAGAAGGCGCAATCGATCAGGTTCACCGCCTCCGACGACACCCTGCGTCCGATGGGCCGCGCAACCTCGGGTGTCAAGGGCATGAGTTTCCGCGGGGGCGACGAACTGCTCTCGATGAATGTTGTTCGACCCGGTACGTTCGTGTTCACTGCCACCGATGGTGGGTACGCCAAGCGGACCCGAGTCGACGAGTACCGCGTCCAGGGGCGCGGCGGCCTCGGCATCAAGGCCGCCAAGATCGTGGAGGACCGCGGTTCGCTCGTGGGGGCGCTGATTGTCGAGGAGACCGACGAGATCCTCGCCATCACGCTCTCGGGCGGTGTGATTCGTACGCGAGTCAACGAGGTCAGGGAGACGGGCCGTGACACCATGGGCGTCCAACTGATCAACCTGGGGAAGCGCGATGCCGTCGTCGGCATCGCACGTAACGCCGAGGCGGGGCGCGAGGCGGAGGAAGTCGACGGCGACGTGGCCGTGGACGAGACCGTCGAGGGGGCCGCGACCAGCGGCACGGACGAGGGCGAGGTGCCCTCGGCCGAGTAGCACGAGGAGAGAGTCATCGTGAGCGGAGCCACGGGCGCCGGATCGGCCGGTACCTCCACTGGTACGGGAGCGGGCGGCGGCGGCCGTGGCTCCGCCGCGCCTGCGACGGACACGCGTACGACCAATCTGCAAGCGATCAAGTCGCCCGCGACCGATGCACACACGCCCCACACTCATGGATCCCAGGGGGGAACGGTGACGGACACCCGAGGCCCGCAGGCGCAGCAGGCGAACGCCGCGTCCGGCCAGCAGGCGGCGGGTTCTCCGCTGCCGGGGGAGCGGCAGCCGCAGCAGCCCTCCGGGCCGTACCACCCGCCGCAGGCCTACCCGTCGGCCGAGTCCGCCTCCCAGGCGGTGCGCCGGCCGCGCACGGGCGCGCGTACCACACCGCGCACCCGCAAGGCCCGGCTGCGCGTGGCCAAGGCCGACCCGTGGTCGGTGATGAAGGTCAGCTTCCTGCTCTCCATCGCCCTGGGCATCTGCACGATCGTGGCTTCCGCCGTGCTGTGGATGGTCATGAACGCGATGGGCGTGTTCTCCACGGTCGGCGGGACGATCTCCGAGGCCACCGGCTCGAACGAGTCGAACGGCTTCGACCTCCAGTCCTTCCTGTCCCTCCCCCACGTGCTGATGTTCACGTCGATCATCGCCGTGATCGACGTGGTGCTGGCGACGGCCCTCGCGACCCTCGGAGCGTTCATCTACAACCTGTCCGCGGGCTTCGTCGGCGGCGTCGAGCTGACGCTGGCCGAGGACGAGTAGACCGGCTGACCGCGCTTGCGCCGGTGTCGCGAAACGTCCGCCGACGATCCTCCGACAACCGATTTTGGGACTGCCCCCCTCGTGCGCTAATCTTCAGGAGTCAGCGCGCGGGACACACACCGCAGAGCGCGGCGGGGCTATAGCTCAGTTGGTTAGAGCGCATCCCTGATAAGGATGAGGCCACAGGTTCAAATCCTGTTAGCCCCACCAGCCAAAAGACCCCCAGCCGGTTACGGTTGGGGGTCTTTGACATCCACGGGTGACATCAGCCGATGAGTGGATCTTCCAGAAGCTCGGCGAGCATGCCGACTGCTTCCCGCTCACTCTCGCCGACCACGTGCGTGTACACGTCCATGGTCATGCTGATCTGGCTGTGCCGGAGGATCGCCTGAGCCACCTTGGGGTGCACCTTCAGGAAGGCGAGCAGGGTCCCGCAGGTGTGCCGGGCGAGGCGGACCGTGATGCGGCGGACACCGGCCCGCTTGACGAGCCGATCGAAGGTGCGAGAGAAGCCCATCGGGTCGATCATGCCGCCGTGCTCGGACGAGAAGATCAGGTCATGGCCCGGCTCCTGTGACCAGTGCTCACCGGCGATCTTCCGTTCCAGCTCTTGCAGCTCCCGGCGCTCCTCCAGGGCACGGGCGCAGAACTTCGGAAGCGGGAGCACCGCCTGTGAGGACTCCGTCTTGAGGTCCTTGAGGACCAGGCCCACGCCCTTGACCCGCTGCACCTGCTTGACCGGGGTGAAGTGGCCGGCCTCGAAGTCGATGTCCTGCCAGCGAAGCCCGAGCACCTCGCTCCGCCGCAGCCCGAGGACCAGGACGAGGACACAGGCCGCGTAGAGCCGGTGGGCACGGGCCGACCGAAGGAAGGCGATCGCCTCCCGAGCGTTCCACGCCTTGCCCTTGTCCTTGGCGACCTTGGGCATGTCGACCAGGAGGGCGACGTTGCGCGTCACCAGCTCCTCGCGGATGGCCCGGTTGAGGGCGTTGCGGAGAACGCGCAGGACCTCGAAGCGGGCGGAGGCGCCGACCTTCTCACGCCTCAGCGCGGCCATGAAGACGCGGATCTGTGCCGGAGTGAGCTTGACCAGTGACTTCTTGCCGAGGTGCGGCACCAGGTAGAGGCGGACCTTGGACTCGTACTTGACGTACGTGTTGTGCTCGCGCTCCGGAGCGACGATGTGCTCAAGCCAGTAGGACAGCCACTCGCCGAGCGTCCAGGACCGGGACGGCACGGGGACGCCGTTGCGCTCCTGGTCCTGGAGCTTGCCGAGTTTCTCGTTCGCTTCGTCCCAGGTCCGGCCGTACACGTACTTGCGCACCCGGTTGCCGTCCGTGTCGGTCACGTAAGCAGCGCCCTGGTAGCGACCGTCGGACCGTTTGGTGATCGTGCCGCCGCCGTTGGGCCGACGCTTCGCCATCAGGCAGCCTCCCCGATCTGGCGGGCGATGAAGTCGCGGAGCGCGTGGTCCGGGATGCGGCGGCATCCGTCGACCTTGAAGGACACGAGGCGGCGGGTACGGATCAGGTCGTAGACCTTGGTACGCCCGACCTTCAGCCGCGCCATGACCTCCGGCACGGTCAGCAGCTCATCGGTTGCAGTGGTCATGCTGCGGCTCCTTCCTGGACGAGTTGGTCGCGTAGGGCTTCGCGGGCGGTTTCGCGGTTGAGTTGGAGGTCGCGGGCGATGGTGGCGGCGAGCGCGGATTCGCCGGGGGTGTGGCCGTGTCCGGCGTACTGCCAGTCGGTCAGGACCAGGACGGTGTCCGGCTCGCGGTCGTCCAGGCCGAGGGCGGCGGTTTCCTGGGCGGCGCGGTAGTCGGCGCGGGCCTGGCGGAGGGCGCCGAGGGTGGTCGAGTAGCGGCGCGACTTGGAAGAGAAGTGGCCGCGGAAGCCGAGCATGTGAGCCCAGGCCCACAGCCGCCGGTCGGGATACAGGCTGTCCAGGTCACGGCATGCGGTGATCAGGCGGCGGGTGTGGTCGGGCACGCCGTGGCGGTCGAGTTCGGACAGTTCGCCGATGCGGCGGTCCAGGGTGCCGGTGTTCTCGGCGGCCTTGGTGGCGTACTTGGCGACGTAGGAGGCAACCGCCTGTTCGGTGATGTCGGAGCCGTCCCCGAACGCCTTGACCGGCCGGACGTCGAGCTGTCGGCCCCAGCGGAAGGTGCGGGTGGGTTGGTCGGCGGCGGCCGGGACGGAGACCGAGGTGTACGAATGCGCGGCGGCGGCCCGGATCGCGTCGGCGAGGAGATCAACGGTGGCCCAGGACGGCGGCGGGGTGTCCGGGCCATCGGGTCCGTCGATGCGGACCACGGCATGGAAGTGCACGGCGCCCCGCTTCTGGAACTCGGCGACCTTGCCGTACGACAGCCGAGCGCACTCCTTCAGCTCCCGTTGGGTGATGCCGGCACGGGCGGCAATCTCACGGCGGAGCCGGTTGGTGAAGCGCTGCCACAGCTGCCCGGCATGGTTGTTGAACAGCACGGCGCCCGCATAGTCGTACGTGGCCGGGTCCAGGGCGGCGCCGAGGGCGGGGTCATCGGCAGCGTGGCGGGTGCCGCAGCGGCAGGTGCCATGGTCGGGCCGGTTGTGCACGCGGCCGAACGAGGGCGCGGTGAGGGTGGCGAACACGCGCGGGTGATCGCGGACGGTGGCGGGGATGTCCCGTCGGTCGTCCCCGGCCAGGCCCGCACGGATCAGGTGATACGTGTCCCCGGCGTAGGTCCAGGCGCAGGCGGGGCAGCGGGAGGCGCGGCGGTTGCCACAGGCGACGCGGAGCCGTCCGCCCGGCTCCCCCTCGGTCGAGTAGCGGTGCAGGGTCTCGCCGGTGGTCTTGTCCTTGTGCAGGACCCAGCCGGTCAGCCGGATGGGGTCGGCGCATCCTCCGGTGCGGCGGATCTGGTCTTGCCAGCGGTCGAAGCCGGGGGACCCGGCCACCCGCAGCAGATCGCCGAGGGTGACCGGGTCCAGGCCCGCCGGGGTGGCGGTGTCGGTCACGCGGCACCGTCCGAGGCGGGTCCGGTGAGCCGGTCGAGCGCGGCGGCGGCTTCGGTGGCTGCACGGGCCAGGGCGCGCAGGGCGTCGGCGGTGCCGGGGCGGGCGAGGAGCGCGAGGTCGATGGAGTCGCCGCCGATGCGGAGGCTGACGAAGCCTTCACCGTCGGGCGTGCTGTCGAACACGGTCACGCGCATGGTGGTGCCCGGCTCCAGGTGCGCCGAGGTGGTGATGGTCTTCAACGCGGTCACCTCCCGGCCCGGACGAGGCCGGTGGCGGGGGTGGTGTGGCCGGTGCCCTGGCAGGTCGGGCACGTGATGCGGAGGGTGACGCGGGTGCCGTCCGGGTGGCGGGTGCCGGTGGTGATGGCGGCGGCGGCGAAGCCGTCGCAGTCGCGGCAGATCCGCGCGGTCGGGGCGTGCTGGGGCATCATGGGCTTGCCTTTCGGGTCCGTTGGATCTGGAGGGTGGGAAGGCGCCCGGAGCGGACGAAGTTTGGCGACCGAGGCCGCTCCGGGGGCCGTTCAGCGGCGCCGGTTGTCGGCGCTGATCAGGGAGCGGATCACCAGGGCGCACACGGCGACCGAAGCGCCGGTGATGGCGACCGCGAGGAGCATGGAGACCAGGACGGCGCCGACGACCAGGACGACGGCGGTGCCGCTGCCGACGAGGGCGAGCACGGTACCGGGCGTGAGCTGGGCCGTGGTCCGGGTCGAGGCCGGGGCCGGGGCGACGGGGGCCGTCGGCGGGGTCGAGGTGCCCGGGGTGCCGGGGGTGATGGTGGTCGGCTCGACGACGGCGGGCGGGGTGACCAGGCCGGTGGGCTGGGGCATGGTCGGGAGCTTGGGCCGGAACATGAGCGAGTCTCCTTTCGCGGCGGGTTACTTGACGGCGGTGTCGATGACCGGGGACAGGAGGCTGTCGGCGAGGAGGTAGCCGCCGAGCAGCAGCACCAGGACCAGCCACAGCGGCGGGCGGATGAGCTTGACGCCGAGCCAGCCGACGACGATCAGGGCGAACCAGAGCGGGACGTCCATGACGGTGGCCTCCTAGCGGACGGTGCAGCGGTGGGTGCGGGCGGCGAGCTGGGCGGCGGACTGGCTGGAGTAGTCGGCGGACCAGCCGCAGCCGTCCGAGCCGCAGACGGCGGCGTGCTTGGTGGTGCCGTGGCGGTCGCGGTGGGTGCCGATCTGCACCGGTCCGATCCGCATCACGGAGTGGAAGAAGTCGCGGGCAGGCATGTGCTGATCTCCTTTCGGTTCAGGTGAGTTGGGCGGCGATGGCGTCGGCCATGGGGGCGGGGACGCCGAGGCGGGCGCGGAGGGTGTCGATGTCGATGCGGGTGCCGGTGCGGGAGTGGTGGTCGTCGGCGACCTTGCGGGCGTGCTCGACCAGCGCTGCCGGGACCGGCACGGCCGGGGGCGGTTCGGCGGTGGGCAGGGCCGGGGTTTCCTCGGGCGCCGGGACCGTCACGGGTTCGGGCACCGGGTCCGGCTCAGCCACGGCGGCCGGTTCGCGCTCCACCTCGGGCACGGGGTCCGAATCAGGGGCGGGGGGTGCCAGCCGATCCGGGGTGTGCCCGGCGGGTGAGTGGGCGAGGAGGGTGCCGCCCATGAAGGCCAGGGCGGGCCAAGCGGCGACCAGGATGCGCAGCCAGGCGGGAACGTCGTTCAGGTCGAGCAGTCCGGCGGTGGCGACGTTCGCGCCGAGCGAGGCGACCAAGGCGATCAGGAACCAGCACCAGGCCAGCCGGGACGGCCCGTCGGAGCGCAGCCGACGCCAGGCGGCGACCAGCAGCAGGTCCACCGAAACGGGGTAGGCCCAGGCTTTCCAGCCGTCCTGTCCGGCTGCGGCGGCCAGGTCGTGCAGGTGGGCGAAGGACAGGGCACCGGCGATGACGGCCTGGACCAGGACGGCATCCACACGCAGGGCAGAGCGAGGCATGGTGGCTTCTCCTTCCGGCTCAGGCGGCGGCCGGGGCCGACTCGACAGCCGGGGCGGTGACTGGCTTCAAGTGGCCCGTGACGGGGCGGAAGGCTTCCAGGCCGGGCAGGTCGGGAGTGCGGTCGGCGTGCTTGTTGCAGAGGTTCACGGCCTGCCGTAGCGAGGTGTGCGGAGCGCGGATGCGGTGCCAGCCGCCGGTGGAGTCACCGGCGATGGCGACCCCGCGCGCTTCGGCGGGAATCGTGATCGCGGCGAGCACGGCATCCGGGGAGATGTCGCCGAAGGCCATGTTGGCGCTGGTTTCGTCGTTGACGCGGTGCGCGGTCCGGCCGGTGAGCTGGGCGCGGAGCATGGTGATGCCCTTGCCGAGTTCGGAGCCGAAGCGTTGCCCGCAGATCTCCAGATAGATCCCGGCGGCGCGGCCGAGCTGGGCCAGACGGACCAGGGCGGTGATGATCCGGTCCCGCCGCTTCTCCTGCTCCTTGTTGCCGAACAGCGCGAGTTCGGCGACCTCGTCGACCAGGACGACGATCGGGACGGGCCGCATGTCGGCGGGCAGGTCCCAGATGTCGGCGGCGATCTCGGCATCCGGCACGCTCACGCTGATGGACTGGTTGGCGCGGATGAGCCGGTAGACGTCCTCCATGTGCGCCACGAGGGCATCGAGGATCTCGGCGGCGGTGTCGGGGTTGTCGGCCAGCGCGGAGAACCGGCGGGCCAGCGGGAACAGCTCGACACCCTGTTTGCAGTCGATGCCCACCAGCGCGACGTCCAGCGGCGCGAGCCCGGCCACCAGGTTGCGCTGATAGATCGACTTCCCCGACTCCGTCGCCCCGAGCGTCAGGGCGTGGGGCACGGCCCGGTAGTCGCGGAAGTGCACGGAGCCGTCCTCGCGCAGGGCAACCGGAATCCGCATCGGCCGGGTGTTGTCGACCTGCGTCGGCATCTGCACCCGCTTGAGCACGTCATAGCCGGTCATCCGCACCTCAACGACGCCGGAGCGCAGCTCACGCGAGGTGACGCCGTACAGGCCGAAGGAGTGCCGCAGCCGGTCAGACGAGGCAGCCACGTCGAAGGCGTCCTGACCGGGCCGCAGCCCCAGCCGCAGCACCAGGCCGGTACGGGTCGGCCGCACCCGCAGGATGCGCGGGGCACGGGGAGCGGGAACCGGCCGGTTGGCCATCCGGGCCACGGTGAGGCGCCAGCGGGAGGCCGGGACCGTCAGGCCGCAGGCGTCCATGACCGAGCCGTAGCGGACCAGGACCTGCACCGCGGCGAGGGTGACCCCGAAGGTCAGCCAGTACCAGGCGGGGCGCCGCCACCGCAGGAGACCCGCAGCGGCGACGACCAGCACCAGGGCGACGATCAGCCACGTCATGGCTCAGGCCGCCTTCGAGGCCGAGCCGGTGGCGACCAGCGAGGTCACCGCGACCGCACGGAAGGCGATGCCGTGCCGCTTCTGGCCGTTGAACTCGTTCTCCCACGGACGGGCGACCAGACCGGTCAGCGCGACCGGGGTGCCCATGGTCAGGTCCTCGGAGACGCCCGACTCCGGCACGGTCACCGACAGGATCTCCACCGCACCGTTCGCCGCGAACATCACGTCCACGGTCGACAGCGCGGCACCGGTCTCGGCGTCCATCGCACGCTCGCCGGTGCGGCGGTCCTTCACCTTGGGCTGCGGGGGCTGGGCCACCATCACGGTGGCGGCGGAGGTGTCGACGGGGATCTGACGCACAGAGATCACTCCTCTAGAAGTGTTGGACTCCGTCACTCATGTACATGAGTGACTTGAAGAAGAGTGCCTGACTCCTGTACATGAGTCAACCCGTCAGGGCGAAGAAGTCCCGGCGGGTTGAGGAGATGTGAGCGAGCGTCAGTCGGTCGCGGGGATGCGGTACTCGAAAACGAACTGGTCAGCAGCCATGAGGGTGTCGCAGACCTCCACCACCCGGCCCGCTTCGGTGACCGCGTTGCGGATGAGGTGAACGACAGGCGCGCCAGGGCTCAGCGCCAGTTCGGAGGCTTCAGCCTTAGAGGCCGGACGCGCTGTCAGCGTCTCGATAAACTCGGCGAACACGTGGCCGTCGTCCTCCAGGCGGGCATAGATGCCGCCGGGCCCGGGGTTCTCGGCGAACAGCTCGGGGATGTCCTTGACCACGTCCCACGGCAGGTACGAGTTGGCTGTCTCGACCGGGACGCCGTTGCGGAAGTAGAGCCGCCGCCGGGCGAGGACCTGAGTGCCGACGGGAACGTTGAGCCGGTCGGCGATCTCCTCCGGGGCTTCCATCGGGCCGATGTACAGAACGCTCACCTTGGCCGTGGCGCCCGACTGTGCCGACTCAGCGAGGTACGCGGCTTTCCCGGCTCGGCGATGCGAGGCCCGGAACCGGTCGGAGGAACGAAGCCGCACCGGCGGACGGTCCTTCACGATCGAGCCCTTGCCGTGGCGGGTGTCCACCAGGCCACTGGCACGGACCTCCGCCATGGCCTTACGGATGGTCCCGCCGGAGACGCCGTAACGCTCGACCAGCTCGGACTCACTCGGCACCATGTCGCCAGGCTTGAGGACACCAGCCCGGATCTGCTGAATGATCTCGTCGGCGATCTGAACGTACCGAGGTACGGCCCTGCCACCTCCTACGGTTGTTCCCATAGTCCTTCTCACTCTCCTATGCTCCTGTACATGAGTAACAGCGTCCGAGAGACCCAGTCAACGCCACTGCACTCCGTGTCCGTGGCGGGAGTCGTGGTGCGCGAGGACGGACGACTTCTGGCGATCCGCCGAGCGGACAACGGGACGTGGGAGCTGCCGGGCGGCGTACTGGAGCTCTCCGAGTCCCCGGAAGACGGCGTAGCCCGAGAGGTCTGGGAAGAGACCGGCATCCGCGTCGAGGTCGACGAGCTCACCGGGGTCTACAAGAACACGACACGAGGCGTCGTCGCCCTGGTGTTCCGGTGCAAGCCCTCGGGAGGCACCGAGCGCACTTCCGCGGAGTCGACAGCGGTGGACTGGCTCACGCCCGAAGAGGTCGCCGAGCGCATGGCCGAGGTCTACGCGGTACGCCTGCTCGATGCGCTGGACGGCAACGGGCCTCATGTCCGGAGCCATGATGGCAAGCACCTGATCCAAGCGCGGTAAGAGTTTCCCTACTTCATCAAGGGCTCGCTTCGCTCGCCGTCGCTCCCGGCCTCCTGAACTGTAAGCAGTCCGATCGAAGATCGAAGGTGCCGCGCACAGCGCGGCGGCGCCGGTCGGTCGCCGCCGCGCCACCCCTCCTTGCCTTCGTCACCGGGGCCGCGCGCCGTCGCCCGCCCGCGCCCACAAGGGGGCGAAGACCAGGCCGGGGCTGGACTGAGACGGCACAGCCGAGGTCAGAACAGTGCCTCCGGCGGGGGATCGGCCGACACCGGGATGGAGGGGGCGCCGTACCCGACTGCGGGTCCATCGTGGCGTGCGCGGGGAGCTCCCATCCCGTCCACCGCCGACCCAGGCAGAGCCGAGCAGACGCGGCACCTGGCGTCCAGGTCGTTCGTACAGTGGCGCGCTCCACCTGGACGCCAGGAACCACGCCCGCTCCACGGTGTGTGGGTCGACGGCGGACGGGATGGGAGCTGGGGTGAGTGGTGGGCCGGGGGAGGAAGAGGCCACCGACCGCGCGAGTGCCTGACCGAAAGAGGCCAAATCGCGACCTGTCGAGGTTCTACACGTCTGTTCACACTCGAACACATGGGGGCGACTCGGGGCAACGAGTGGGCTTTATGCCAGATGTGTGGTACGCACGATCCCGCCGTACGAGGACGCGGCCGGATCGGGCTCTTGGTCGAGCTCTGCGACTCCTGCTGGAACAGGCTGGTCAACGACATCGCCGAGGAGGAAGACGCCACAGCGACGCCGTTACCAGACCCAGACCCCGACGACGTGTCATGGATCGAACCACCGATGTGTGACCAGTGCGGCGCCGCGATCCGCATCTACCCGACCAACTACGACCGCTGGGTGAGTCTGGCCACCCGGGAGATGCCCGCCAAGGATGTCCCGGAACGATACCGTTGGCGTCTGGTCCCGACGCCCGCCGGTTTCGTGGCGGTACGCGTGCGAGGCATCGACCCGCTGCCCAACGAGCTGGTGTTCCCGCATCATCGGTTGCTGTGCGTCACCGACGAAGACGAGATCCGGCACGCAAGTTAAAGCCGTGCCCCTTCCGTGCCCGGTCGAACAGTCACGGACGGGGAGCAGCGGGGAGCACCGGCAAGGGTCCCGCGAACGTGCAGGTCAGCGTCTTGCCAGCTCAGTGGCCATCCGCGTACGCGATCTTCCAAACTGGGGCTCTCACCCAACGCCGTTCTCCTGCCCTCCGGATACCTTGAGCCGCATGGACGCTATACAGGATCAGACGGGCCCGCTGTCAGACGAAGAGTTTCAGCAGTTCACCAACCTGCTGCGCCGTTACCTGCACTACGAACTGGATCAGTGGGAGAACCTCGTCACCGAGTCCGCTCACGGGCCGATCTACGCGCACTTCACGAACACGCTTCCAGACGGCTGGCCGCACGAGGCGTTCCGGCCGTTCTAGCTTCGCCGGGCCGTCCCGGGGCCGTCGGAGGGTGCTCAACGACGACCAACGCTGACAACCAGCGACAGCTAAGTCGCAGGTCGCAGCGTTGATCGATTGCACGGCGGCAGGTCAGAGACTCGGCCTGTCACTTCTTCGGCTACTGACCGCAGTTGCCAGCGCTTGCCACGTCCATTGAGGTCCGCCGGCCTTCGCTGTCACTGCATGGGCTTCAGGACATGGCCCAACGCGACGAGGCCGATTCCCACGGCGAGAAGTGACAGCGAGTGGAGGTTCCAGCTGATCAGCATCAGCAGCGCACCCGCTCCCCAGAGCCTGGGTTGCCGCACCCGTTGCTGGAGCCACTGGCCCGGCATGCGGCCGAGGAGCAGAGCGTGTGCCCCTACAACGGCGAAGATGATGGACAGCGTGATCAGCATCAAGAGTCCGAACAGGAACAACCTCATCCCCCTTGTCAAGGCCGCATGCAGTGGCTGACATCACCGTCTGACACCAACAAGCACGGACAGCGGCGGTTGCCGCTGGACCCTAACGGACGAACCGCCGAGGTATAGAGCTGGTTGACCGACGTTCCAAGCCCGCCGTGATCGACCTGATAAGGATGAGGCCACAGGTTCAAATCCTGTTAGCCCCACCAGCGAGAAGACCCCCGGTCCGTATGGGCTGGGGGTCTTTCGCGTCTGCGGCCGACGCCCGCGGCCAGGGCGGCGCTCCGCCGCCAGGCTCGATACCGCCGGCACGGGCTGCCGTCCGTCGCCACGGAGTCGGCATCACCCGGCAACCGCAGGGCAGCCGCGTGGAAGCCGACGGGCGCACGGTGGGCGAAGGGAAGACGCCTGACGCCTGGTCGGTGAAGCTGGCGGGTGAAGGTCGGGGGGCGTCTCGGACAGGGTACGAAGAGCCCGGGGCGGAGCAGCCGAAGGGCGCCGCGGACGCAGGCGAAGCTCCCCGGCCGTGGTGACCGGGGAGCTTCGCGTTCTGCGGCTGGTGCTGTACGCAAATCGCCGTTACGTCATGGGTGCTGGTGGTGGCACCGGCTGGGCCGGTGCGGCCCTGTCAGCGCTGGAGGGGGATGGTCGGGCGGGCCGGCGGTTCGGCCGGGAGGCATCGGGGTGCGGCGGCGAGGGAGAAGGCGTCGGTCGGCGGGCGGTGGCGGCAGCCGGGGGTCCTTCCGTGGGCCTCGGCGCGGATGCGCTGTTTCATCGTGGGGGGTAGGGACCGGGTGTGGGGACTGGACAAGGATGACGTCGTCTGTGCCGGCACCGGTGCGGTGCGCTTGGGCGCCGCCTTGGGCCGCGGTGCGGCCGCGGCCGCCGAGGCGGCGGTCGGGGTGATGAGTCCGAGCGCCGTGCAGAGCGCGAGGAAGGCGGTGACGATGGCTGTCCACAACTTCATGACCTTGTGCTGGTCCATGGCCCCTCACTTTCGGGTTGGGCGATTTGCGTACTTTGCTCATCATGTGTATGAGGGCCGCGAAGTGGTGGACCGACGCCCGTGGCGCAGCGATCTTCGGATGAA
Organism: Streptomyces sp. NPDC001292; assembly: GCF_042896465.1. NCBI lineage: Bacteria > Bacillati > Actinomycetota > Actinomycetes > Kitasatosporales > Streptomycetaceae > Streptomyces > Streptomyces sp. NPDC001292. The sequence goes on from NZ_JBIAXG010000006.1 coordinate 144,358, forward strand.
CACCACTCGGATGGGCGCATGAGCGGTGAAAAGGTGCGAAGGTGGGAGGAGGGTGATCAAAGTCACCGTCCGTGCGGGTGTGATCACCCTCCGATCGGAGCGGTTTCGACCTCATCTATTGCGCTCCCGCGCACGGCAGTTGACAGCCGACGCAGGTCACCGATCGGTATCGGCCGGTGTGTATAGTCGGGCGCCAGAGGTCCCCTACGTCAAGGAAAGACGAGGTCGCGCGGTGAAGAAGCTTCTCCTGGTCGCACTGGCCGCCATCGGCGGGCTCCTCGTGTACCGCCAGATCCAGGCGGATCGCGCCGAGCAGGATCTGTGGACGGAGGCGACTGACTCCGTGCCCACGGGTTCGTGAGCACTGACATCCCGAACTGAGCAGGCCCCGACCGCCGTAGCGGTCGGGGTTTTGTGTTGTGGTCCGAGACCGGGCGGGCCAGGTCTCGTGTTGCGCGGTCGCGGACCGTGGGGTAGGGGTCGCTTCCTGAGGCCGGTGTTTCACATGCGCCGGGGAAAGGCGCGGATGGCCTAGCGGCCGGCGGGGCAGGATGGGCGACGTCCGGAGCGACGGAACGCGAGGGGTGGCGCGGCATGGTACGGCGTGGGACGGGACGGCTGGCGAGGTCAGGGCGCCCCCGGCGTGACCGGCGCGGCCGATGTCCCGCGCACCGCCTCGCCGTGCGCCTGGCCGTGGCCGCGGCGGCGCTGTGCCTCACGGCGGCCGTCACCGGGCCGAGCGCGTTCGCGGCCGGGCCACCGGGCCCGTACGCCTTCACCGACGGCGCCCGGTCCGTCTCCGGAGCCACGAGCACCACGGACGCCGTACGCCTCGAGCCCGGCCACACCTACCGGAGTTCCCTGCCGGGCAGCGGCAAGCTCTACTACCGCCTCGACCTCGACGCCACCTCCACCGCCTACGTCTCCGCCACGGCGGCGCCCGGTGCAGACACCACGGTCGCCGCCACCGACGGCCTCACGATCTCGGTGCAGGACGCCCGAGGCACCTCCTGCTCCTTGCAGGCCGCTCGCTTCGGCCCGAGCCGCAGTCCGCACCCCATCGCCGCGTGGGGCGCGCGCGAGGTCTCCTCCGGCCGCACCCTGTGCCAGGGCGCCGGGGCGTACTACGTGCTCGTCGAACGCGTCGGCGCCAAGGGATCCTCGTCCGACACCTGGCCCCTGGAGCTCGCCGCGGTCTCGGAGCCGCCGCTGAAACGCACTGGGGCCACGAGCGCGCCCGAGTCGTGGAACTCCGCTTCGCCCGAGCCGGTCACCGGCCAGGCGGTCGGCCGGGCCGGCGGCGCCGGGTTCGACGCGGCGAGCACGGTCGGGCAAGGCGTGTGGCGGACCCGGATCCGGCCCGGCCAGACGCTCTTCTACAAGGTCCCGGTCGACTGGGGACAGCAGCCGAACGCCACCGTCGAGCTGGGCAGTTCCAGCGGCGGCAGCGGCTATGTGAGCGGCGCGCTGACCCTGTCGCTCTACAACCCGGTGCGCGGACACGTCGAGGAGGCGTACGCCGGATACACCGGCCGGCAGACGTCCGCCACCCTCGCACCCGTGCCGCCCGTCGCCCACGCCAACCGCCACGGCTTCGCCGACCAGGTCAAGGGGATGCGGTTCGCCGGTCTCCACTACCTGGTCGTGCACCTCGCCGCCCAGACCGCCGACTCCTTCGGCGAGGGGCCCTACGGCCTGATCCTGCGGGTGCGGGTGGACGGCACGGCGCAGCCAGGGCCGGACTACGCGGGCCGGTCCGAACCCGGGCAGCTCTTCGACGTCACCGCCCACGACCGGGCCGCGGCGACCCCGGCCGGGGCGGCGGACGGCTCCACGGCACTCCGGGCGCTCGCCGTCGGCGGGATCGGCGCGGGAACGGTCCTGCTGGCTGCCCTCGGGGTGTGGACGGTGCTCGCCCGGCGCAGGGCCGAAGCCCTGTAGGGCGGCGGGAGTGGCGCGGGGCCGCGGTCGGCCTGCATCGGGCCCCTGGCGGGCCTCACAGACGGCTCAGCGCCCAGAAACCGACGGCGTAGCAGGCCAGCGCCAGGAGCAGCAGCGGGATCGCCACCGTCGCGGGCGGGCCGGGGCGGCGGGAGCGTCCGGCGCGGTGGCGCGAGATTCCCCGCGCCGGAACGGGAACCTGCGGGGACTGGGCGGTGTACGAAGCAGTAGAGACGTCAGCACGCTGCCGAGGATCGGGGGAGGACAGCACATGGGTGGGGTCGTGAGGGGAGACGTGGACCACGGGCTGGACCGCGGGTTGGACCGGGGACTGGACCGGAGGTTCGAGCGGCACGCCGCCGAAGGGCGGGGCGGCCGGTGCCGGGGGGACGGCCTGCGGGGGCACAGTGGGGGGTGGAACAGCCTGCGGGGGAGCGGCCTGGTGCGGCGGGACTTCCCGCTCCGTGGCGGCGGTCTGGGGCGGCGGCAGGTGGAAGCTGCCTGTGTCCGACTTGGTGGAGGGCTGGGCTGGTCCGGGCGACAAGCCGCTGCCGTCCGTCCTCGGCGTCGACCCGGTCCCCTCCCGGGGGTCGAGACGCGGGTCCGGCACGCCCCCGGTACCGGAAGCGGTGCCTGTACCGGAAGCCGCGGAGCCGGTACCGGAAGCGGCCGCACCGGTGCCGGGAACCACAGAACCGGTGGCCGAACCGGCGGAGGGGGACGCCGCCGTATGCCCGGCCGTCATCCCAGGGCTCCGGGTGAGCGGACCCTCGGGTCCGAACCCCGGTGGCAGCGGGCCCAGTTGGTCGAAGATCTCGATCAGCTCATCGTCCGGGCCCGGCTCCGCCAGGAGCTCGGCGCACGCGACGAGGGCCTTGCGCGCACCCGTCGCCGTACGGAACCTGGCCTGCGGATCGGGTTGCAGCAGGGTGGCCACGACCTGCCACAGCGGCTCGGGAACACCCTTGGGCGCACCGGGCGTTCCGTGCTCCGCGAAATACTCCACGAGCGCTTTGGCGTCCGGCTTGGCCCCCTGAAGCAGATGGAGGGCGACCAGCCCGGTGGCGAACAGATCGGCGGGGAAGTCCGGTTCGGCGCCCATCATCTGCTCGGGAGCGAGGTAACCAGGCGTTCCCACCACCAGGTTGGCCTCCGTCAGCCGGGGTTCGCCCAGCCGCATGGCGATGCCGAAGTCCGACAGCCGCAGCCTGGGCCGACCGGTCCCGGTGGCCTCCAGCAGGATGTTGGCGGGCTTGATGTCGCGGTGCACGACACCCTCCGCGTGCACCGCGGCGAGCCCCGACAGCAACTGGTCGAGCAGGGTGCAGACGAACGCCGGGGGAAGCGGGCCGTAGTCCCCGACCAGGTGGACCAGGGAGCCGCCGGCCACCAGGTCCATGGTGAACAGGACCTTGTCGTCGTCAGCGGCCCAACTGGCCGGTGCGAGCACATGGGGGTGATCGATCCGCAGCGCCTGCTCCCGCACGAAGCGCAGCAGGGAGTGCGCGTCGCGCTGCTGAAGGACCTTGGCGGCCACGTACCGGCGGCGGCGGTGGTCCCAGGCCCGCCAGACCGCGCCGACTCCCCCGCGTCCGACCGGGTCGGCCAGCTCGTACCGGCCGGCGAAGACCTCACCCATGGCTGTGCGTCGCTCCTCCCCCTGAGGTTGTCCCTCTTGCATCCCCCTCGACGCGCGATACGACCGCCGCGGCGTCAGTTCTGGTGGGACTGGTAGTGCGCGACCGCGTCAGAGGTGCGGCCCGCGCCGTACACCCGGAGGAATTCCGCCAGTTCCGGGTGGGTCGGGGCGAGGGTGTTCGCGGCCTCGATGATGTCACCGGCCGCCGCGACCGAGCGGAGCAGCGACTGGATCTCGCGGACCACCCGCTTGACCGTCGGCGCCCCCGAAGTGCTCGTCGTCTGCGTGGTGTTGCTGAGCACCGAGCCGCCCTGCGACCGCTTGATCTCCTCCATGCGCTCGGTCGCCTCGGCCGCGCTGACGCTGCCGTCCGCCACCTGGCCCGCCAGCTCCTGAAGCAGTTGCACCCGCTGGACCACCGCCGGGTTACCGATCTTCGCGCGCTGCCCGCTCATCAGCTGCGACAGCATCGGGGCGGACAGTCCCAGTACCCCCGCCAGCCGGGCCTGGTTGAGCCCGAGGTCGTCTATGAGCTTGCGGAAGAGCGCCCCCAACGGCTCCCCGTACCAGTTCCGCTGCAGTTCCCGCGCTCTTGCGGTGGCTTCCTGCTGTGCGGCGTCCATTGCGTCTCCCCATCGCTTCCCCGAGTACCGCGGTTCGCTGTAGCGAACCACGCGGAGCATCTTACGGAGAGTGGTCGGCCGCGGGGAGCCCCAATCTTTTTGCGAGATCCGGGGGGTGACCCGGTACTCTGGTCTGCGGCACCCGACCGGTGGGCGGACCTTCCGGCCGGATGCTGTCATCCGGGGCCTTAGCTCAGTTGGTAGAGCGCTGTCTTTGCATGGCAGATGTCAGGGGTTCGACTCCCCTAGGCTCCACCTGAAAAAAGCCCGCCTGACCTGTGAAAACACCGGTCAGGCGGGCCCTTTCGTCCCTGGCGGTCAGCCCTGTTCGTCGCGGTCCGCCGCTTCCTCCTCGGCCTGCTTCGCCTGGACCTCGGGGTCCAGTACGGACTGGCCGGTGCCGTCCACGGACGTCAGCCGGCCCGATTCGGGCACCTCCGTCGCGGCCGGCGGTTCCACCAGCCAGTCGGGGTTGGCCTGCTTGTCCCACCACTTCCAGGCGGCGAAGGCACCGCCGGCGAGCGCGCCCGCCAGCGCGAGCAGCTTCACGACACGCCCGGCCTTCGCCCGCCGCTCGTGTGTGCGGGCCAGCTTCTGGATCTTCCGGGCCGGGACCTGGCCGCGCAGTGCCACCAGCGCGGCGGCACCGCGCGCGGCGGCCTCGTCCGCGACCGGCGCCGCCGCGGCCATCGCCTGCTCGATCCGCGGCCGGGAGTACTCGGCGGCCTGCCGGGCGACCCTGCGCGTCCGCTCGGCGGCCTCCTGGGCCGCATGGTCGACCTTCGGCGGCACATGGGCCATGGCCTGCGCACGGGCCTGCTCCAGCCGTGGTGCGACATGGGCGCCGTACTGGACGCGGGCCTGGTCGGCGGCCAGCGTCACCTTCGGCGCGAGCCGTACGCGTGCCTCGTGTGCGTAGTGCGCGGCCCTTTCCCTGGCCGTGTCGGCGTAGGGCGCCACCACTTCCGCGGCGTGCAGCACGCTGTCCTTCGCCGAGCCGGTCGCGGCGCGCACGCTGTCGATGCGGGTCACGGGTTCCTCCTCCTCGGTGGCGTACGGTATTTCGACTTTCCACCCTTTTACGGATCATGCCTGCCAACGGGCCCGGCGGCATGTGCGAACGGGCATCCGGGTCACGGACGACGACCGCGGTCACCGCGGTGGCCCTGCCGATCGGGAGTCCGCCGGGAGACGATCACGTGCGATAGGGGATGAAAATGGAGCAACAGAAGCTTGTCGTCGACAATGCCACGGATCGCCGCGCCGCGCTCCCGGCCGGGAGGACTCACCCGGTTTTCCGCAACCGAATCCGGCGGATCTCCCCTCGGAAGCGACCGTCGGGCGACGCACGGCGCGGGCCGTGCGAGGATCGGGGAGTCACAGGAGGACAACGGAAGGCAGATCGTGGCTGAGCAGCTCTACGCCACCCTGAAGACCAACCACGGCGACATCGAGGTCCGGCTCCTGCCGAACCACGCCCCCGAGACGGTCCGGAACTTTGTCGAACTCGCCAAGGGCGAGCGTGAGTGGACCCACCCCGCCACCGGCGAGAAGTCCACGGCGAAGCTCTACGACGGCACGGTCTTCCACCGGGTGATCAGCGGTTTCATGATCCAGGGCGGTGACCCGCTGGGCAACGGCACCGGCGGTCCCGGCTACCAGTTCAAGGACGAGTTCCACCCGGACCTCTCCTTCGACAAGCCCTACCTGCTGGCGATGGCCAACGCGGGCCCGGGCACCAACGGCTCGCAGTTCTTCATCACCGTCGCCCCGACGTCCTGGCTGAACCGCAAGCACACCATCTTCGGCGAGGTCACCGACGCGGCCAGCCAGAAGGTCGTCGACTCCATCGCGACCGCGCAGACCAACCCGCGCACCGACCGCCCGCTCAACGACGTCGTCATCGAGTCGGTCGTCGTCGAGACCCGCGAAGGCTGAGTGAAGGGCTCGTCCCGACAGCTCCCCGAGGGAACCAAACGCCCCGCTTGTCCGTAAGGATGGGCGGGGCGGTGCATTGCCCACGAGCAGCCGCAGCCGTGCTCCGCGCAGGACGAATCGAGGGGAACCCCATGGACCAGGCACCAGGCAGCCCGACGGGCCAGGACCCGGCGGACCAGGGCCCGCCGGACGCCCACCGCCTGCCCACCTGCTACCGCCATCCGGGCCGCGAGACCGGCATCCGCTGCGCCCGCTGCGACCGGGCGATCTGCCCCGAGTGCATGGTCGACGCCTCCGTGGGCTTCCAGTGCCCGGACTGCGTCCGCGGCGGCTCCGGCACCGGCCATCCGCCCGCCGCGACCCGGCCCCGCACGCTGGCCGGCGGCACCATGACCGCCGACCCCCGCCTGCTCACCAAGATCCTCATCGGGATCAACGTCGCGGTGTTCATCGCGGTCAGCGTCGACTCCTCGCTCCTGGGGGATCTGGTCCTGATCGGCGCGTGGCCGCCGCAGCCCTTGACCGCCATCTCGGGTGTCGCGGCCGGCGAGTGGTACCGCCTGGTGACCTCGATGTTTACGCACCAGGAGATCTGGCACATCGGCTTCAACATGCTGAGCCTGTGGTGGCTGGGCGGCCCCCTGGAGGCGGCCCTGGGCCGGCTGCGCTACCTGTCGCTGTACTTCGTCTCCGGGCTCGCGGGCGGAGCGCTGACGTATCTGCTCGCCTCGCCCAGCCAGGCCACGCTCGGTGCCTCGGGCGCCATCTTCGGACTGTTCGGCGCCACCGCGGTGCTGATGCGCCGACTCAACTACGACATGCGGCCGATCATCGTCCTGCTGGTGATCAATCTGATCTTCACCTTCAGCTGGAGAGGCATCGCCTGGCAGGCGCACATCGGCGGTCTGGTCGCCGGTGTGGTGGTGGGTTACGCGATGGTGCACGCCCCGCGCGAGCGACGGGCCCTGGTGCAGTACGGCACCTGTGGGCTGGTGCTGGTGGTGGTCGCCGTGTTGACGCTGCTCAGAACGGTTCAGCTCACCTGAGAGCGTCCGTTGTCCACAGCGTGTCCGATCTTGTGCACAGCGTGCGGGAACAGGTGTGCCCCCTGCCGTTGACCTGTGTTGTCGCAGGTCAGGCAGGGGGCGTGCACGCCCTGCACGGGCAGTGTGACAATCGTACCGGTGTCAACGGCGGACGGGTTATCCACAGATCATCGGCGTTTTCCCCAGCCTGCATGTGGAAATTCTTCCGGCCTGTGGATAACTCAGCGGATAGCCGTGGGCAGAGCTGTGTTCACCGGGAGGCCGACGTCACTTCCACTGCGTGGAGACGGCGAATCCGGCGGCGATGAAGCCGAAGCCCACGACGATGTTCGCGTTGCCGAGGGCGTCGACAGGCAGTGAGCCGTCGGTCACGTAGAAGACGACGATCCAGGCCAGGCCGATGAGGAACAGCGCCAGCATGACCGGCGCCACCCAGCCGCGGCTCTCCAGCTTGATACTCGCGGCCTGCTTGGCGGGCGGCGGCGTGTAGTCGGCCTTCTTGCGGATACGTGACTTCGGCACGAGGGTCTCTCCTGTCGATGCGCTGGTGGCCGCGCGGGGTCCTGGGCTGGTTCCGGGGCAGCGTACAAGGGCACACTGAGCACTCCCCCGGATGTCCGTTAGCGTAGTGCTTCCGCGGCGCCGAAGGAGATAAGGGTACGTTGAGCAATTCTGCCGACTTCCCGGGGACGGGTACCGACCCGGCCCGCACGCGCCGCCCGAGGCCCGTGCGGATCATGACCGTGGCCGTCTTCGCCCTCGCCGGGGTGATCTTCTTCACCAGTTTCAACACGGCCAAGGGCACCAACATCCGCACGGACACGTCCCTTCTGAAGCTGTCCGACCTCGTCCATGAGCGCAGCCGGAAGAACAAGGAGCTCGACGAGTCCAACGCCGCCCTGCGCGACGACATCGAGTCCCTCGCCGCGCGCGACGACGGCGGCAAGCCCCAGGACGGCAGGCTGACCGGTCTGGAGAAGAGCGCGGGCACCCGCAGGCTCACGGGCCGGGCGATCACGGTCACGCTCAACGACGCGCCGCCCGACGCCACCGCGAAGCTCCCCGGCTACCCCGAGCCGCAGCCCGACTACCTGGTGATCCACCAGCAGGACCTCCAGGCCGTGGTCAACGCGCTGTGGAACGGCGGCGCCCGGGGCATCAAGGTGATGGACCAGCGGCTGATCTCCACCAGCGCGGTGCGCTGCGTGGGAAACACGCTGATCCTCCAGGGCCGCGTCTACTCGCCGCCGTACAAGATCACGGCGGTCGGCGATCCGGGGAAGCTCCAGAAGGCGCTCGCGGACTCCCCGGCGATCCAGAACTACATGGTGTACGTCAACGTCTACGGCCTCGGCTGGAAGGTCACCGACGACGGAACGGTGACGCTGCCCGGCTACTCGGGCACGGTGGACCTGCACTACGCGAAGCCCGTGGAGTAGGCGCGGGTGCCGGAGCGCAGGGCTGCCGGTGCGGGCGGCCGTCGCCGTCGTACACGTCGTACTGATGGTCGTACTGATGAACGGAACGGCCTGGTTCGCGTATCGGATCGACAAAGGGCCGTACAAAACCGCGTCCGCGGTCGTTGAGCTGATCGACTCTGTGCCACGTACGTCCGGGCGCGTGCGGTTTCCGCACAGCTCGCGGAGGCCGGGAAACCTCGGGCGCCGCGCCGTTAGTCTGGTGGCGTACGGCGTGAATCTGGTGCCGTGGGAGACGGAAGGGACGGCATGTACGGCTGGATCTGGCGGCATCTGCCGGGGAACGCGTGGGTGAAGGCGCTGATCTCACTGGTGCTGGTCCTGGCCGTGGTCTACGCCCTGTTCCAGTACGTCTTCCCGTGGGCCGAACCGCTGCTTCCCTTCAACGATGTGACGGTGGACAACCAGTGAGTGCGCGGATTCTCGTCGTCGACAACTACGACAGCTTCGTCTTCAACCTGGTCCAGTACCTGTACCAGCTCGGGGCCGAGTGCGAGGTGCTGCGCAACGACGAGGTGTCGACGGCGCACGCGCAGGACGGCTTCGACGGCGTGCTGCTCTCGCCGGGGCCGGGCACGCCCGAGCAGGCAGGTGTCTGCGTGGAGATGGTCCGGCACTGCGCCGCGACCGGTGTTCCCGTCTTCGGTGTGTGCCTGGGCATGCAGTCGATCCAGGTGGCCTACGGCGGTGTGGTGGACCGCGCGCCCGAGCTGCTGCACGGCAAGACCTCGCTGGTGGAGCACGAGGGCACGGGCGTCTTCGCGGGCCTGCCCTCCCCCTTCACGGCGACCCGCTACCACTCCCTGGCCGCCGAGCCGGCGACCGTGCCCGACGAGCTGGTGGTCACGGCGCGCACGCACGACGGCATCATCATGGGCCTGCGCCACCGTGAACTTCCCGTCGAGGGCGTGCAGTTCCATCCCGAGTCGGTGCTGACCGAGCACGGGCACCGGATGCTGGCCAACTGGCTGGCGGAGTGCGGCGACAAGGAGGCCGTGGCGAGGTCGGCGGGGCTCGCCCCGGTGGTGGGCAGGGCCACGGCGTGACCGCGCTGCGCCCCGAGCGCGAGACGGACACCTCGTACGGGCAGCAGTCGTACGGGGGGCCGGACGCGTTCGAGGAGTGGTACGGGGCTGGGGCGCAGGGCGCGCCCCAGGACCCCTACGCGGCGTCCTACGGGTCTCCCGGGGGGAACGGGCCCCCGCGGAACGCGGCACCCCAGCAGAGCGCGGTGGGGGCGCCGTACGGGCCCCCGGAAGACGCGACGGCGTATCTGCCTCCCGTCGACGAGGAGACGATGGCGCTGCGGATCCCGGATCCGCCGCCTGGGGCGTTTTCCGCCGCGCGGGCCCCCGCACCGCCGCCGGGTGGACGCGCGGCCCGCAGAAAGGCCGCCAGGCGCCGTCACGGCCGTCGTGGGGCCACGGCGGGCCCGCCGTCGGAGGAGGACAGCCCGGCCGGCCGGCCGTCCGCGCCGCTGTCCCGCGTGGAGGCGCGACGGCAGGCGCGGGCACGCAGGGCGAGCCCGGCCGTCATCGCCAGCCGGGTCATCGGCGAGCTGTTCATCACCACCGGTGTGGTGATGCTTCTCTTCGTCACCTACCAGTTGTGGTGGACGAACGTCCGGGCGGCCGCCCAGGCGGGCAGTGAGGCGCACCAGTTGCAGGACGACTGGGCGAGCGGCAAGCGCAATCCCGGGACGTTCGAGCCGGGGCAGGGCTTCGCCCTCCTGCACATCCCGAAGCTGGACGTGGTGGTGCCCATCGCGGAGGGCACCAGCAAGGCGAAGGTGCTGGACAAGGGCATGGTCGGGCACTACGGGCAGGGCGACCTCAACACGGCGATGCCGGACGCGAAGACGGGCAACTTCGGGCTCGCGGGCCACCGCAACACGCACGGTGAGCCGTTCCGCTACATCAACAGGCTCTCGCCGGGCGACGCGATCGTCGTGGAGACGCAGGACACGTACTTCGTCTACAAGATGGCGTCGATACTGCCGGTGACGTCGCCGGCCAACATCAGTGTCCTCGATCCCGTCCCGAAGGGATCGGGCTTCACCGGGCCCGGCCGCTACATCACGCTGACCACCTGCACACCGGAGTTCACCAGCAAGTACCGGTTGATCGTCTGGGGCAAGATGGTCGAGGAACGGCCGCGCAGCAAGGGCAAGCCGGATGCGCTCGTCAGTTAAAGGGCGGATGAACAGTGGCAGCGACCACGGACGACACGGCAGGGCACACCGACAGCCGCGAAGGGCACGGTGACGCGTCGGGCGGCGGCCGCGCGCGGCGCCGCCGGGGTACCGGCCCGCTGGCCCTCGCCGTCAGTGTCTTCGGGGAACTCCTCATCACGGCCGGCCTGGTCCTCGGCCTGTTCGTCGTCTACTCACTGTGGTGGACGAACGTCCTGGCGGACCGCAAGGCCGACCGGGAGGGCGGCAAGGTCCGCGACGAGTGGGCCCAGTCCGTGGCCGGCGGCCCCGGGACGCTGGACACCAAGGACGGCATCGGCTTCCTGCACGTGCCGTCGATGCGCAACGGCGAGGTCCTGGTCGAGAAGGGCACGTCGCCGGAGGTGCTGAACGACGGCGTGGCCGGCTACTACGTGGACCCCGCCAAGGCGACCCTGCCGACGTCCGGCAAGACCGGCAACTTCACCCTCGCCGCCCACCGGGACGGCCACGGCGCGAAGTTCCACAACATCGACAAGGTGCGCGTGGGCGATCCGGTCGTCTTCGAGACCAAGGACAAGTGGTACGTCTACAAGGTCTACGACATCCTCCCCGAGACCTCCAAGTACAACGTCCAGGTCCTGTCCTCGGTCCCCAAGGAGTCGGGCGTCAAGAAGCCCGGCCACTACATCACCCTGACGACCTGCACACCGGTGTACACCTCGCGCTACCGCTACGTGGTCTGGGGCGAACTGGTCCGGACGGAGAAGGTGGACGCCAAGCGGACACCGCCCAAGGAACTGCGAAGCTGACTGAGCCCCCTGAAGGAGCTCGGTCCTTTAACATGGAGGAGGCCCGAAGCCGCAACTTCGTCTTGCGGCTTCGGGCCTCGTGGTTCCAGGGCTAGCGCAGCACCCTGAGACGCGAGCCTGCGCTCCACGCCTCCAACTCGTCACGGTCCACCGTGGTGATCCCGCTCAGGCCGGCGATCGCTTGCGCCTCGCTGCTGAAGTTGCACGTGGCCACGAAGATCGGGACCTCCACACGAATGACGGCTCGTGCTGCGCCCGCGAACTTCTGCATGGCGGCGCTGGGGACGACCCGGCGGCCGGTGTAGTTCTTGCACTGGACGGCCACGGTGCGGCCGTCGGCGGTGCGTGCGGTGATGTCGACGCCCCGGTCCCTGTTTGCCTGCCTCACGATGACGTCCGTACAGCCGTCACGGCGCAGGAGACCAGCGGCGTGACGTTCGAGGGCCTGCCAGGTCATTGAGTTGAGTAGTGTCCTGGCATGTCCTGTGGGGGGTTCCTCCTCCAGGATGCTGATGCGTTGATGCTGCTGACACAGCCTGCGTTCGACGTTCTCGATGTCCTGGCGGAGTTCGATGAGCTCGCGGCGGTGTTCGCCGGAGGTGGCGATGAGCGCGTTGAACATCGGGACGACGGTCTTGCCGAGGATGTGGGTGATGCGCTGGTCGATGCGGTCGTCGAGGGAGACGACGTCCGACTGGGGAGGGTTTTCCACAGGCTGTGTGCGGGCCGGATACTCCATGTCGAGCAGGTATGTGCGTACCTGGCGGGCGACGTCGCTGTCGCGGAGAAGCATGGCGACGTTGAGGACGGCTCGGCGTGAGTAGAGCGTGAGGCTCGACCGAGGCTGTGGATAACCTCCCGGATAGCGTGACAAGACGTCACGCTTAAATTCTGCGAGGTCACGGCCCTGGAGCGTCACCATTCCATTGCATGCGAGTTCCTCGTAGTGCCGTGCCTTCAGCTGACGGATCGCCTCCGAGGTGACTCCGAAGTACGCCGCCACCATCGCCGTCGTGACATGCGTCCCGTCCGGCAGCAGTGACAGCGCCTTCACCTTGTCGAGGACGTCCATGCGGTCGAGCACGCTGTTGCGCAGGCTTCTTGATTCCAACAGCGCCGCATCGTTGATCACGTTCTGCCCTTCTGTCGTGTGCGGGCCACATGGCCGGGGCAGAGCGTTCCGATTCCCCGCCCCATCCGATCAACGAGTCGTGACATATGAAGACACGATCGGATTGCGTACAGGTATGTGGTGACGGGGCGGGCGTACGACGGAGCCCCGGCTCCCCTCGTGGGAGGGGGCCGGGGCTCTGAGCGTCAGGGCTGAGCGTTAGGGCTCGGGGTCAGCCGCCGAAGAAGCCGCCGTCGCCTCCGTTGTTGCCTGGGCCCTTGTCCACGGTCCAGAGCTCGATCGGACTGCCCGGGTCGACCTGGCTGCCCTGGGGCGGGTTGGAGGCGATGACGACGGCGTTGTCGTCCTCGGAGCCGTTGATCTTGCCGACCTGGAGATTCGCCTGCGCGATCATCTGCCTGACATCCTTCAGCTTCTTGTTCTGGATGTCAGGTACCGCGACCTTGCTCTGCTGGGCCAGTTTGCCGACCTTGATGGTCACCTTGGAGTTTTTATCGACCTGCTGGTTGAAGTTCGGAAAGGTCTGGATGACCTTGCCGTCCTGGTTGGGGTCGCTGACGGGTTCATCGGAACACTCACCGACGAGGTTGTTCTGCTGCATCTGGGCCATGGCCTCGTCGCAGGTCGCGCCGACGACATTGGGGACCGTCGCCTTCTCGGCCGGTTTGGCGACCGTGAGGGTGATGGTGGAGCCCTTTTCCTTCTCCGTGTCGCCCTTGGGGTCCTGGTCGATGACCACGTCGGGGGACTGGTCGGACTCCTGGGTCCGCTTCTCGACCTTGAAGCCCTTCTCCACCAGCTGGGACTGCGCCTTGTCGAAGGTCAGGCCGCGGACGTCGGGAACCGTCACCTTCGGCGCCCCGGTGGAGAGCACCAGGTTGACCGTCTCGCCCTTCTTGATCTCGCCGTCCTTGGGATCCTGTGAGCAGACCCTGCCCTTGGGCTGGTCCTCGCAGGTGTCCTGGGTGAAGGCCACTGCGACGCTGCCGTTCGTGGCCATCTTCTCGGCGTCGATCTTCGTGTGGCCGACGAAGTTGGGCACGGGCACCAGGTCGTTGTTGGCGCCCTTCCCACCGAAGGCGTACATGCCGATGAAGATGGCGCCGACGAGGACCAGGATGCCGGCGACGATCAGCAGGATCGTCGAGGTGTTGGACTTCTTCTGACGCCGCCGGTCGGGGCGGTCGTCGTAGCCGAAGCCGCCGTCGTCCGGGTTCATGGGCGGCAGCATCGTCGTCGCGCCCGCGGGACCGGCGTCGGGGCGCAGCGCGGTGGTCGGCTGGTCGTCGGGGTAGGCGCCGTAGCCGACGGAGCCCAGGGCCGCCGTGGCCGCGACCGGCTGGCCGTCGAGGCAGGCCTCGATGTCGGCGCGCATCTCGTCGGCTGACTGGTAGCGGTAGTCGGGGTCCTTGACCAGCGCCCGCATCACGATCGCGTCCATCTCGGGCGTGATCTCGGGATCGAAGACGCTGGGCGGCTGCGGCTCCTCGCGGACGTGTTGGTAGGCCACCGCGACCGGGGAGTCGCCCACGAAGGGCGGGCGGACCGTCAGCAGCTCGTAGAGCAGGCAACCCGTCGAGTACAGGTCCGAGCGCGCGTCGACCTGCTCGCCTTTGGCTTGTTCGGGAGACAGGTACTGGGCGGTGCCGATGACGGCCGCGGTCTGGGTCATGGTCATGCCGGAGTCGCCCATGGCGCGGGCGATGCCGAAGTCCATGACCTTGACCTGGCCGTTGCGGGTCAGCATGACGTTGGCCGGCTTGATGTCGCGGTGCACGATGCCGCTGCGATGGGCGTACTCCAGGCCCTGGAGGATGCCGATGGTCATCTCCATGGACCGCTCCGGCAGCAGCTTGCGGCCGCTGTGCAGCAGCTCGCGGAGCGTGGAGCCGTCGACGTACTCCATCACGATGTACGGGATCGAGACCCCGTCGATGTAGTCCTCGCCCGTGTCGTAGACCGCGACGATCGCGGGATGGTTGAGCGAGGCGGCCGACTGGGCCTCCCGGCGGAACCGGGCCTGGAAGGAAGGGTCGCGCGCCAGGTCGGCGCGCAGCGTCTTCACCGCCACGGTGCGTCCCAGCCGGGTGTCATGCGCGAGGTACACCTCCGCCATGCCACCACGGCCGAGCACATGGCCCAGCTCGTACCGGCCGCCGAGGCGACGCGGCTCTTCCATAGCTACCTACCAGCCCTCTCCGTCGGTCCCGACCGGCACCGCTTGTGCCGCCGGAGGCTGCTGTCCCGGGCCTACCGTACCCGGCTAGCTCTGTGTGACCTGGCCAAGCCCGTCACCCGATACAGGACCGGTATCGCAACGTGCACCGATGTGAAGGGAACGTGACAGCAGGTCACTGCCTGGAGTTGATGACCGCCTCCATGACGTTCTTCGCGATGGGCGCCGCCAGGCCGCCGCCGGAGATGTCGTCGCGGTTGGCGTTGTTGTCCTCGACCACCACGGCCACGGCGACCGGCGAGCTGCCGTCGGCGAGCTTGGCGTAGGAGATGAACCAGGCGTACGGCTTCTCGCTGTTGTCGACGCCGTGCTGGGCGGTACCGGTCTTGCCGCCCACCGTGATGCCGTTGATCTGTGCGTTCTTGCCCGTGCCGTCCTTGACGACGGTCTCCATCATCGACTGCAGGATCTGGGCGTTCTGCGAGCTGAGCGGCCGGCTCAGTTCCTGCGGCTGGGTCTGCTCCAGGGTGTCCAGGTTGGGCGACTGGAGCTTGTCGATCATGTACGGCTTCATCAGCTTGCCGTCGTTGGCGACGGCGGAGGCGACCATGGCCATCTGCAGCGGGGTGGCCGCGGTGTTGAACTGGCCGATGGAGGACAGCGCGGTCTGCGACTTGTTCATGTCGTGGGAGAACACCGAGGCGTTGGCGCGCACCGGCGTGAACTGCTCGCTGTTGAAGCCGAACTTCTTCGCCTCCTGGAGCATCTTTTCGTTGCCGAGGTCCGCGCCGATCTTGCCGAAGACGGTGTTGCAGGAGACCCGCAGCGCCTCGCGCATGGTGGCGTTCCTGCAGGGGATGTTGCCCTCGTTCGGCAGCTCGGTGGTGGTGCCGGGCATGGTCCACGGCAGCGGCGAGTCGGTGGCTTCGTCCGCCGACTTGTACAGGCCGTTCTCCAGCGCGGCGGCCGCGGTGACCACCTTGAAGGTGGAGCCCGGCGGGTAGGTCTCGCGCAGTGCCCGGTTCAGCATCGGGTCGTTGGCGTCGGACGTCTTCTGGAGCCTCTGCCAGGCCTTGGCGTCCTTGTCGGAGGTGCCGGCGAACGACGACGGGTCGTAGGACGGGTAGGACGCCAGGGCGAGGATCTTGCCCGTGGAGGGGTCCAGGGCCACCGCGGCGCCCTTGCCGCCGACGTTCTTCAGACCGTTGAAGGCCGCCTTCTGAGCGGCCGCGTTGAGCGTGGTGACCACGTTGCCGCCCTGCTTGGGCTTGCCCGTGATCATGTCCAGGGTGTTGCGGAAGAAGAGCCGGTCGTCGTTGCCGGTGAGGATGCCGTCCTCGATGCTCTCCAGCTGGGTGGCGCCGTAGGCCTGGGAGGTGAAGCCGGTCACGGGCGCCCACATCGGGCCGTTCTTGTACGTGCGCTTGTACTTGAGGTCGTTGAGTCCGTTGCTCTTGGTCTCGACCGACCCGGTGACCGGGTTGCCGCCGACGATGATGTCGCCGCGCGGGGTGGCGTAACGCGCGATGGTGACGCGGCGGTTGTGCTTGTCCTCCCTGAGGGTGTCGGCCTTGACGTACTGGATCCAGTTGTCGCGGACGAGCAGCGTGAGGACGAGGAGGCCGCAGAAGATCGCGATTCGGCGCAGGGGCTTGTTCACGGGCGGACCACCTGGGTCATCTCGGCGTCGGGGTTGGAGGCGGGCGCGGGCGCGGGTCTGCGGGCGGTGTCGCTGATCCGGATCAGGATGCCGATCAGGGCCCAGTTGGCGATGACGGAGGAGCCGCCGTACGCCAGGAACGGCATCGTCATACCGGTGAGCGGGATGAGGCCCATCACGCCGCCGGACACGACGAAGACCTGAAGCGCGAAGGCGCCGGACAGGCCGATGGCGAGCAGCTTGCCGAAGGGGTCGCGGGCGGCCAGCGCGGTGCGCACACCGCGTTCCACGATCAGGCCGTAGACCAGCAGGATCGCCATGATGCCTGCCAGGCCCAGCTCCTCGCCGAAGGTGGCGAGGATGAAGTCGGAGTTGGCGGCGAACTTGATGAGGTCGGAGTGGCCCTGGCCGAGGCCGGAGCCGAGGGTGCCGCCGGAGCCGAACGCCCACAGCGCTTCCATGGACTGCTCGGAGTGGCCGCCGACGCCCGCCTGGCTGAGCTTGTACTCCTTCATCGGGTCGAGCCAGGCCTGGACGCGCTGCTGGACGTGCGGCTCGAAGCTGGCCACGCCGACGGCGCCGGCGGCGGACATCAGCAGACCGAAGACGATCCAGCTGGTCCGCTCGGTGGCGACGTACAGCATGACGACGAACATGCCGAAGAACAGCAGCGAGGTGCCGAGGTCGGTCTCGAAGACCAGGATGAGGATCGAGATCACCCAGACGACCAGGATGGGTCCGAGGTCGCGGCCGCGGGGCAGGTACAGGCCCATGAAGCGGCGGCTGGCCAGGGCGAGCGCGTCCCGCTTCACCATGAGGTAGCCGGCGAAGA
This sequence comes from Streptomyces sp. NPDC001292, assembly GCF_042896465.1. Taxonomy (NCBI): domain Bacteria; kingdom Bacillati; phylum Actinomycetota; class Actinomycetes; order Kitasatosporales; family Streptomycetaceae; genus Streptomyces; species Streptomyces sp. NPDC001292. Next base: position 161,805 of record NZ_JBIAXG010000006.1, read on the forward strand.
AGATGGCGAGCACGATCTTGGCGAACTCACCGGGCTGGATGGAGAATCCGGCGACCGAGATCCAGATCTTGGCGCCGTAGATGTTGGCGCCGAGGCCCGGCACGAGCGGCAGCAGCAGCAGGATCAGCGCGCCGACCATGGAGATGTAGGTGTAGCGCTGAAGGGCGCGGTGGTCCTTGAGGAAGATCAGCACCACCACGAACAGGGCGATGCCCAGGGCCGTGTACATCAGCTGCCGTGGCGCGGCCGTTCCCGCCTGGTTGATGGCCTGGAGCAGCTTCGACTGGTCCAGGCGCCAGATGACGACCAGTCCGAGCCCGTTCAGCAGCGTGGCCAGCGGCAGCAGCAGCGGGTCCGCGTACGGGGCGAACTTGCGGACGACGAGGTGGGCGACGCCGGCCAGCAGACCGAGGCCCAGGCCGTAGCTCAGCAGGCCTGCGGGCACCCGGCCGTTGATGGCCAGGCCCACGTTGGCGTAGGCGAACACCGGGATGGCGACGGCGAAGACCAGCAGCGCCAGCTCGGTGTTGCGTCGGCTGGGCGCGCCGATCGCGCCGATCGTGGACGTGTGGTGCGTCGACGGGTTGGTAGTGCTGCTCATCGTGTGACAGGGCCTCTCACGGCTTGCCTACTGCTTACCGCACAGCGAGACGACCTTCTGCTCTTCCTCCGAGAGAGTGGGGCCGGGGCTGGGAGTGGACGCGGTGGCGGACGTGGACGGGGAGGACGGGGACTTGGCCGTCGACGGGTTCGGCGTCGGCGTCGCCTTGGACGTGAAGGCGGTACGGGTGGTTCCCGTGGTGCCGCCGGCCTGGCCCTGGCCCGTCTTGGCGCCGTTCTTGTCCTCGGCGGTGCGGCGCTGGGTCTCCTTCTTGCACGCGGAGGCCTGCACGGACAGCTCGTCGACCTTCTTCCGGGCGTTTTCCAGACCGCCCTCGGTGATCGTCGCCCTGACCTGCTGCTGCTGGTAGGGCGGCAGGTACTTGAGTTCGATCTCGGGGTGGTCCGTGTGGACCTTCGACAGCTTCAGCCAGGCCAGGTCCTGGCTGATGCCCCGGTACAGCGCGACGTGCTCCTCGTTGGCGCCGACGAAGTACTGCGTCTGCGTCCAGCGGTAGCCGCCGTAGAGGCCGCCGCCGAGGACGGCGAGCGTGAGCACGCCGTAGAGGGACCGCTTGAGCCACCTGCGGCTCTTGCGGGGTTTGACGAAGTCATCGTCGTCGTAGTCGCCGAAGCCGGCCGCGGGGGCGTAGCCGGCGGTGGCGCCGGAGCCGGGCGGGCCGAACTCGCCGCCACCGCCGCCCTGTCCGGGCACCTGGCGGCCGAGGCCGGAGGCGCGTCCGGCCGGGGTCTGCATGATGCCGTTGTCGTGCAGGTGGTGCTGGTTCTCGGCGACCGCGCCGACCACGACCGGGGTGTCGGACAGCTGTCCGGCGAGGGTGTCGCCGGTGTCCAGGTCCAGGACGTCGGCGACGATGACGGTGATGTTGTCGGGGCCGCCGCCGCGCAGCGCGAGCTGGATCAGCTCCTGCACGGTCTCCTGCGGGCCCTGGTAGCCGGCGAGGGTCTCCTCCATCGTCTGGTGGGAGACGACGCCGCTGAGGCCGTCGGAGCAGATCAGGTAGCGGTCGCCGGCGCGCACCTCGCGGATGGACAGGTCGGGCTCGACGTGTTCGCCGCTGCCGAGGGCGCGCATGAGCAGCGCGCGCTGCGGGTGGGTGCTGGCTTCTTCCTCGGTGATGCGTCCCTCGTCGACGAGGCGCTGCACCCAGGTGTGGTCCTGCGTGATCTGGGTCAGCACGCCGTCGCGCAGCAGGTAGGCGCGCGAGTCGCCGACGTGCACGAGGCCGAGTCGCTGGCCGGTCCACAGCAGGGCGGTGAGCGTGGTGCCCATGCCCTCCAGCTGGGGGTCCTCCTCGACCATGGCGCGCAGCTGGTCGTTGGCGCGCTGTACGGCGGTGCCGAGCGAGGTGAGGATGTCGGAGCCGGGGATGTCGTCGTCGAGGGCGACGATGGTGGAGATCACCTCGGAGGAGGCGACCTCGCCGGCGGCCTGGCCGCCCATTCCGTCGGCGATCGCGAGCAGGCGCGGACCGGCGTAGCCGGAATCCTCGTTGCCCTCGCGGATCATGCCTTTGTGCGATCCGGCGGCGAAGCGCAGTGACAGACTCATGCGCACCTCGCCCGTCGGCTCCGGGTACATCCGCACGGTGCCCACCCTCCGGTCGGGAGCGCGCCGGGGCCCGGGGTGCCGGCCACCGCTGCGTGCTCGCTCCGCTCGCTCATTAGTCGTACTACTTCCGCAGCTCGATGACGGTCTTGCCGATGCGGATCGGCGCGCCCAGCGGGATCGGTGTGGGGGTCGTCAGCCGGGTCCGGTCCAGGTATGTGCCGTTGGTGGATCCGAGGTCCTCGACGATCCACTGGCCGTCGCGGTCCGGGTAGATCCTGGCATGGCGGCTGGAGGCGTAGTCGTCGTCCAGCACGATCGTGGAGTCGTGCGCGCGGCCCAGGGTGATGGTCTGGCCCTGCAGCGCGACGGTGGTGCCGGTGAGGATGCCCTCGGTCACCACGAGTTTGGTGGGGGCGTTGCGGCGCTGGCGGCCGCCGCCCTGCTGACCGCGCTGCTGTGGCGGCGCCTGGCGCGCGGCCTGCTGCGGCCGGGCTGTCTCCCTGCGGGCCCCCCGCTGGGTGACGCGCGTACCGAACAGGTCGCTGCGGATGACCTGCACGGCCACGATCACGAACAGCCACAGTACGGCCAGGAAACCCAGCCGCATGACCGTGAGGGTCAGCTCTGACATTGCCCCCGCTTCACCCTTCGGCTTGCCGGTAAATGATGGTGGTGCTGCCCACGACGATCCGCGAGCCGTCGCGGAGCGTAGCGCGGGTGGTGTGCTGCCCGTCCACCACGATGCCGTTGGTGGACCCGAGATCCTGGATCGTCGAGGGCGTTCCGGTCCGGATCTCGCAGTGCCGGCGGGAGACGCCGGGGTCGTCGATCCGCACGTCGGCCTCGGTGCTGCGGCCGAGCACCAGGGTCGGGCGGGAGATCTGATGGCGGGTGCCGTTGATCTCGATCCAGTAGCGGGTGCGGCCGCCGCCCGTCGGGGCGGGCGCGGGCCGCTGGGCGGCGGGCGGCGGGTAGCCGTAGCCGCCGGGGCGGGCGCCGGGCGGCGGCCCGGACGGCATGGGGGGCGCTGCCGAGGGGCCGGCGGCGGGCGGGTAGCCGTATCCGCCCGGGGCTGCGGGACGGCCGCCCGGGCCGGCCGAGGGGGCCTGGGGCGCCTGCTGGCTGCTGGAGGAGGCGAGCGTACGGCTGCGCACCCGGTACAGGCCGGTGTCCAGGTCGTCCGCCTTCTCCAGGTGAACCTTGATCGGCCCCATGAAGGTGTAGCGCTGCTGTTTGGCGTAGTCGCGCACCATGCCGGCGAGCTCGTCGCCGAGCTGGCCGGAGTAGGGGCTCAGGCGCTCGTAGTCGGGCGCGCTGAGCTCCACGATGAAGTCGTTGGGTACGACGGTGCGGTCGCGGTTCCAGATGGTCGCGTTGTTGTCGCACTCGCGCTGGAGCGCACCCGCGATCTCCACGGGCTGGACCTCGGACTTGAAGACCTTGGCGAAGGTGCCGTTGACCAGACCTTCGAGACGTTGCTCGAACTTCTTCAGGACTCCCATGGGGCACCTCCTCCGTCGTTGCCGTCGCTGCGGGTCTTGCCGTCGTGCTGCGTATTGCCTGCCTGGTACTGCTTACTGATCGTATCCACGCGCCGGTAAATCGGCTGGTTCCCCCTGTCGGCCCTGTCGACGGGTGTCGACGCCTGCTGCGTACCCGGTGTCGCTCGGTACTTCTGCACAGGATCGTAGAGGGGCTCGCAGACCAGTGTCCCGCACCTGACTGCGGACCTTGTCCGGCTCCTGGGCAGACGGGCGCGACCGGTACGAGGTTGATACGTGAACGGGCGCGTCCCGAGACGGAACGAGGTCCTGTCCGGGCGGCGCGGCCCGGGGCCGGCGGGCCGCCGCGGCGGGCGGACACGGGTGCGGCCCGTGCCGGGCGCCTGCCCTGGGAAAGCGATGTGAATCCACCCTCCGTGGCGTGCTAATGTTCTGGATGTCGGAAGGCGCCAGCCCCCAAGGGGGAGGGAGTCGGAGGACACACCCAATGCGCGGGTGGCGGAATAGGCAGACGCGCTGGATTCAGGTTCCAGTGCCCGCAAGGGCGTGGGGGTTCAACTCCCCCCTCGCGCACCATGAGATACCGATGGAACGGGTCTCCGCCAGTGACGGAAGTCACGGTGGGGGCCCGTTTCTCGTTGTGTCGGCCGGTGTGGGGCATCGCACAACTCGGCCGACGGACAACGGGCCCCGGTACGTGAGGTATCTCACGTACCGGGGCCCGTTGTCTGCTGCCGGAACGGTCTCACTCGCGCCGCCGGAGGGCGGGGACGTTCAGCGGCTCCCAGGGGGTCATGGACGTGTGGGCCTGGAAGCAGCGGTAGGCGGTGCCGGCGTACGTGACGCGGTCGCCCGCGGCGTAGGAGCGGCCGGGCGCCCAGGTGCCGCTGGGCGGGGTGCCGGGGTCGCTCGGGCCCGGTGTGCCGTCGACGTTCAGGAGGAAGCCGAAGGTGCCCTGCTTGGCGTTGCCGGCCTTGCGGACGTTCATCAGCAGGGCCAGGTGAAGAGGGCGTCGTTGCCGTTGCGTGGATCGCCGGGGAAGTACGGCTGGGTGGTGAGCACCGGCCGGCCGGGCGCCCGCGCCTTGACGTGGAGGTGCCGGGTGCGGCCGGGGTGGGGGTCCGGCGCGATCGTGCTCAGCGAGTACGCGCCGGTGGGGTCAGTGAACTGGTGGCCCCGCAAGGTGTATCCGCTCATGTCGTAGGCGCCGGCGTCGTCGGCCTGCCAGAAGTCGAGCAGTACGCCGGGCAGCGGGACGCAGTTGCGGCCGAGGACATGGCCGCTGACGGTCAGCCGGGTGCCGGGGGTGCCCGGTGTCACCGGGGCTGTGCGCAGTGGTGAGTTCGGCGTGCAGCAGGGGCCCTCGATCCGGTCGTGGGTCGGGCCGTCCCCGTCGTCGCACGTCGGCGTCGGCGGAAGGGACCGGTCCGGGGCGGCGGAGCCCCGGGTGAGCGCCGCCGTGCCGGTGGCCGGCGGGATGGCGGCACGGCGGCGACGGCCGCCTTGAGCAGGCTCTTGCGGCTGATCCGGTGCTCGGACGCGGAGCCGTCGGGGTTTGTTGGTGTCATGGCGGCTCCTCGGTCTCCTCGAGTGGGGGGAGAAGGACGGACCGCGCATGACACGGAGAGCGTGGTGCGCTCGGCGCGGTGTGCTCGGCGCGCGGTCGCGCTCCGGCGGGGGCCGCCGACGACGGTAATCGCGCCGGTCACGCCGGAGGAGATGTCGTTGTGTCCCCCTGTCCGGCGTTATGGGCGGCCCGGCGGACAGGGTCGCGGGAGCCGGGGTAGACGGCCGTCGCGGCGGTGGACCGGGGCCTGCCCCGCGCGGCGCTAGTCTGGTCGGGTGACGACCCCGGAAGCTGAACAGGGTGACGTCGCCGGGTCGGACCGGGCGACGTCCGAGGGCGCCTCGGCGCGGCCCGAGGAGCGGTTGGAGCGGGCCGTACGGGCCGCCGAACAGGCGCTCATCGAGTACGAGATCGCGGTGGAGACCTTCCGGGTGGAGGTCGAGAACTTCGCCCGGCTGCACGAGCAGAGACTCGGACCGCTCTACGCCCGGCTGGAGGAGCTGAAGGCGCTGACGGCCGAGGCCAGGGCCGCGCGCACCGGTGACCCCGAGGACCTGCGCAAGGCGCGGGAGGCGCGGGCCGATCTCCAGCCGATCCCTGGGGTCGAGGAGCTGCTGAACGGCTGGATGGACTCGGGCGGCCTGTATCCGGAGGCCGTCGCGATGCTCACCGGCGAGCCCGTGCGGCCTCCGCGGCGGGTGCGCCCCAGCGAGGAGGCCCGCCGGTTGTACCGCGAGCTGGCCCGCAAGGCCCACCCCGACCTGGCGCAGGAGGACGACGAGCGCAAGCGGCGCGAGGAGTTCCTCACCCGGGTCAACGCCGCCTACGCGCGCGGCGACGAGGACGAGTTGCGGGAGCTGGGCGCGGAGTGGGCGGCCGGCCCGAAGCCCAAGGAGCAGCGGCCGAGCCGCAGCGAGGAGCTCTACGCCCGCCTCGAATGGCTCGCCCAGCGCAAGGAACTGCTCACGGTGGTCGCCAAGGGGCTGGAGGACGGCGCGATCGCCGGGATGCTCCGGCTGGCCCCCGACGATCCCGACCGTCTCCTCGACGAGATCGCCGAGCAGCTGCGCAAGGAGGTCGCGGAGCGGGAGGCGGAACTGGCCGCGCTGCTGAGCCAGGAGTGACCCACACGTGACCCATGTGTCCTGCGTGTCATAAGTGACGTGGTGCCCCTGTCCCGCGTGACCCGCGTCACTCGTCACCGGCGGGGTGCCGGGTCCGTGGCGGTCCGAGCCGGATCCCTCCGGTGTGCTTCGGGTAGCGTCGACTCATGCATTTCGGAGCTGGTGTGCCCACGGTCGGGGTCCAGGACCTCGAGGACGGCGACTTCCTGCTGGACGTCCGCGAGGACGACGAGTGGCGGGCGGGTCACGCCGAGGGGGCGCTGCACATTCCCCTCAGCGAGTTCGTGGCCCGGTACGGCGAACTGACCGAGGCCGCGCCCCAGGACGGGCGGATCCATGTGATCTGCCGCTCCGGCGGGCGGTCGGCGCAGGTCGCGATGTACCTGGTCCAGCAGGGCGTCGACGCGGTGAACGTCGACGGCGGCATGCAGGTGTGGGCCGCCTCGGGCCGGCCCGTCGTGACCGACGAGGGGCGGCCCGGCCAGGTGGTGTGACACCGGCCGGGATTCTGTACTCCCGGATATCCATGCATACCTGACGCAGCGTCAGAAACGGGGTGGGCTGGGGAGGATGCGGACCGCCGGACGACCGGATCCCGTGTGCCCGGCCGATTTCATGGCGCGGCGGACCGCCGTAGGGTGGCCCCCGCCGCGGACAGGCCGCCGGACGTCTGCCCGCGCCGTCCGCCTCGGCGCCCGGGTACGCCCGGGGGTGTGCCCGGAGGGCGGCCCTGAGTACCGTGCCGGTACGGCACCGGGAGCGGTGCGCGCGGCGGTACGGCGCCCCGCGGCCGGGTGGCGGCCGGAGGGCGGACCGGGATCGGAAACGGGGCGGGATGAACGCGCACGACGACGACTCGACCGCCTCACGCGCCCCCAGCCGCCCGGGCGCCCGGCCGGACGAGGGCTCCCGGATCTCCGTCGAGCCCGCTGACGGCCCACCGGCCGCTGCCGGGCCGGACGAGAACGCCCCCACCCCTGCCCGCGCATCTGTTCCTGCTCCCCGCTCTGCCCCCGCTCCGCGCCCCGCTCCCGTCTCCGGCCCTGCTCCGGCCTCGGTCCCGGCTCCCGCCCCTGCACCTGCCTTCGCGCCTGCTCCTGCCCCCGCCCCCCGCGAGTCCGCGCCTCGTGGTGGTGTCGCCGCGCTGTCCCTGCCGTACCAAGTGGGTGCGGTGCTGGCGCTCGCGGTCGTCGCCGTCGTGGTGTGCGTGCATCTCGGGATGGTGTTCCTGCACGTCACGCCGTCGAACACGGTGAACAGGGAGCACGCCGAGACCGTCGACGGGTGGGTCTACCCGGAGTTCGAGCAGAACTGGAAGCTCTTCGCGCCGAACCCGCTCCAGCAGAACGTCGCCGTCCAGGTGCGGGCGGAGGTCAGGACGGCGGACGGCGGCACCCGCACCACCGGCTGGTACGACCTGTCCGCCGAGGACGGCCGGGCCATCGACGGGAACCTGCTGCCCAGCCACACCCAGCAGAACCAGCTGCGCCGCGCCTGGGACTTCTACGGGGCCGCCCACGACGCCGACAACCGGCCGGTGGGTCTGCGCGGCGCCCTGGCCGAGCAGTACCTGCGCCGCATCGCGGTGCTGCGCCTGCAACGCGGTGACGCGGTCGGCGCGGGCGGCGTCCTCCAAGGCATCCAGGTCCGCAGCCTCACCAGCAACGTGCCCCCGCCCCCGTGGAGCGAGGAGAAGGCGACGGGCAAGCCGGCCTACCGCACGCTGCCCTGGTGGACGGTGCCGGCCGGCGAGACCCGGGGAGGCGTGCGGTGAACCGCCTCGCGCTCGCGGTCTCGCGCGGGATCGGCCGGGTCACCGAGGCGGCCCTCGGCCCCTACCAGACCGCCGTCATACGCATCGGCTTCTCGCTGACCTGGCTGCTGTTCCTGCTGCGCGAGTTCCCCCACCGCCATGAGCTCTACGGCCCCGACGGCCCGTGGAGCTGGAACCTGGCCCAGCGGCTGACCTCGGACAACGGCGCCTTCACGGCCCTGCTGTGGTTCCGCGGGAACCTCTGGTTCGAGACGTGCTACGCGCTGGCCGTGCTGGCGAGCCTGCTGCTCGCGCTGGGCTGGCGCACCCGCACGACGTCCGTGCTCTTCATGGTCGGCGTGCTCTCCCTGCAGAACCGCAGCGTCTTCGTGGGCGACGGCGGCGACAACGTGCTGCACCTGATGTCGCTGTACCTGGTGTTCACCCGCTGCGGCCAGGTCTGGTCGCTCGACGCGCGCCGGGCCGCACGGGTACGGGCGGCACACGCGCGCGGGGAGCGCGTGCCCGACCGGGCCGGTCCCGTCCTGTGGAGCGTGCTGGGGCTGTTCCTGGCCGTGGTCACCGCGGCGGGCCGGGTGCCGGGCGAGGTGTTCGTGCCCGTCCTGCTGTGGACGGTCTGGCTGGGCCTGGCCCTGTGGTGGGCGGTCGGACGCTGGGCGCGCTCGGCGCAGCCGCGGATGCTGCTCGACGTCGTCGCGCACATCGTCCACAACGGCGCCCTGCTCGTGATCATGGCCGAGGCCTGCCTGATCTACGCCACGGCCGGCTGGTACAAGGTCCAGGGCTCGCGCTGGCAGGACGGCACCGCCGTCTACTACCCGCTCCACCTGGACTACTTCTCGCCCTGGCCGGCCCTGGCCGGTCTGCTCTCCGCCAGCGGCACACTGGTGATGCTGGTGACCTACGGGACGGTGATGGCGCAGGTCGGCTTCCCGTTCACGCTGTTCAACCGGCGGGTGAAGAACGTCCTGCTGACGGTGATGATGACCGAGCACGCCGTGATCGCGGTCGTGCTGGGGCTGCCGTTCTTCTCGCTGGCGATGATCGCGGCGGACGCGGTGTTCCTGCCGACGTCCTTCCTGCGCCGCCTCGGCGGCCTGGCGGCACACGCGCGTGCGCGACTGCGGCGGGGCGGCGACCGGCCCCCGGCGCAGGACCCGCGCTCCCCGGAGGACGCCGGGCCCGCCCGCGTAGGCTTCCCGGCATGAGCGACCCCGTACGCGCCTGGCACCGGCTGGCCGGCAGCTCCGTGCTGCTCGACGGCTTCCACGCCCTCAAGCACGCCCTGCGCTTCGGGGCCGAGGTGCCGGTGGCCGTCACCGCCGACCGGCGCGCGGCGCTCGCCCTCGCGGATGAGCTGGCGCCGGACGTACGGGACACGCTGGACGCCCTGCTGAGCGAGGTGCCGCAGGAGGCGTACGCGTCCCTCGTGCCGCGCCCGCATCCCACCGCCGTGGCGGCCCTCGCCGTACGGCCCTCCCGCGAGGCCAACCTGCGGACGCTGGCGCATGCGCCCCGCAGCGCGCCGGTCGTCGTCCTGGACCAGCCGCGCAACCTGGGCAACGCGGGGGCGGTGATCCGCCTGGCCGCCGGTTTCGGGGCGACCGGAGTGGTCACCACGGGCACCCTGGACCCCTGGCACCCGACGGTGGTGCGCGGCGGGGCGGGGCTGCACTTCGCGACCGCGGTGGAGCGGCTGGACGTCGACGAGCTCCCGCACGGGCCGCTGTTCGCGCTCGACCCGGAGGGCGAGGACATCCGCGGGGTGAAGCTGCCCGACGACGCCGTGCTCGCCTTCGGCTCCGAGCGCAGCGGCCTGTCGGCCGAGCTGCGCTCGCGCACCGACCACCTGGTGGCGCTGCCGATGCGCCCTCAGGTCTCCAGCTACAACCTCGCCACCAGTGTGGCGATGACGCTGTACCACTGGAGCGCCACCGGGGGCGCATCCGTGTCCTGAGAGGCCTACGCCTCCCGGCGGACCTCCACCACGCGGAAGCGGTTGGCGACGAACGCGCCGTCGGTGAGGGCCGCGTTGGCCGCCGGGTTGCCGCCGGAGCCGTGGAAGTCGGAGAAGGCGGCGGTCTGGTTGACGTACACCCCGCCGGTGAGGTTCAGGGACAGCTGGGCGGCCTCCTCCAGGCACACCTCCTGCACCGCCTGCTCGACCTCCTCGTCGGTCGTGTACGCGCCCACCGTCATCGCGCCTTTCTCGCGGATCGTGCGGCGCAGCAGCTCCACCGCGTCGGCGGCCGAGTCGACGGCGACGGCGAAGGAGACGGGGCCGAAGCACTCGCTCATGTAGGCGGCCTCGGCGTCCGGCTTGGCGCCGTCCAGCTTCACGATCACCGGCGAGCGGACGACCGCGCCGGGGAAGTCCGGGTTGGTGATCTCGCGGGAGGCGAGGGCGACCTCGCCGAGGCCCGCGGCGGCCTCGAGGCGGGCCTTGACGTCCGGGTTGACGATCGCGCCGAGCAGCGCGTTGGCGCGCGCGTCGTCGCCGAGGAGGCCGTCCACCGCCTTGGCGAGGTCGGCGGCCACCTCGTCGAAGGACTTGGGGCCCTCGTCGGTGCGGATGCCGTCGCGGGGGATCAGCAGGTTCTGCGGGGTGGTGCACATCTGGCCGCTGTAGAGGGACAGCGAGAAGGCCAGGTTGGCGAGCATCGCCTTGTAGTTCGCGGTGGAGTCCACGAGCACGGTGTTGACGCCGGCCTTCTCCGTGTAGACCTGCGCCTGGCGGGCGTTGGCCTCGAGCCAGTCGCCGAAGGACGTCGAGCCCGTGTAGTCGATGATCCTGATCTCGGGGCGGGTGGCGAGCGTCTTGGCGACGCCCTCGCCGGGACGTTCGGCGGCCAGGGCGATCAGGTTCGGGTCGAAGCCGGCCTCGGCGAGCACCTCGCGGGCGATCTTCACCGTGAGCGCGAGCGGCAGCACCGCGCGCGGGTGCGGCTTGACCAGGACCGCGTTGCCGGTGGCGAGGGAGGCGAACAGGCCCGGGAAGCCGTTCCAGGTCGGGAAGGTGTTGCAGCCGATGACCAGCGCGATCCCGCGCGGGACGGCGGTGAACTGCTTGGTGAGGACGAGCGGGTCGCGCTTGCCCTGCGGCTTGGTCCACTCGGCGGTGTCGGGGGTGCGCACCTGTTCCACGTACGCGTACGCCACCGCCTCCAGGCCGCGGTCCTGGGCGTGCGGGCCGCCCGCCTGGAACGCCATCATGAAGGCCTGGCCGGAGGTGTGCATGACCGCGTGCGCGAACTCGTGCGTCCGGTCGCTGATCCGCTTGAGGATCTCCAGGCACACCACGGCGCGCGCCTCCGCGCCCGCGTCCCGCCACGCCCGCTGGCCGGCCTTCATGGCGGGCAGCAGCACGTCGACGTCCGCGTGCGGGTAGCTCACGTCCAGTTCGATGCCGTACGGCGAGACCTCGCCGCCGACCCAGTCGTCCGTGCCGGGCTGGCCGAGGTCGAGGCGGGTGCCCAGAAGGGCGTCGAAGGCGGCCTTGCCGGCGGCCGCGTCGAGGCTGCCGTTCTCCCCGTAGGCCTTGGGGTGCTCGGGGTGGGGCGACCAGTACGCGCGGGTGCGGATCGCCTCCAGCGCCTGGTCCAGGGTGGGCCGATGCCTGGCGATCAGCTCGTGTGCGGTCAGTTCGGCGGCCATGCGGGACCAACTCCTCGTCTCAAGAGCTCTTCGTCGAGCCCGTGATCTGGCATCTCCATGGTCACGGCCATGGGCAGGAACAGGCGGTCAGAGTTAGAGTAACCGAACGATCGGTCGGTACAAGGGGTCCGCCGCATCCGTGGACAGCGTCGTGCGGGAGGATCGCGCACATGACAGCACTCGACCTCAGCAGTCCGGTGGCCGTCGTCGGCGCCGGCACCATGGGCCAGGGCATAGCCCAGGTCGCGCTGGTCGCGGGCCACACCGTACGCCTGTACGACGCCGTGCCCGGGCGGGCCCGGGAGGCGGCCGCCGCGATCGGCGCCCGACTCGACCGGCTCGTCGCGAAGGACCGGCTGACCGGCGCCGACCGGGACGCGGCCCGCGCCCGGCTCCTGGCCGCCGACAGCCCCGTCCTGGAGCGGCTCGACGTCAAGCACGAGCTGCTGAGGGAGCTGGAGGGCATCGTCGGCGACGACTGCCTGCTCGCCACCAACACCTCCTCCCTGTCGGTGACGGCCGTCGGCGGCGCGCTGCGCGTCCCGGGCCGCCTCGTGGGTCTGCACTTCTTCAACCCGGCCCCGCTGATGCCGCTGGTCGAGGTGGTCTCCGGGTTCGCCACCGACGTCACGTCGGCCACGCGCGCGTACGAGACGGCCCGCGCCTGGGGCAAGACCCCCGTGGCCTGCGCGGACACCCCCGGCTTCATCGTCAACCGCATCGCCCGGCCCTTCTACGCCGAGGCCTTCGCGGTGTACGAGTCCCAGGGCGCCGACCCCGCCACCATCGACGCGGTCCTGCGCGAGTCGGGCGGCTTCCGGATGGGCGCTTTCGAACTGACCGACCTCATCGGGCAGGACGTCAACGAGTCCGTCACCCACTCGGTGTGGCAGTCGTTCTTCCAGGACGTGCGGTTTACGCCCTCGCTCGCCCAGCGCCGGCTGGTCGAGTCCGGCCGGCTCGGCAGGAAGAGCGGCCAGGGCTGGTACGACCACCGCGACGGCGCCGAGCGCCCCGAGCCGCACACCGCGGAACAGGATGCACCGCCCGCGTACGTGGTCGCCGAGGGCGGCCTCGGGCCCGCCTCCGACCTGCTCGCCCTGATCCGGGAGGCTGGCATCCCGGTGCGCGAGGAGGACGAGGACCACGGCACTCGCCTGGTGCTGCCGAGTGGTGGCCAGCTGGTCCTCGCGGACGGGCAGACCTCCGTGGAGTTCAAGGACGTGGTCTACTTCGACCTCGCCCTCGACTACCGCGGGGCCACGCGGATCGCCCTGTCCGCCTCCCAGGACACCTCCCCGCGGACCGTCGCCGAGGCCACCGGCCTGTTCCAGGCGCTCGGCAAGAAGGTCAGCGTCATCGGGGACGTCCCCGGCATGATCGTCGCCCGCACGGTCGCCCGGATCGTCGACCTGGCGCACGACGCCGTCGCCAAGGGCGTGGCCACCGAGGAGGACATCGACACCGCGATGCGCCTGGGCGTCAACTACCCGCTCGGGCCCTTCGAGTGGAGCCGCCGACTCGGCGGCGGCTGGGCCTGCTCCCTGATGGACAACCTGCACGAGTGCGATCCGTCCGGCCGCTACGCGCCGTCGCTCGCGCTCTACCGCCACGCCTACGCCACCGACAAGCGGGAGGGCACCTCATGACCGCCGCCAGGCGCGACACGTACACCCCGGAGACGCTGCTGTCCGTGGCCGTGCGGGTCTTCAACGAGCGCGGCTACGACGGCACCTCCATGGAGCACCTGTCCAGGGCGGCCGGCATCTCCAAGTCGTCGATCTACCACCACGTCGCCGGCAAGGAGGAGCTGCTGCGCCGGGCGGTCAGCCGGGCGCTGGACGAGCTGTTCGGGATCCTCGACGAGGAGCACGCGCGTGCGGGGCGCGCCGCCGAGCGCCTGGAGTACGTGGTGCGACGCATGGTCGAGGTGCTCATCGCCGAACTGCCCTATGTGACGCTGCTGCTGCGCGTGCGCGGCAACACCGAGACCGAGCGCTGGGCGCTGGAGCGGCGCCGCGACTTCGACCACCGGGTGGCGGATCTGCTGAGGGCGGCCGCCGAGGAGGGGGACGTGCGCGCCGACGTGGAGGTGCGGCTGGCGACCCGGCTCGTCTTCGGAATGATCAACTCGATCGTGGAGTGGTACCGGCCCGACGGGCGCGGCATGGGGGAGCGCGAGGTGGCCGACGCGGTGGCGCGGCTGGTGTTCTCGGGGCTGCGCAAGGACTGACCCCGCACGGGGCTCAGCCCTGAGGCTCCAGGTCCTCCTCCTCGAACACCAGCAGCGTGCGCGTGCTGAGCACCTCGGGGATGGCCTGGAGCCGGGTGAGGACCAGCTCCCGCAGCGCCCGGTTGTCCGGGGTGTGTACCAGCAGCAGGACGTCGAAGTCGCCGCCGACCAGCGCGATGTGGTGGGCGCCGGGCAGCTGCCTGAGCTGCTCGCGCACCGTGCGCCAGGTGTTCTGCACGATCTTCAGCGTGATGTACGCGGACGTGCCGTGGCCCGCGCGTTCATGGTCGACGCGGGCGCCGAAGCCGCGGATGACGCCGTCCTCGATGAGCCGGTTGATCCGGGCGTAGGCGTTGGCGCGTGAGACGTGGACCCGTTCGGCGACCGACCGTATCGACGCGCGCCCGTCCGTCTGGAGCATGCGCAGGATGTCCTGGTCGATGGCGTCCAGCGGGCGCGGCGGCGGTACGGCGCCGTCCGGGTCCTCGGCCATTTGTTCAGGTGCCATGTCCCCCCGCCTTTCCGTCGTGGACGTACTGCGTACATCTCAGGGTGTGGAGAACCGTTTGTCCACAGCCTGGGTCCGCCTGTAGCCAAAATGTGCCGGCGACCGAACAATCGGTAGGTGGGGCGCGTCACAGCCGACGCGTCCTTCGTAGCCGCTCCCACGAGGAGGTGCCGTCATGACGGTCATGGAGCAGCGGGGCGCGTACCGGCCATCGCCGCCGCCCGCCTGGCAGCCCCGTACCGACCCCGCGCCGCTGCTGCCCGACGCGGAGCCCTACCGCGTCCTGGGGACGGAGGCGGCCGCGAAGGCCGATCCGGAGCTGCTGCGCCGTCTGTACGCGCAGCTGGTCCTCGGCCGCCGTTACAACACGCAGGCCACCGCCCTGACCAAGCAGGGCCGCCTGGCCGTCTACCCCTCCAGCACCGGCCAGGAGGCCTGCGAGGTCGCCGCGGCGCTCGCCCTGGAGGAGCGCGACTGGCTCTTCCCCAGCTACCGCGACACGCTCGCCGTCGTGGCCCGCGGCGTGGACCCCGTCCAGGCCCTGACGCTGCTGCGCGGCGACTGGCACACCGGCTACGACCCCTACGAGCACCGTGTCGCCCCGCTCTCCACGCCGCTCGCCACCCAGCTCCCGCACGCCGTGGGCCTCGCCCACGCCGCCCGCCTCAAGGGCGACGACGTGGTCGCGCTGGCGATGGTCGGCGACGGCGGCACCAGCGAGGGCGACTTCCACGAGGCGCTGAACTTCGCCGCCGTCTGGCAGGCCCCCGTCGTCTTCCTCGTGCAGAACAACGGCTTCGCGATCTCCGTCCCGCTCGCCAAGCAGACCGCGGCACCGTCCCTGGCCCACAAGGCCGTCGGATACGGCATGCCGGGCCGCCTGGTCGACGGCAACGACGCCGCCGCCGTGCACGAGGTGCTCGCCGACGCCGTGCGGCACGCGCGCGCGGGAGGCGGTCCCACCCTGATCGAGGCGGTGACCTACCGCATCGACGCCCACACCAACGCCGACGACGCCACCCGCTACCGCGGCGACGCCGAGGTCGAGGCCTGGCGCGAGCACGACCCGATCCGGCTGCTGGAGCGCGAGCTGACCGGGCGCGGCCTGCTCGACGAGGACGGCGCCCGCGCCGCCCGCGAGGACGCCGAGGCGATGGCCGCGCGGCTGCGTGAGCGCATGAACCAGGACGCGCCGCTCGATCCCATGGACCTGTTCGCCCACGTGTACGCGGAGCCGACCCCGCAACTGCGCGAGCAGCGCGCCCAGCTGGTCGCCGAGCTCCAGGCCGAGTCGGAGGAGGGTACGGCCCGATGACCACCGTCGCGCTCAAGCCGGCCACCATGGCCCAGGCCCTCACGCGCGCGCTGCGCGACGCGATGGCCGCTGACCCCGCCGTGCACGTCATGGGTGAGGACGTCGGCACCCTCGGCGGCGTCTTCCGCATCACCGACGGCCTCGCCAGGGAGTTCGGCGAGCACCGCTGCATGGACACCCCGCTGGCCGAGGCCGGCATCCTCGGCACCGCCGTCGGTATGGCCATGTACGGGCTGCGCCCGGTGGTCGAGATGCAGTTCGACGCCTTCGCCTACCCGGCGTTCGAGCAACTGGCCAGCCATGTCGCCAAGATGCGCAACCGCACCCGCGGCAAAATGCCCCTGCCGATCACCATCCGGATCCCCTACGGCGGCGGCATCGGCGGTGTGGAGCACCACAGCGACTCGTCCGAGGCGTACTACATGGCGACTCCGGGGCTCCAGGTCGTCACGCCCGCGACCGTCGCCGACGCCTACGGGCTGCTGCGGGCCGCCATCGACTCCGACGACCCGGTCGTCTTCCTGGAGCCCAAGCGGCTGTACTGGTCGAAGGACACCTGGAACCCGGACGACCCGCAGGCCGTCGAGCCGGTGGGCCGCGCGGTGGTGCGGCGCACCGGCAGGAGCGCCACGCTGATCACGTACGGCCCGTCCGTGCCCGTCTGCCTCGAAGCCGCCGAGGCGGCGCGGGCCGAGGGCTGGGACCTGGAGGTCGTCGACCTGCGTTCGCTGGTGCCGTTCGACGACGAGACGGTGTGCGCGTCGGTGCGGCGCACCGGACGCGCGGTCGTCGTGCACGAGTCGGGTGGGTTCGGCGGCCCGGGCGGGGAGATCGCCGCCCGTGTCACGGAGCGCTGCTTCCACCATCTGGAGGCGCCGGTGCTGCGCGTGGCCGGGTTCGACCTCCCCTACCCGCCGCCGATGCTGGAGCGGCACCACCTTCCCGGCGTCGACCGGATTCTGGACGCCGTGGCGCGTCTGCAGTGGGAGGCGGAGAGCTGATGGCACAGGTGCTGGAGTTCAGGCTCCCCGACCTCGGGGAGGGGCTCACCGAGGCGGAGGTCGTCCGCTGGCTGGTCGAGGTGGGCGACGTGGTCACCATCGACCAGCCGGTCGTCGAGGTCGAGACGGCCAAGGCGATGGTCGAGGTGCCCTGCCCCTACGCCGGCGTGGTCACCGCCCGCTTCGGCGAGGAGGGCACGGAACTGCCCGTGGGAGCGCCCCTGCTGACAGTGGCGGTCGGGGCGCAGGACGCCGGTGTCGACACCGAGGGCTCCGGCAACGTCCTGGTCGGCTACGGCACGGGTGCGCCTCCGGCGCGCCGCCGCAGGGTGCGCCCCGCACCGATGGCGACGGGCTCGCGCGGGGGCGAGAGCGGCGCCGTGGCGCCCTGGGCGGCCGCGGCACCGGCCGCCAACGGGGCCACGCGCACGAGGGGCGTCCCGGCGGCGGCCAAGGCGGCCGCGGTGGCCGAGCGGCCCGCCGACGGTCCCGTCCCCGTGATCTCGCCGCTCGTGCGCCGCCTCGCGCGGGAGAACGGCGTGGACCTGCGGCAGCTGTCGGGATCCGGGCCCGAGGGGCTGATCCTGCGCGCGGACGTCGAGGACGTGCTCAGGGCCAACGCGGCACGGGGCCGGAGTGCCGGCGCACCGGCCGCGCCGGCGGCGCCCGCGCCCGCCTCGGCGCCTGCCTCCGGCTCCCGGGTTCCGCTCAAGGGCGTGCGCGGCGCCGTCGCCGACAAGCTGTCCCGCAGCCGTCGGGAGATTCCGGACGCGACCTGCTGGGTCGACGCCGACGCCACGGAGCTGATGCGCGCCCGGGCCGCCATGAACGCCGCCGGGGGACAGAAGATCTCCCTGCTCGCGCTGCTGGCCCGGATCTGCACGGCCGCGCTCGCCCGCCATCCCGAGCTCAACTCGCGGGTCGACATGGAGGCCAGGGAGATCGTCCGGCTGGACGCCGTGCACCTCGGCTTCGCCGCGCAGACCGAGCGCGGGCTCGTCGTCCCGGTCGTACGGGACGCGCACGCGCGTGACGCGGAGTCGCTGACCGCCGAGTTCGCCCGGCTGACCGAGGCGGCCCGCGCCGGCACCCTCACCCCGGCCGAACTCACCGGCGGGACCTTCACGTTGAACAACTACGGAGTGTTCGGCGTGGACGGCTCGACACCGATCATCAACCACCCCGAGGCCGCCATGCTCGGCGTCGGCCGCATCGTCCCCAAGCCGTGGGTGCACGAGGGCGAGCTGGCGGTGCGGCAGGTCGTCCAGCTCTCGCTCACCTTCGACCACCGGGTGTGCGACGGCGGCACGGCGGGCGGTTTCCTGCGGTATGTGGCCGACTGCGTGGAACAGCCGGCGGTGTTGCTGCGCACGCTGTGACGGCAGAGTTCCGCCCGCGTTCCCCTTGATCGCGGGCGGGACGCATACTCGGGGGGTGACCTCCTACGAGCCCCTTGCCTACGACGCCGTCGTGCTCGCCGGAGGAGCCGCCCGGCGGCTCGGCGGCGCGGACAAACCCGGCCTGCGCGTCGGCGGCCGCGCGCTGCTCGACCGCGTGCTCGCCGCCTGCGCCGACGCGCACACGACGGTGGTGGTCGCCGACCCCCGCCCCACCGCGCGGCCCGTGCGCTGGGCACGCGAGGAACCGGCCGGCGCCGGACCGCTCGCCGCGCTCGACGCCGGGCTGCGCCACACCACCGCGGACCACGTCGTCGTACTCTCCGCCGACCTGCCGTTCCTCGAACCGGACACGGTACGGCGGCTGCTGACGGCTTTGAGGGCCGGCCGGGCCGACGGCGTGCTGCTCACCGACGCCGACGGCCGCGACCAGCCGCTCGTGGCCGCGTACCGGACGCGGGCGCTGCGCCAGGCACTGGCCGCGCTCGCCCGCACCGCGTCCGACGGCGGCTCCGCCCAGGGCGGGGCCCTCACCGGGCTGCCGCTGCGCCGGCTGACCGCCGCGCTCGACCTCACCCGCGTCCCCGACGGCCTCGCGTCCTTCGACTGCGACACCTGGGACGACATCGCCATCGCCAGAGCACGTATCAGGGAGCATGGGCACGTGTTGGATGAATGGATTTCCGCAGTCAAGGACGAGTTGGGCATCGATCTGGAGGTCGACACCCGCGCACTGCTCGACCTCGCCCGCGACGCCGCCCACGGCGTGGCCCGGCCCGCGGCACCCCTGACCACCTTCCTCGTCGGGTACGCGGCCGCGCAGGGCAAGGGCGGCCCCGAAGCCGTCGCCGAGGCCGCCCGCAAGGCCGCCGCCCTCGCCCAGCGCTGGGCGGACGAGACCACCGGCGGCACCGGCAGGCCCGACGTGGCGCCCGACGCCACGCCCGACACCCGCCCGGACGTCTGATGCCCGCCCGTGGCGCGCGGGTCGGCGAGGACGCCGAGGACCTCGACGTGGAGGAGGCGCTCGCCCTCGTGAACGAAGGCAGCAACCGGCGTGCCCTCAAGCCCGGCCGGGGCCGGGCGGGACGCGGCGGCACCCCCGCGTCCGCCTCCGCCTCCTTCGAGGATCACGGGAGCGCCGCGGCCGGTCACGGCGCCCCGCGCTCCGCGCACTCCCAGGAGCCCCGCCACCGGGCCATGACCTGGCCGCAGGCCCGCGAGGCCGCCGCCCGCGCGGCCCGCGCCGGTGTCCGCCGGGCGCCCGTCTCCGTGCCCCTCGACGCCGCCCTGGGGCTGGTCCTGGCCGCACCCCTGACCGCCCTGTGCGACCTGCCCTCCTTCGACACCTCCGCCATGGACGGCTGGGCGGTCGCCGGCCCCGGCCCCTGGGACGTACGCGACGAGGGCGTCCTGGCCGGGCACGACGAGCCCGAGCCGCTGACCGACGGCGAGGCGGTGCGCATCGCGACCGGCGCCCGCGTCCCGCAGGACACCACGGCCGTGCTGCGCAGCGAACACGGCCGCACCGACGCCAAGGGCCGGCTGTACGCCACCGAGGAGTCCGGGCACGCCAAGGACATCCGCCCGCGTGGGCAGGAGTGCCGCAGCGGGGACCAGCTGCTGCCCGTCGGCACCCTGGTGACCCCGGTGGTACTCGGCCTGGCCGCGGCCGCCGGGTACGACACCCTCACCACGGTCCCCCGTCCCCGCGTCGACGTCCTCGTGCTCGGCGACGAACTGCTCACCGAGGGCCTGCCGTACGACGGACGGATCCGGGACGCGCTCGGCCCGATGCTGCCGCCCTGGCTGCGGGCGCTGGGCGCCGAGGTCACCGGCGTGCGCCGGATCGGCGACGACGCCAAGGCCCTGCACAAGGCCGTCACCGGGTCGAGGGCCGACGTGATCGTCACCACCGGGGGAACCGCCGCCGGACCGGTCGACCACGTCCACCCCACCCTGCGCCGCATCGACGCCGAACTGCTGGTGGACGGCGTCCAGGTGCGCCCCGGTCATCCCATGCTCCTGGCCCGCACCAAGGAGAACCAGCACCTCGTCGGCCTGCCCGGCAACCCGCTCGCGGCCGTATCGGGTCTGCTGACGCTTGCCGAGCCGTTGCTGCGCACGCTGGCCGCGCGTCCGGCCCCGGAGCCGTACACGCTGCCGCTGACGGACGCGGTGCACGGACATCCGGACGACACCCGGCTCGTGCCCGTGGTGCTGCGCGGCGACCACGCCGTTCCACTGCACTACAACGGCCCCGCCATGCTGCGTGGCGTCGCGGCGGCCGATGCCCTCGCTGTCGTACCACCGGGTGGCGCCCGGCCGGGTCAGGAGGCCGACCTCCTCGACCTGCCCTGGGCCGCCGCCGGAATCGGGGTGTGTTTCACGTGAAACTTCCGGGCCATGACGCGATCGCCCGTCAGGCGGACGAACATCTCGTGACCCATCGGGTGAAACTCCCCCGAAAAGTCGTGGAGCGCCCAATACGTCAGGTCGGCAAACGGCTGTCGCTCGCGGTGCTGGTGCTGCTCGTGACCGTTCTGATCGTCTACGCCGACCGTGACGGATACCGGGACGGCGGGAAGGACGCCCCGCTGGACCTCATCGCCGCGGCGTACTACGCGACGGTGACCCTCTCCACCACCGGGTACGGCGACATCACTCCCGTCAGCGACAGCGCCCGGCTCACCAACATCTTCGTCATCACACCGCTGCGTGTGGTCTTTCTGATCATCCTGGTCGGCACCACGCTCGAAGTCCTCACCGAGCGCACCCGTGAGGAATGGCGTCTGAATCGCTGGAGGTCCACTTTGCGCGATCACACCATCGTCGTCGGATTCGGCACGAAGGGGAGGTCGGCGCTCCAGACCGTCTGTGCGGCCGGGCTGAAGAAGCAGCAGGTGGTGGTGGTCGACCCCAGCACCAAGGTGGTCGACGCGGCCACGGCGGAGGGCTACGCGGGCGTGGTCGGAGACGCCACCCGCAGCGAGGTGCTCATGCGGGCCGAGGTGCAGCGGGCACGGCAGATCATCATCGCCACCCAGCGGGACGACACGGCCGTGCTGGTCGCGCTGACGGCCCGCCAGATCAACCGGACGGCGAAGATCGTCGCGGCGGTGCGGGAGGAGGAGAACGCGCCGCTGCTCAAGCAGTCCGGGGCCGATGCCGTCGTCACCAGCGCGAGCGCGGCGGGGCGGCTGCTCGGGCTGTCCGTGCTCAGTCCGGCCGCGAGCATGGTCCTGGAGGACCTCATCCAGCAGGGCAGCGGCCTGGACATCATCGAACGGCCCGTCATAAAGGCCGAGGTGGGTCAGGATCCGCGGGACATGGACGATCTGGTGGTGAGCGTGCTGCGCGGGCATCGGGTGCTGGGCTACGACGACCCGGCCGTACGGGAACTGGAGCTGACCGACCGTCTGATCACGATCGTCCGGGCCACACCGGGCACGAAGGTCACCCCGGACGCACGGCCGCTTCCCCAGGACTGACGACGGCACCGCGGGCAAAGCAGTAGCGTCGGGCCCATGCATGCGATCACGATTCCCGAACCCGGTGGGCCCGAGGCGTTGGTGTGGGACGAGGTGCCGGATCCCGTGCCCGGCGAGGGGGAGGTGCTGGTCGAGGTGGCGGCGAGTGCCGTCAACCGGGCCGACATCCTGCAACGGCAGGGCTTCTACAACCCGCCGCCCGGCGCCTCCCCGTACCCCGGTCTGGAGTGCTCCGGGCGGATCGCGGCGCTCGGCCCCGGGGTGTCCGGCTGGGCCGTCGGCGACGAGGTCTGCGCGCTGCTCGCGGGCGGCGGCTACGCCGAGAAGGTCGCCGTTCCGGCCGGTCAGCTGCTGCCCGTACCCGACGGCGTCGACCTGAGGCAGGCCGCGGCGCTGCCGGAGGTGACCTGCACCGTCTGGTCCAACGTCTTCATGGTCGCCCAGCTGCGCCCCGGCGAGACGCTGCTCGTGCACGGTGGCTCCAGCGGCATCGGCACGATGGCGATCCAACTCGCCCGGGCCGTGGGCGCGAAGGTCGCCGTGACCGCGGGCACCAAGGAGAAGCTCGAGCGCTGCGCCGAACTGGGCGCCGAGATCCTGATCAACTACCGGGAGCAGGACTTCGTCGAGGAGATCCGGCGGGCCACGGACGGGAACGGCGCCGACGTGATCCTCGACAACATGGGGGCCAAGTACCTGGACCGCAACGTCCAGGCCCTCGCCGTCAACGGCCGGCTCGCGATCATCGGCATGCAGGGCGGCATCAAGGGCGAGCTGAACATCGGCACCCTGCTCGGCAAGCGGGCCGCGATCAGCGCGACCTCGCTGCGCGCCCGCCCGCTCGGCGAGAAGGCGGCCATCGTCGCCGCCGTATGCGAACACGTCTGGCCGCTGTTCGCCGACGGGCACGTCCGGCCGGTGGTCCACCAGGAACTCGCGATGAGCGACGCCGCGGCGGCCCACCGGATCGTGGAGGAGAGCGGCCACATCGGCAAGGTGCTCCTGGTGACGCCCTGACCTCGCACCTCCGCCGCCGTACCGGGTTTCTCCGGAGCTAGCTCCGGCGCAACCTCAGCGCGATGAACGCCAGGCCGAGGCCGAGGCCGATCAGAACGAGCCCGCTGCCCAGGGACACGAACCCCAGCACGGGCCCGGTCTCGGTCTCGTCCTGCGCGACGGGCAGGGCGCCGGGGCTGTCCGTCGGCCCGGGCGGCAAGGGAGCGGCCTCCTGACCCGACGGCGAGGCGCTCGTCGCCTCCGGGGTCGTGCTCGCGCTCCCGAAGTCCTCACTGCCGTCGTCGTGCTCCTCCTCCGTCTCCCACCTGTGCGGCCGCCCCGGCCGCTGCCGTCCCTCACCGGGGCGGCTCCTGGCCCGCGACGGGTCGGCGGACGACAAGGACGGGGACGCGGAGGAGGAAAGGGACGAGGCCGGATGTGAGGCCGATGACGACGGCGCGGAGGACGGCGAGGGCCCGTGGAGCGGCGAGGAGCGGGAGCCGGTGGCCATCCTGGTGGCGGCGGTGCCCGAGGCAGAGGTACTGGACGCTGAGGTGCCGGTGGCTGCGGTGCCCGAGGCGGCCGCGGACACGATGTCGTGCGGCGTGGGGGAGGCCGAGGGTGCCCGCACGGCGCCGTACGCCGCGGCGGGGGCGCCGGGCAGGACCGCCACTCCCAGCGCGATCAGCAGTCCCGTCGCGTGCAGCAGAGCGCACAGCCTTGGAGTCACGTCGGGGATCCCCTCACGGTGCCCGGGCAGCGGATCAGATCATTTCTGTAACAACAGTCACATCACTGGACCAATCCGGCATTCCAGGATCGGCCACCGGGTAGAACCCGCTGCACAATCCGGGTATGCCGATACGTCACGGACTGCTGGCGCTCCTGCAGGACGGCCCCCGCCATGCTTCCCGGCTGCGCGCCGAGTTCGAGGCGCGCACGGGGGCGGCCTGGCCGCTGGACATCGGCCGGGTCTGCGCCGCGCTCGGCCGGCTGGAGCACGACGGCCTGGTCACCCGGGAGGGTGTGGACGAGGCAGGCCGGGTGGTCTACGCACTGGCCGAGGCGGGCCGCGCCGAGCTGCGGGTCTGGTATGCGCGGCCGGTGGAGCGGACGGGTCCGCCGCGCGACGAGCTGGCGATCAAGCTGGTGCTGGCGGTGGGGACGCCCGGCGTCGACGCGCGCGAGGTCGTCGAGGCACAGCGCCGGCATGTCTCCGAGGCGCTGCACGACTACGTGCGCCGGCGCGCCGAGGTCCTGGCGAGGCCGCTCGTGGAGCCGGGTGAGGTGGCCCGGCTGCTGGTCGTGGAGCAGCTGATCTGCTGTGCCGAGGCGGAGTCCCGCTGGCTGGACCACTGCGAGGCCCGTCTGCTCCGTCTGGACCTCCACCGGCGCGACGACACGGGGAAATGACACGGGGGATAACCGCTTTCCGTGGGGGGCGCCACAGAAGTGGCATGTACGGGTGCGAGACAATGGCGTCATGGAGATGCCGAGGAACGAACGGTCGCCGGAGAATCCGCAGATCCTGGTCGTGGGCCAGGACGGCATGGCGCTCGGCGGCGGGGACGACGACTCTCGTGAGACCCCGGTGACGGAGCAGGTGGAGCAGCCCGCGAAGGTCATGCGGATCGGCAGCATGATCAAGCAGCTTCTCGAAGAGGTGCGCGCGGCTCCCCTGGACGAGGCCAGCCGGGTCCGGCTGAAGGAGATCCACGCGAGTTCGGTCAAGGAGCTGGAGGACGGCCTGGCGCCGGAACTCGTCGAGGAGCTGGAGCGGCTCTCCCTGCCGTTCACCGACGAGGGGACCCCCAGCGACGCCGAACTGCGTATCGCGCAGGCACAGTTGGTGGGCTGGCTGGAGGGTCTCTTCCACGGGATCCAGACGACCCTGTTCGCCCAGCAGATGGCCGCCCGCGCCCAGCTGGAGCAGATGCGTCGTGCCCTTCCCCCGGGTATCGGACACGATGGCGGCGACGACCCCCGCACGGGCGGCCGCTCGGGCGGGCCGTACCTGTAGGCCCCCGTACGCGCAGGTGTCGTGCCCGCGGGCGTCGTGCCCGCGGGCCGTACGCCGCGCCCCGGTCCGCACCTGTCCTCGTAGCGCGGACGTGACAAGGCCCCGGCAGCCACGCTGCCGGGGCCTTCGGCCTACTCCGGTCGGGACGACTCCGTCAGGACGACGGAGGGTTGCCGGTCGAGACGTCGAGTTGGATCACCGGCGCGTTCTTCGGGTCGATGTCCGTGTCGGCCGCGGGGAACTGGTTGATGACCGTGTCCTGGCCGAACGTGTTCTCGTCGACGTCGTTCTTCTTCAGCCTCCAGCCCGCGGCCTGGAGGCACTCCTTGACCGACCCGAGGTTCTTGTACCGGAAGTCCGGCAGCCTGACCTTGGCCGGGTCGTTGTACGACTCCCGCGGCTCCTTGCACTCGTCGGCGTCGATCGTTTTCGAGGTGTCCGGCCCGCGGTGGCCCTCGACCACCGACGTGGAAGCGCTCGCGCTGCCGTCCCCGCCCTTGGCTTCGTTGCCGCCGCCGTTGTCCAGGGCCAGCGCGACGATCAGGCCGACCACCGCGATGGCGGCGACGGCGATCGACCCGACGACCACGGGCCTGGTGCTCCTGCCGCCGCCCGGCGGGGGCGTGTGCTGGGGCGAGACGGTGTACGGCGGCGGGGTCGGCGCCTGCTGCTGCGCGTAGGGCGACGACGCGACGGGCGTCTGGTAGCCGGGCTGCTGCGGGTAGCCGTAGCCCGCGGGCCCTGGGGCGCCGCTGCTGTAGGGGTTGGGCGTCGGGGCCGGCTGGTACGGCGTCTGCACATTGCCCTGGGGCACCGGGCCGGTCTGGTCGATGGGCGGGAAGACCGCCGAGCCGACGCCGGCGCCGCTGGGCGTCTGGGCGCCGGGGACGATGCTGGGCGCGGCCGCCTGGAAGGAGGCTGCCACGCGCAGGCACTCGTCGCGCATGGACTCGGAGCTGGGGAAGCGCTCGTTGGGGTTCTTCTTCAGCGCGCGGGCGACCAGCGCGTCCACCGCCGGAGGAAGCGAGCGGTTGATCGAGGAGGGCGCCACCGGCTCCTCCTGCACATGCGCGTACGCGATGGCCAGGGGCGAGTCCGCGTCGAACGGCAGCCGCCCGGTGACCAGTTGGAACAGCATGATGCCGACCGAGTACAGGTCGGACCGCGCGTCCACGCCCCGGCCGAGCGCCTGCTCCGGCGAGAGGTACTGCGGGGTGCCGACGACCATGCCGGTCTGCGTCATCGACGTCACGCCGGACTGCATGGCGCGGGCGATGCCGAAGTCCATGACCTTGACCACGCCGCGCTTGGTCATCATCACGTTGCCCGGCTTGATGTCGCGGTGGACCAGGCCCATCTCGTGGCTGATCTCCAGCGCGGCGAGCACGTCCGCGGTGATCTTCAGGGCCTTGTCGGCGGGCATCGCGCCGTGCTGCCGGATGTCCTCCTCCAGCACCGAGCCGAGGGGACGGCCCTCGATGTACTCCATGACGATGTACGGCGTCGTCATGCCGTCCACATCGTCCTCGCCGGTGTCGAAGACCGAGACGATGTTGGTGTGCGTGAGCTTCGCCACTGCCTGGGCCTCGCGGCGGAACCGCTCGCGGAAGGCCTGTTCGCGGCCGAGTTCGGTGTGGAGTGTCTTGATCGCGACCTGACGGTCGAGCACGGAGTCGTAGGCGAGGTGCACCGAGGCCATGCCGCCCTCGCCGAGCAGGTCGCGCAGCTGGTAGCGGCCGCCGGCCAGTGCCCGTCCCGCGTACTGGCCGTGTGCGCCGTCCTGGCTCATGTCTCCGCGTCCCCCACTAGGCCGTCAGGCGCCCTCGTTGATCGAATGAGTCATTCCCGGCCAAGTCTGCCCCAGGGCACTGACACGTCAAGCTCGGTGCCCGTTCCGTGACCGTACGCGAAAGAAGCGTCGCGGAAGCGTTACAGCAGGCGTACGGCCGGTACACGGAATTTGCACCACGGCACCCGCACGGGGTTTCATGGCCGGTCCGTCTCGGGCCGGTCCCGGCGGTGCTCGCCGCGACGATCCTGGACCGGCGGCCCCCACGGAGCCTGTAGCGTGGCCGACGGAGACCGTGACAACACCGCGCGCACCGCGGGCATAAACGACGGCGAGGACTGATGGCACAGCAGCATCGCGCCCAGGGCCCGTCCGACCCCGAGGCGACCGGCGGCGGTATGTCAGACGCGCCGGAGATGTGGGGCGACGACGGCCTGGTCGGCGACGGCCGGTACCGGCTGACGCACAGACTCGGCCGGGGCGGCATGGCCGAGGTGTTCGCCGCCGAGGACGTGCGCCTCGGCCGGACCGTGGCGGTCAAGCTGCTCCGCGCCGACCTGGCCGAGGACCCCGTCTCCAAGGCCCGGTTCACACGTGAGGCCCAGTCGGTCGCCGGGCTCAACCACCACGCGATCGTCGCCGTGTACGACTCCGGCGAGGACCATGTGGGCGGCCAGGCCGTGCCGTACATCGTGATGGAGCTGGTCGAGGGCCGCACCATCCGTGACCTGTTGCTCAACGCCGAGGCGCCCGGCCCGGAGCAGGCGCTGATCATCGTCTCCGGTGTGCTGGAGGCGCTGGCCTACTCGCACCAGCACGGCATCGTGCACCGCGACATTAAGCCCGCCAACGTCATCATCACCGACAACGGCGCCGTGAAGGTGATGGACTTCGGCATCGCCCGCGCCCTGCACGGGGCGTCCACGACGATGACGCAGACCGGCATGGTCATGGGCACTCCGCAGTACCTCTCCCCGGAACAGGCCCTCGGCAAGGCCGTCGACTACCGCTCCGACCTGTACGCCACAGGCTGCCTGTTGTACGAACTCCTCGCGCTGCGGCCCCCGTTCACCGGCGAGACCCCGCTGTCGGTGGTCTACCAGCACGTCCAGGACATGCCGGTGCCGCCTTCGCAGGTCCCCGGCGGCACCTGCCCGCCGGAGCTCGACGGCCTGGTCATGCGCTCGCTGGCCAAGGAGCCCGACGACCGTTTCCAGACGGCCGAGGAGATGCGCGGGCTGGTCCAGTACGGGCTGCAGATGCTGTACGACCAGGGCGGCCACACCGGAACCTGGAACACCGGCCCGGTCGAGGCGCACGACGGCCGGCACACCCCGGCGGCGGGCTACGCGGGCACGACCGTGATGCCGCACCCGGCCGACCTCGGCTCCGGCACCACGCAGATCCCCCAGCCGATCCTGCCCGCCGGGTACGGCAACTCCGACGACGGCGGCTTCGAGGGGCACGGCAACAAAGGCAGCGGCCGCGGCAAGCTGTGGATCCTGGCCGTCCTCGCGGTGATCGCCATCGCCGCGGGCGTGGCACTGGCGCTGCAGAACACCGGCGGCGACACCGGCACCGGTGTCGACACCACCAAGTCGCCGTCGAACACGCAGTCCACCGACGACGCGCAGCCCAGCACCACCCCGAGCGACTCGTCCAACGAGCAGCCGTCGGACACGTCGACGGACCGGGGCTACGGCTCGGGCGGGGGCGGCTGGAAGTACACGCCGTCGTCCCGGCCGTCGTGGACCCCGTCGGAGCCGTCCGGCGAACAGCCCTCCGATCAGCAGACCGACCCGCAGACCTCCAGCGAACCGGCCGAGCCCGGGCCTTCGTCGACGCCCCCGGACACGGGCGGCGCTCCGACCGACGGCTCCGGGGACGGCGGCGGCGGTGGCGACGCCGCCGGTACCTCCGCGGGGGCGGCGGGGAACCTCGGCGGAAGCAACTGAGTCCCGCCGCGAACCGAGCATCCTTCACGCGCGCGTGAGGCCGTACGGGCCCCACGCGCGCGGTGTTTTCGGGCTTGGTCGATGTCACTCCGCGAACGCGCCGCACACCGCGCCGTACTCCCGCGTCCACCACACCGCGAGCGCCGAGGCGGCCGGGAACTGCGGGTCCGCGCGGGTGTCGCCGCGCTCGTAGTGCCAGCGCAGCATCCAGAAGTCGTTCAGGCGCTCCCACCAGACGCGGTGCACGGCCGCCGCGAGTTCCGACGGGGTGGCGCCGGCCGCCAGCCGGTACGCGCGCGCGTACGCCCTGACCTTCGGCAGGTCCAGGGTGCCGGCGGGCCGGACGAAGAAGATCGCGGCGGCGCGCACCGCCTCCTCCGCGCGGGGCTGCACGCCGAGCCGGTCCCAGTCGACGATCGCGGCGGGAGTGTCCCCCTGGTAGAGCAGGTTGAAGGGGTGGAAGTCGCCGTGCACCCAGCCGACGGGCCCGCCGGGCGGCGGCCGCCGGTCCGCGTGCCGTTCCAGGAGCGCGCGCCGCTCCAGGAGCCGGTGCCGCGCCAGTTCGTCGAAGGCGTCCGGGGGCCGGTGGCGGCGTACGTGCGCGAGCAGGTCGTCGATCAGGGCGAAGGTGTCGGCGGGATCGGCGCTCTCCACGGGGTGGGGACTCGCGGCGGGACGGGTGCGGTACTTGGGCGGCATCACGCGCTCCAGGCAGGCGTGCACGGCTCCGAGCAGCGTCCCCAGGCGGGCGCACTGCCCGGTGGTGAGTTGCCCGCCGTGCCGGTGCCGGCCGTCGATCCAGGGGTGCAGGGCGTAGGCGTGGCCGCCGACGACGGCGACCGTACGCCCGTCGCGGCCGGTGACCGGCGGCGCCACCGGGACGCCGAGGTCGGCCAGGCGCTGGGTGGCCCGGTGCTGGCGCGCGATGGCGGCGGGATCGGCGGTGTCCGGATCGAAGTGGTGCTTGAGGAAATAACGGCCGCGGGTCGTGCACAGCCGGTAGCCGCGGTTGAGCAGGCCCTGGTCGACCGGCTCGCAGGTGAGGGCGGAACCGGCGGCGTACTGGCGCAGCAAGGCGCTCAGAGGGGGCGCGTGGGGCACGGGGGGTGGTACACATGGGCGCGGCACGCGCCAGATGCTAGGGCACCGGCGGAGGCCGTGAGCTGGGGCTTGTCACAGACAGTCGTCGACGGTCGCTTTCGGTCACGTGAGGTCGCGATGCCGCCCCGCCGCCGCCCGTCGTGCGCCGGTACGCCATTGGCCGCGCCCCGTTTCCCCGCCCGCCGGGTCCCGTTCCGCCGTCCCCCGTGCGGGGGCATCCATCAAGAGCAGTTCCGGCCATTCGCCGACCCTTCCCGACTCAGGGGTGACCGGGATAACGTGCCGGTGTTCCGGCCCCCTGCAGGGCTGTGACCAGCGGCTGTCCCGACTGCCCGGCGAGGTACTTGGACGTCCAAGTGGAAATACTTGGAAATCCAAGGAAACGCCCAGGTCAGGAGGGGTTTCCCAGATTTGTGGAGCACTGGGTAACGTGACTGCTGCAGGGCGCTCGCCGGGGCACCTGTCACGCCTGTTCCCGGCCGAGTGGCACCCACCCCGTGCCCGGTGGTCCGGAACAGGTGAGCCGCACTGGCTACCGGCAACCCCGGGGCCGGACCGACGGAGGAGCACACGTGACCGTGGAGAGCACTGCCGCGCGCACATCGCGACGCAGCGCCGGAAGCAAGGCCGGCGCGACCGGCACGAAAGCCGCCGGCACCAGGCGGCGTACCGGCGACAAGAAGAGCACCGACCCCGAACTCGTGCAGTTGCTGACGCCCGAGGGCAAGCGCGTCAAGAACGCCGAGTACGACAAGTACGTCGCCGGAATCACCGCCGCGGAGCTTCGCGGCCTGTACCGGGACATGCTGCTCACCCGCCGCTTCGACGCCGAGGCCACCGCCCTGCAGCGCCAGGGCGAACTGGGGCTGTGGGCCTCGCTGCTCGGCCAGGAGGCCGCCCAGATCGGTTCCGGGCGCGCCACCCGCGAGGACGACTACGTCTTCCCGACCTACCGTGAGCACGGCGTCGCCTGGTGCCGCGGGGTGGACCCGACCAACCTCCTCGGCATGTTCCGCGGTGTGAACAACGGTGGCTGGGACCCCAACAGCAACAACTTCCACCTCTACACGATCGTCATCGGCTCCCAGGCGCTGCACGCCACCGGCTACGCGATGGGCGTCGCCAAGGACGGCGCCGACTCCGCGGTCATCGCCTACTTCGGCGACGGCGCCTCCAGCCAGGGCGACGTGGCCGAGGCCTTCACCTTCTCCGCGGTCTACAACGCCCCCGTGGTGTTCTTCTGCCAGAACAACCAGTGGGCGATCTCCGAGCCGACCGAGAAGCAGACCCGGGTCCCGCTCTACCAGCGCGCGGCGGGCTTCGGCTTCCCCGGCGTCCGCGTCGACGGCAACGACGTACTGGCCTGCCTCGCGGTCACCAAGTGGGCGCTGGAACGCGCCCGCAGCGGCGAGGGCCCCACCCTGGTGGAGGCGTACACCTACCGCATGGGCGCCCACACCACCTCCGACGACCCCACCCGGTACCGGGGGGACGAGGAGCGCCTGGCCTGGGAGGCGAAGGACCCGATCCTGCGCCTCCGCCGCCACCTGGAGGCCGCAAACCACGCGGACGAGGGATTCTTCGCGGAACTCGAGGCCGAGAGCGAGGCGTTGGGCAGACGAGTGCGCGAAGCGGTCCGTGCCATGCCCGATCCGGACCTTTTCGCCATCTTCGAGAACGTGTACGCGGACGGGCACGCGCTCGTCGACGAGGAGCGCGCCCAGTTCGCCGCCTACCAGGCGTCGTTCGCGGACGCAGAGGGGGTCTGAACATGGCTGCGGAGAAGATGGCCCTGGCCAAGGCGATCAACGAGTCGTTGCGCCGTGCCCTGGACAACGACCCCAAGGTCCTCGTCATGGGCGAGGACGTCGGCAAGCTCGGCGGCGTGTTCCGTGTGACGGACGGCCTCCAGAAGGACTTCGGCGAGAGCCGCGTCATCGACACCCCGCTCGCCGAGTCCGGCATCGTCGGCACCGCGATCGGCCTCGCCCTGCGCGGCTACCGTCCGGTGGTCGAGATCCAGTTCGACGGCTTCGTCTTCCCGGCGTACGACCAGATCGTCACGCAGCTCGCGAAGATGCACGCCCGCTCGCTGGGCAAGGTCAAGCTTCCGGTCGTCGTCCGCATCCCCTACGGCGGCGGCATCGGCGCGGTCGAGCACCACTCGGAGTCCCCCGAGGCGCTGTTCGCGCATGTGGCGGGCCTGAAGATCGTCAGCCCCTCCAACGCGTCGGACGCTTACTGGATGATGCAGCAG
Source organism: Streptomyces sp. NPDC001292 (assembly GCF_042896465.1). Classification (NCBI taxonomy): domain Bacteria; kingdom Bacillati; phylum Actinomycetota; class Actinomycetes; order Kitasatosporales; family Streptomycetaceae; genus Streptomyces; species Streptomyces sp. NPDC001292. Next base: position 193,662 of record NZ_JBIAXG010000006.1, read on the forward strand.
GCCATCCAGAGCGACGACCCGGTGATCTACTTCGAGCCCAAGCGGCGCTACTGGGACAAGGCCGAGGTCAACACGGAGGCCATCCCGAACCCGCTGCACAAGGCGCAGGTCGTCCGCGAGGGCACGGACCTGACCCTGGCGGCCTACGGCCCGATGGTGAAGCTCTGCCAGGAGGTCGCCGCCGCGGCCGCCGAGGAGGGCAAGTCCCTGGAGGTCCTGGACCTGCGCTCGGTCTCCCCGATCGACTTCGACGCCATCCAGGCCTCGGTGGAACGGACGCGCCGTCTGGTCGTCGTCCACGAGGCGCCGGTGTTCTTCGGCTCCGGCGCGGAGATCGCCGCCCGGATCACCGAGCGCTGCTTCTACCACCTGGAGGCTCCGGTGCTGCGGGTCGGCGGCTATCACGCGCCGTACCCGCCGGCCCGTCTGGAGGAGTCCTACCTGCCGGACCTGGATCGCGTGCTCGACGCCGTCGACCGCTCGCTGGCGTACTGAGGGAGAGGTTCGTGACGACGATGACCGATGCGTCCGTGCGTGAGTTCAAGATGCCGGATGTCGGCGAGGGTCTGACCGAGGCGGAGATCCTCAAGTGGTACGTCCAGCCCGGTGACACGGTCACCGACGGCCAGGTGGTCTGCGAGGTCGAGACCGCCAAGGCGGCCGTCGAACTGCCCATTCCCTACGACGGGGTGGTGCGCGAGCTGCACTTCGCCGAGGGCACCACGGTGGACGTGGGCACGTCCATCATCGCGGTGGAGGTGGCGGGCGCGGCGCCGGCCGAGGTCCCGGCGCAGGCCGAGCCGAAGACCGAGCCGAAGACCGAGCCGAAGACGGACGGGGAGGCGCAGCCGGGCCGCCAGCCGGTGCTCGTGGGCTACGGCGTCTCGGCGTCCTCCACCAAGCGCCGCCCGCGCAAGGGCCCGGAGGCCACGGCCGCCCCGGCGACGACGGCACCCCGGCCGGAGCTGAACGGCCACGGCACCGCGGCCGCCGCGGCTCCCGCCGGGCCCCGCCCGCTGGCCAAGCCCCCGGTGCGTAAGCTGGCCAAGGACCTGGGTGTGGACCTCGCCACGGTCGTGCCGTCCGGCCCGGACGGCATCATCACGCGCGAGGACGTGCACGCGGCGGTGCCGACGGCACCGGCCGCACCCGAGGCTCCCGAGCCGCCGGCCCCGGTGGCCGCGGCCCCGGCTCCCGCCGTGAGCTACGACGGGGCGCGCGAGACCCGTATCCCCGTCAAGGGCGTCCGCAAGGCGACGGCGGCGGCGATGGTCGGCTCGGCGTTCACGGCCCCGCACGTCACGGAGTTCGTGACGGTGGACGTGACGCGCACGATGAAGCTGGTCGAGGAGCTCAAGCAGGACAAGGAGATGCAGGGTCTGCGGGTCAACCCGCTGCTGCTGATCGCCAAGGCCCTGCTGGTCGCCATCAAGCGCAACCCGGAGATCAACGCGTCCTGGGACGAGGCCGCTCAGGAGATCGTCCAGAAGCACTACGTCAACCTGGGCATCGCGGCGGCGACCCCGCGCGGCCTGATCGTTCCGAACGTCAAGGACGCCCACGCCAAGACGCTGCCGCAGCTCGCGGAGGCCCTCGGGGAACTGGTGTCCACGGCACGCGAGGGGAGGACATCCCCGGCGGCCATGCAGGGCGGCACGGTGACGATCACCAACGTCGGCGTCTTCGGCGTCGACACCGGCACGCCGATCCTCAATCCCGGCGAGTCCGCGATCCTCGCGGTCGGCGCGATCAAGCTCCAGCCGTGGGTCCACAAGGGCAAGGTCAAGCCCCGCCAGGTCACCACGCTGGCCCTCAGCTTCGACCACCGCCTGGTCGACGGCGAACTCGGCTCCAAGGTCCTGGCCGACGTCGCCGCGATCCTGGAACAGCCGAAGCGACTGATCACCTGGGCCTGACGGCCCACGGCGAAACCGCGCGGCGCACCTCTCACGGAGGTGCGCCGCCCCGGCGTCCGCGGTGGTTCAGGGGGTGGCCATGACGGCCGGGAGGGTCAGCTCGGCTGGTGGGTGCGCAGTGCGTTCAGCAGGGCGGCTCCGCGTTCGGCGTCGTCCACGCTGACCGCGAAGTCGCTCCGGCCGCCCCGGGCCCGGATCACCAGGCACTCCCCGGCCCGCAGCATGACCGTGGTGCCCAGACCGCTGAAGCGGTAGCCCCAGCCGCCGACCTGCGCGGGCGTACGGTTCTCGGCGCGGGCGGACTCGATCGCGTCAGGCGCCCAGCGCCGTACCGGCCAGCCGAGCGGGCCGAAGGCCACCTCCAGGCCCCGCCGGGACACACGTGCCTGTACCGAGGCACAGCCGGCCCCCGCGAGGGAGGCGACCGCGCACGAAGCGAACAGCGACCACCCCGCGCCGGGCCCGGCGAGTCCGGCGACGAGGGCGACCAGGGCGGCCACCGCCACCACTCCGGTCACGGCCGCGATGAGGTGCAGCCAGAGGTTGGTGGTGCGCGAGAACCACACCACCTGCTGTCCCTCGGGGATCTCCAGCGTCGGTCCGTCGGCGTCCCGTCCCCCGGACGCCGGGCCGGAGGCCCGACCCCGCGCGCCCACCAGCCAGCCGGCGATCCCGGCGAGCAGCGCCACCACCAGTGAGACCACGATCCCCGCGATCGGCAGCCGCACCTGGTGCCAGTCCGTGTGATCGAGGTTCGCCCGCACGACGGACAGCTGGCCACCGACGAGGAGTACACCGGCCGACAGCAGTCCGGCCAGCGCCCACGGCCGCGTCACCGCCGGACCGTCCTCCCCGGCCCGCCGCCGCAGCACCTCCACGCCCACGCCCAGCACGAGCCAGACCAGAGCGGGGACGAGCGAGGCCGCCCACAGCGGCATCGAGCCGTCGGCCGCGGATTCCTTCCAGTGGGTCGCCATCCGGTCCGGCAGCCGTTCGCTCGCGGCCCAGGGCAGCGCGGCGATCAGGACCGCGGTGCCGGCCGTCCAGATGGCGGCTGCCCAGCGCGTCCCGTTCCCGTGCCTTCTCGGGTCGTTCATCGCGTCCCCCTGATCATCTCGATGAGATCGTTCCGGCTGTAGCCCAGGCGGCCCGCCTCGGCCACCAGTTCGCGCACCCGGATCCGCAGTCCGGAGTGCCGGTCCGCGCCCTCCGCGACGGTCACCCCTCGTCCCCGGCGGAACTCCAGCAGTCCCTCGTCCCGCAGGCCGCGCAGGCCACGCAGGACGGTGTTGATGTTGATGTCGAGCATCTGGGAGAGGTCGCGCGCCGACGGCAGCCGGTCGCCCGGGCGGCACTCCCCCTCGGCGATGGCGCGCCGGATGGCGCCGGCGACCTGCTCGTGCAGGGGCCGGGTGTCCCTCTTGTCCAATCGCAGCAACATGATGCCAATGATGCTAGCACCATTCATATGCGCGTACATAAGAGAAGGGCCCGCCGCTGCGGTCAGCGGCGGGCCCTTCCGGCCTGGTGAGCGGGTGTCAGACCTTCCTGGCGAACCCGTAGTTCAGGAGCCTCGTCGCGTCCGTCGCGCGCTGCGCGTACGTGGACGAGGCCAGAACCGTGCCGATGACGGTCCTGCCGTTCCTGGTGGCGGCGAAGACGAGGCAGGCCCCGGCCTGGGGACCGGAGCCCGTCTTCACGCCGATCGCGCCGCTGTAGCTGCTGAGCAGCGTGTTCGTGTTCGTCCACTTGCCCATCGTGCGGGTGCTGCCCGTTTTGGTGATGGTCTTGGCCGTGTACGACTTCGTCTTCACGATCGTGCGGAACGTGGAGTTCTTCAACGCGCTGCGCGCCAGTTTGGTCAGGTCGCGCGGTGTCGAGTAGTTGCTGCCCTTGCCGATGCCGTCGAACGAGTCGAAGTGCGTGTTCGTCAGGCCGAGGCTCTTGGCGGTGCTGTTCATCTTGCCGATGAAGGACTTCACCCGCGCGTCCCGCGTCGAGCCCGAACCGAACTTGTCGGCCAGCGCGTACGCGGCGTCGCAGCCCGAGGGCAGCATCAGGCCGTACAGCAGCTGACGGACGGTCACCTTGTCGCCGACGATGAGATGGGCCTGCGAGGCGTTGTTCCTGACGACGTAGTCGCTGTACGCCTTCTGGATGGTGACCTTGGCGTCGAGGTTCAGGCTCGGCTGGGCCAGCACGACCTTGGCGGTCATGATCTTCGTGGTGGAGCCCGTGGAGCGCCTGGTGTCCGCGGCCTTGGTGTAGAGGGACTTGCCGGTCGCGCTGTCCATCACGTAGCCGCCCTTGGCCACGATCGACGGCGCGGTGACGGCCTGCGCGGGTGCCGCGGTGAGGGCCCCGGCGGCGAGCACGGCGCTCGCGGTCACGGCGACTGCGGCGGCTCTGCGGATACGGATGCCCTGGATGCCGGTTTTCAAGTGAGGTACCCCGATTATGTTGAATTCCTCTGCCGTGCGGCAGAGTTGAGAGCCCACAAAGTGGGGCCGCGTCTGTCTGACTCGCAGGCGGCGCGGAAGGTTGTGCGGCTTCCGGGTGGATTTCCCGTCGGGTTCGTATGGTCCGCATGGTGGATGGGGCGAGCCTTGCGTACGTGTTGTATCTATGCTGTGGGCATGAGTCTGGCCCTGAAACAGCCCCCCGCCGCCGATCGCGTGTACGCGCACGTCAAGCAAGCCGTCCTGGACCGCAGTTACGGGGGCGGCACCCTGCTGACCGAGGGTGAGCTGGCCGAGGCCGTCGGGGTCTCGCGCACGCCCGTGCGCGAGGCGCTGCTGCGGCTGGAGGTCGAGGGGCTCATCAAGCTCTACCCGAAGAAGGGAGCCCTCGTCCTGCCGGTGTCCGCGCAGGAGATCGCCGACGTGGTCGAGACCCGGCAGCTGGTCGAGGAGTACGCGGCCAGGAAGGCCGTACCCGCGCCGCCGGGGCTCATCGAGCGGCTCGAGGAACTGCTGCAGAAGCAGAAGAAGCAGGCCGCCGCCGGCGACTTCGCCGCGGCCGCCGTCACCGACCGCTGCTTCCACGCCGAGATCGTCCGCAGCGGCGGCAACGAGATCCTGTCCCGGCTGTACGACCAGCTGCGCGACCGGCAGCTGCGCATGGGTGTCGCCGTCATGCACTCCCACCCCGACCGGCTCGCCAAGACGCTCGCCGAGCACGAGCAGATCCTGGACGCGCTGCGCTCGGGGGACACGGAGGCGGCCGTCGACGTCGTGCACCGGCACGTCAACTGGTTCTCCCACCTCGCACGGGGTGAGGTCCGGTGAGCTCCTCGTCCTCCTCGCCGGCCTCACTGCCCGGTGATCCGCCCGGCGGCCGGCGCGCCGTCGCCGTCTGGAGCATCGGCGTCGCCGTCTACTTCGTCGCCGTCATCTTCCGCACATCCCTGGGCGTCGCCGGTCTCGACGCCGCCGACCGCTTCCACGTGGGCGCCTCGGCGCTGTCGACGTTCTCGATCCTCCAGCTCCTCGTCTACGCCGGCATGCAGATACCGGTCGGCCTGCTCGTCGACCGGCTCGGCACCAAGAAGGTGCTGGGCATCGGCGCCGTGCTCTTCACGGCCGGTCAGCTCGGCTTCGCGTTCTCCCCGTCGTACGGCACCGCGCTCGCCTCGCGCGCGCTGCTCGGCTGCGGGGACGCCATGACGTTCATCAGCGTGCTGAGGCTGGGCACCCGGTGGTTCCCCGCCCGGCGCGGGCCGCTGGTCGCCCAGCTGGCCGGGCTGGCCGGAATGGCCGGCAACCTGGTGTCCACGCTGGTGCTGGCCCGGCTGCTGCACGGGGTGGGCTGGACGGTGGCCTTCGCGGGCAGCGCGCTGGCCGGAGCGGTGGTGCTGGTGCTGCTGGTGCTGTTCCTCAAGGACCACCCGGAGGGCCACGAACCGGAGCCACTGCCCCACCAGGGCGCCGCGTACGTACGCCGGCAGATCGCCGCGGCCTGGCGGGAGCCCGGGACGCGGCTCGGGCTGTGGGTGCACTTCACCACGCAGTTCCCCGCGATGGTGTTCCTGCTGCTGTGGGGGCTGCCGTTCCTGGTCGAGGCGCAGGGCCTGTCGCGGGCGGACGCCGGGGAACTGCTCACGCTCGTCGTGGTGTCCAACATGGCCGTCGGGCTCGTCTACGGGCAGATCGTCGCCCGGCACCACGCGGCGCGGCTGCCGCTCGCGCTCGGCACAGTGGTGGCGACCGCGGGCATGTGGGCGGTGATGCTGGCCTGTCCGGGCGGGCGGGCGCCGATGTGGCTGCTGGTCGTGCTGTGCCTGGTGCTCGGCGCGTGCGGGCCGGCCTCGATGATCGGGTTCGACTTCGCGCGGCCGGCGAATCCGGCGGAGCGTCAGGGGACGGCGTCGGGCATCACCAACATGGGTGGCTTCGTGGCCTCGATGACGACGTTGTTCGCGATCGGGGTGCTGCTGGACGCGACCGGGGACGATTACAGGATCGCCTTCTCCGCGGTGTTCGTGCTCCAGGCGCTGGGCGTGAGCCAGATCCTGCGGCTGCGCGAGCGGGCGGCCCGGCGGGAGCGGGAACGGCTGGTCGCCAGCCGGGTGGAGACGGTGCACGTGCCGGCGTGACGGTGTCCTGCGCCGCCGTGAGGCGGGGCGGGGGCGGGAGCCGGTGCGCTCGCCCTGTCGAGGGGTGCCTCCCCCCGGCTCTCATGGAGCAGGGGGGATCCGGCTCGCCCCGGGACAGCACACCTAGGCCGTCACCACGAAGTTCCGCAGGATCGCCGCCGCCAGATCCAGGTCGCCCTCCGTCTTCACACGGTCCGCGACCGCTTCCGGGGTGACCCGGCCGCAGGCCAGGCGGACGTAGGTCTCCCAGTCGAGCGCGAGGGTCGCCGCCGGGCCGAGGGCCGGGGCCGTCTCCAGGGTGCCGCGGCCCTGGATGTCGACGCGGATCGTCCGCAGGAACTCCAGCGGGCCGTGCACGTCGAAGACGATCGCCGAGCTGCGCGGAGCGTCCGCCTTGACCGCGACCACGTCCGGGAGCGCGGCCAGCAGGTGGTCGCGGGCGACGTGGGCGCCGGGCGAGTCGAGGCTGCCGGGGCGGCCGAGGGCCGCGCGCAGGTCCTGCTCGTGCACCCAGATGTCGAAGGCGCGGTAGCGCATGGCCTCTTCGAGGGTGATCTCCGCGCCGAGCGGGCCGCGCACCTTGGTGCCGGGGGCGCGGGACTCGTTCCGCAGCTGGCGGTTGCGGCGGATGATCGTGTACTCCAGCTCGGAGGTCATCTCCGGCGACGTGTGGTGGCGGCGGACGTCGACCTGCATCTCCATGTAGCGCTGGTGCTCGTTGGTGACGTGGAACAGGTCGCGCGGGAGCGCGTGGATGGGCCGCGGGTCGCCCAGCATCTCGCAGTCCATGCCGATGATGTGCGAGACGACGTCGCGGACCGACCAGCCCGGGCACGGCGTGCGCCGGTTCCAATCGGCCTCCACCAGGGGCTGCATCAGCTCCGATATCGCCTCGACGGAGTGGGTCCAGGCATCGGCGTAGGGCTGGAGGGTGGGATGCAGACTCACGGAACGGGACCCCTCGGCGGTCGGTACACGGGCAGGAAGTGATGGCATTGCCAGTGGGAGGTGGCTGCGGTCGGCGGGTGTCTTGAAACGCTAAGTTACGCTGCTGTGAGGCAGCCCGGCAGTGCTTTCGTGTGACGATCGTAGGCCTGTCCGGACGACTCGAGTGCCAGGACGGTGGTAGTGTGCGCGCCTCGCTGATCCAGATTGCCGTGGACGAGGGCGAATCGGTCGATTCGCGGCGTCGGCGGGCGGCCGCCCTGGTGCGGGAGCAGGCAGGGGCCGACCTCGTGGTGCTGCCGGAGCTGTGGACCACCGGAGCCTTCGCCTTCGAGGAGTTCGAACGCGGGGCCGAACCGCTGGAGGGTCCCACGTACGAGACGATGGCCAAGGCGGCGAGCGACGCGGGCGTGTGGCTGCACGCCGGCTCGATTCCCGAACGCGCCGCGTCCGACGGCGACTCGGCCGCGGGCTCCCTCTACAACACCTCCCTGGTCTTCTCCCCCTCCGGCGATCTGGCCGCCGTCTACCGCAAGATCCACTGCTTCGGCTTCGACAAGGGCGAGGCTGTGCTGATGAGCGCGGGGCGGGAACTGGTGACGGTTCCTCTGCCGGACACCACCCTTGGTCTCGCGACCTGTTACGACCTCCGTTTCCCCGAACTCTTCCGCGGGCTCGTCGACGCCGGCGCGCAGACCCTGGTGGTCCCGGCGGGCTGGCCCGAGCGCCGGCGTGCGCACTGGACGCTGCTGGCCCGGGCGCGGGCGGTGGAGGACCAGGCGTTCGTGCTCGCCTGTGGAACGGCCGGGACGCACGCCGGAGTTCCGCAGGCGGGTCACTCGATCGTGGTGGACCCCTGGGGCGAGGTGCTGGCCGAGGCCGGCCCCGGTGAGGAGGTTCTCGCCGTCGACTTCGACCCGGCGAGGGTGCCGGCCACCCGGGAGCAGTTCCCGGCCCTGAAGGACCGGGTCCTCGGCCTGGAACCTCCGCGCCGCCGGGACAGGCCCTAGAAGGCCGATGAGGATCTTGCTCTGGCTGCCCGACTCGCCCCGGATTGCCGGTGGATGTCGATCGACTCGAAGCGGTGCAAGCCGGGCGATTTCAAGATCTTCAGGATACTTCCAGCGGGCCCCATGCCGCTCCTCTCCCGGCGGCTACCGCTCCTCGCGTTCCTTCTCCGCCAGGTGGATCACGCACACCGCCACCGCGATCAGCAGCGCGGGGTCGGCGTCCTCGCGCACGACGTCGACGCCGTAGGTCTCCACGACGCTCAGCCAGCGCCGGGAGATCACCGCGAGCAGTTCGCCGTCGTACTCGACGGCGAACTCCCGGTCGAGGATCTTGCCGCTGACGTCGAGCTCGGTGCCGTCCACCAGGGACACCCGGTAGTGGTTGCGCAGCAGCGACAGCCGCTTGCGCCTGATCTTCGCCAGGGCCTCCCCGCCCCGCTCGATCACCATCGTGTCCCGCAGCGCGAGCATCTTCTGGTGCAGGTCGATCAGGACCCGGCCGTGGGCGTCCTTCAGCTCGAAGGTGTCCCGCAGCCGCATCGCCTTGCCGTCGACGAGGAAGACCTTGCGGCCGTGTTCGTCCTCGATCCAGTAGTCGTCACCGATGCCGAAAACCCGGTCGCGTACGAGGAATCTCATGTCCTCACCGCTTCCCCGGCTCCGCCCCGGCGACGCCGCCGGTGGTCCGACGGGCCCAACGGGCCCAGTACGGCACCGCGCCGGGCGGGCCGCCCCGGGCGAGTGGCACCCTTGGTCCCATGAACGACACGGCACCCCGACGCGCCCGCGTACGCGCCCCCGAGCTGATCGGCAAGGGCGGCTGGCTCAACACTGGCGGGAAGAACCTCACGCTCGCCGACCTGCGAGGCAAGTGCGTCGTTGTGGATTTCTGGACGTTTTGCTGCGTGAACTGCCTGCACGTCCTGGACGAGCTCCGAGAGCTGGAGGAGAAGCACCGGGACACGGTCGTGGTCGTCGGGGTGCACTCGCCGAAGTTCGTTCACGAGGCGGAGCACCAGGCGGTGGTCGACGCGGTGGAGCGGTACGGGGTGGAGCACCCGGTGCTCGACGATCCGGAGCTCGCCACCTGGAAGCAGTACGCGGTACGGGCCTGGCCGACGCTGGTCGTCATCGACCCGGAGGGCTACGTCGTCGCGCAGCACGCCGGTGAGGGGCACGCGCACGCGATCGAGCGGCTGGTGGAGGAACTGGAGGCCGAGCACGAGGCCAAGGGCACCCTGCGCCGCGGCGACGGGCCGTACGTGCCGCCGGAGCCGGAGCCCACCACCCTGCGCTTCCCGGGCAGGGCGCTGCTGCTGCCGTCCTGGAACTTCCTGGTCAGCGACACCACCCGGCACCAGCTGGTGGAGCTGGCGGAGGACGGCGAGACCGTGGTGCGGCGGATCGGCCAGGGCGGCCGGGGGATGACCGACGGCGGCCCTGACCGGGTCCGGTTCCAGGAGCCGCAGGGGCTCGCGCTCCTGCCGGACGGCACCGTCGTGGTCGCCGACACGGTCAACCACGCCCTGCGGCGCTTCGACCCGGAGACGGGAGTGACCACGACCCTGGCCGGCACCGGACACCAGTGGATGCAGGGCGAGGCCACGTCCGGTTCCGCCCGGGACGTGAAGCTCTCCTCGCCCTGGGACGTGGCTTGGTGGAACGGCAGGGTGTGGATCGCCATGGCGGGCGTGCACCAGCTGTGGGCCTACGACCCGGAGGCCGGGACCGTCGCCGTCACCGCCGGGACCACGAACGAGGGGCTCGTCGACGGGCCCGGCGCGGACGCCTGGTTCGCGCAGCCCTCCGGGCTCGCGGCCACGCCCGACCGGCTGTGGATCGCCGACTCCGAGACGTCGGCCCTGCGCTGGGTGGATCTCGACGGTGCCGTCCACACGGCGGTCGGCACCGGGCTGTTCGACTTCGGGCACCGGGACGGAGCCGCCGGACAGGCGCTGCTCCAGCACCCGTTGGGCGTGACCGCCCTGCCGGACGGCTCGGTCGCCGTCAGCGACACCTACAACCACGCCCTGCGCCGCTACGACCCGGCGACCGGCGAGGTCACCACGCTCGCCACCGATCTGCGCGAGCCCAGCGACGCGGTGCTCGTCGGTGACGACATCGTGGTGGTGGAGTCGGCCCGGCACCGGCTGACCCGGCTGCGGTTGCCGGAGGAGGCGGTACGGGTGGAGGCCGTCGCCCACCGCACCCGGCGCGCGGCGACGGAGGTCGCCCCCGGCCGACTCCGCCTGGACGTGGTCTTCCAGGCCCCGGCGGGTCAGAAGCTCGACACCCGGTACGGGCCGTCGACCCGGCTGCTGGTCTCCTCGACCCCGCCCGAGCTGTTGCTGAAGGGCGAGGGCGCGGACACCGACCTGTGCCGCGAACTGGAGCTGAATCCCGCCGTCACGGAGGGTGTCCTGCACGTCTCCGCGATGGCGGCCTCGTGCGACGACGACCCCGCGAACGAGTACCCCGCCTGCCATGTGCACCAGCAGGACTGGGGCGTTCCGGTCCGCCTCACCGAGGGTGCGGCGGACCGGCTGCCGCTCGTCCTGGCCGGGATGGACGAGACCGCGGCAGGGTGATCGCCGAGTGGCCCTAGCGGCGCCGCGGGCGCGGCGCCAGCTTGAACAGGGCCACTCCCGCGGCCACCAGGGTGGTGGCCGCGACCATCATGGCCATGCTGTTCATCCACACGCCGGTGGCGGCCAGCGTGGCGCCTCCGGCGCCGGTGGTGCCGGCGCCGACGACTCGTCCGTACATGTCGTTCTCCTCGCTCTGGTGCGGGTGTGATGAGGTCGCGCCGTGGGTGCGGCGCTGGGGGTGGGGGTGGTCAGGTGGCCACCCACTTCTCCTCGCTGCGGCGCAGCAGGCCCCACAGCGAGCAGAAGTAGACGGTGTGCTGGAAGAGGTCGTAGAGCATCTCCGGGATCATCAGCAGCGCCACTAGCATCGGCAGGGGTCCGGCGCGGCGTACGGAGACGACCTTCTCGACGACGAAGATCAGGCCGATCGAGGTCCACACCGGTGACAGGCCCGGCGGGCCGTACAGGGCGATGGACGTGATCATGAAGGTCAGGTAGACGAGGAAGGACAGCGCGCCGAAGCCCATGAGGAACTGCTGGAAGAAGTAGCGGGCGGTGACGCGGGTCCAGCCGTAGTCGCGGAGGTTCTCCAGGGCGCCGCGCTGCCAGCGCAGCCGTTGGTGCCACAGTTTGCCCAGGGTCGGCATGACCTCGGTGGTGACCGCGCAGCCCGCCGGTGACATGGCGCGGTAGCCGAGGGTCTTGACCGCCTTGGTCATCTCGTCGTCCTCGGTGAGGGAGGCGAGGCTGTAGTAGCCGCTGCCGCCGCCGATGACACCGGCGCGGCGGGCCGCCCGCACCTCGCGCAGCACCCGGGCCCGGAACATGGTGCCGGTGCCGGTGAGCACCTGGGCCTTGCCCCCGGTGCGTTCCAGCTCCCAGGCGTAGCGGTGGAACTCCATGCGCTGGAGCAGACCGAGCAGGCCGCCGCCCTCCTCGCCGTAGAAGACGCCGCCGACGGCGCCGACCTTGCGGTTGAAGGTGGCCAGGGCGGTCTCGGCGAACCACGGGTTGAGCACGGTGTCGGCGTCCTGCACCAGCAGCAGGTCCCGGTCGTCGAGGTGGGGCAGCACCCAGGCGATGGCCTGGTTGAGGGCGCCCGCCTTCTTGTGCGTGTTGCCCCGGGTGTGGAAGACCTGCGCGCCGTGCGCGACGGCGATCCGGGCGGTGTCGTCGGTGCAGTTGTCGGCGACGACGACGATCAGGTCCGGCCGCCGGGTCTGCCGCCACAGGCCTTCGATCGCGGCGGCGACGCGGTCCTGCTCGTTGTGGGCCGGGATCAGGACCGCGAGCCGGGGTCTGCCCGGCGGCTCCTCCTCGGCGGCGTGCGCGCGGCGGGCGGCGTGCCGGCCCGTGGGTCGTGGTCGCGGTATCGGCGCAGCGCTGGAGGCGCCGCGAGGTGCGGCGAAGTCGAGCACGGCAGAGCCCCCCGTCGTGATGGTTGCCTGGCGCCCGGTTTCTCCCCTACGGGCTCAAGGGCGCCAAGTCTTCACGATATTCACACAACACGACAAGAAGGTGCGCGTAACGGAATGCTCAAGCTTGTTGCCGACTGTCCGTCATGTTCCGATGGCCGAGGGACCGGCTGGGCATGTGCTCAGATGCCGTAGCCGTCGCTGTAGCCGTCGCGTGCGTGGTGGTGGTCCTCTTCGACGACGGTGGTGGGGGGCACCATGACGCGGCGGCGCCGGTAGATGCTGCTGAACGTCGTGACGCCGATCAGGCCGACGATCATCAGGATGACGCCGACCACGTGCAGGTTGACCCCCTGCATGTGCCAGTCGGTCGCGAACGTGAGGATGGCTCCCACGGCGATGAGGATGATGCAGCCGCCGAGGCCCATGAGTGTCGCCTCCCTGTACGGTGTCGGATCCGGTGGTTCCGGGCGGTGCCGGTCCCTTCCGGTCAACTCCGGGTACCCGCAAGCCGGGTGACCATGCGGGGGCGGCCCCGCATGGGCCGGGCGGCCGTGCTTCTCAGCCCTCCAGGAACGCCACCAGCGCGTTCGCCAGCAGGAACGGGTCGTCGGCGGCGCACAGTTCACGGGCGCTGTGCATCGACAGGATGGCCACGCCGATGTCGACGGTGCGGATGCCGTGCCGGGCCGCGGTGATCGGGCCGATGGTCGTGCCGCACGGCATGGAGTTGTTGGAGACGAAGGACTGGAAGGGGACGCCGGCCTTCTCACAGGCCGCCACCCACACCGCGCGTCCCGAACCGTCCGTCGCGTAGCGGTTGTTGACGTTGACCTTGAGGATGGGGCCGCCGCCCGCACGCGGGTGGTGGGTCGGGTCGTGCCGCTCGGCGTAGTTGGGGTGGACGGCGTGGCCGGTGTCGGAGGACAGGCAGACCGTGCCGGCGAAGGCGCGCGCCCGGTCCTCGTACGAGCCTCCACGCGCGAACACCGAGCGCTCCAGTACGGATCCGAGCAGCGGGCCGTCCGCGCCGGTGTCCGACTGGGAGCCGTTCTCCTCGTGGTCGAAGGCGGCCAGCACGGGGATGTACGGCAGTTCCGGCGTCCCCGTCGCGACGGCCGCGAGCGCCGCCGCGCCGGCGTGCACCGACAGCAGGTTGTCCATGCGGGGGCCGGCCATCAGCTCCCGGTCCCGGCCCAGGTAGGCGGGCGGCTCCACGGAGTGCGTCATCAGGTCCCAGCCGGTCACCTCGCCCGCGGCGACTCCCGCCTCCGCCTCGAGGAAGGCGATCAGGTCGCCGTCGCGGACGTCGTCGCCCAGGCCCCACACCGGCTGCAGGTGCCGCTGCTTGTCCAGCTTGAGGCCCTCCGCCGAGACCTGCCGGTCCAGGTGGATCGCCAGCTGGGGGACGCGCAGCAGCGGGCGGTCGACGTTGACCAGGCGGGTGGATCCGTCGCGCAGCGTGAGCCGGCCGGCCAGGCCCAGGTCGCGGTCGAGCCAGGAGTTCATCAGCGGGCCGCCGTAGATCTCCACGGCGACCTGGCGCCAGCCGTGCGCCCCGGTGTCGGGCAGCGGCTTGACGCGCAGGTTGGGGGAGTCGGTGTGCGCGCCGACGATACGGAAGGGGGTGTGCGGCGCGGCACCCTCGGGGACGTACCAGGCCACGATCGCCCCGCCGCGCAGCACGTACTTTCCGCCCGTCGTGCCGTCCCACGCGTCCGTCTCGCAGACCTGGCGGAAGCCGGCCTTCTCCAGCCGCTCGGCTGTGTTCGCCACGGCGTGGTACGGCGACGGGCTCGCCGCCAGGAAGGACATCAGGTCGTCGGTGTGGCCGCGGTCGAAGCGCTGGCTTGTACTCATGGGTTCACCTTAACGACGTCACGAGGGTCCGCTCCCGGTGCCGGAAGCGGACCCTCGTCGGTGGGGGGTGGGACGGGCGCCGGTGCCAGGCCCCTGCTAGAAGGCGGCCTCGTCCAGCTCCATCAGGTCCAGGTCCACGTTCTGGGCGACCTTGCGGGCCAGGGTGACGCCCGGCAGGACGTTGGCCGCGAAGAACTTCGCCGCCGCGATCTTGCCCTGGTAGAACGCCACATCCTTGGAGGACACAGCCTTCGAGGAGGCCGTCTCCAGCTTCTCGGCGGCGATCGCGGCGCCCTTGAGCAGCAGGTGGCCGACGATCACGTCACCGGAGGCGAGCAGCAGGCGGGTGGTGTTCAGGCCCACCTTGTAGATGCTCTTGACGTCCTTCTCGGTGGCCGCGAGGTCGGTCAGCATCAGGCCGACGAGGGCCTCCAGCTCGGCGACGGCCCTGGCGAGGTGCTCGCGGGCGCCGGCGAGCTCCTCCCCGCCGGTGCCGAGGGCCAGGAACTCCTTGATGTCCTCGGCGAGCGAGTTCAGCGCGGCGCCCTGGTTGCGGACGACCTTCCGGAAGAAGAAGTCCTGGCCCTGGATGGCCGTGGTGCCCTCGTACAGGGTGTCGATCTTGGCGTCCCGGATGTACTGCTCGACCGGGTACTCCTGGAGGAAGCCGGAGCCGCCGAAGGTCTGCAGCGCCTGGGCGAGCTGCTCGTAGCCCTTCTCCGAGCCGTAGCCCTTGACGATGGGCAGGAGCAGGTCGTTGAGCGCGTGCTCGGCCGAGGCGTCCTCGCCGCCTGCCTCCTTGACCGCGATCGTGTCCTGGACCGCGGCGGTGTGCAGGACGAGGGCGCGCATGCCCTCCGCGTACGCCTTCTGCGTCATCAGCGAGCGGCGCACGTCCGGGTGGTGCGTGATGGTGACCTTGGGCGCGGACTTGTCCATGAAGTTCGCCAGGTCGGGACCCTGGACGCGCTCCTTGGCGTACTCCAGCGCGTTCAGGTAGCCGGTGGACAGCGTGGAGATCGCCTTCGTGCCGACCATCATGCGGGCGAACTCGATGATGCGGAACATCTGGCGGATGCCGTCGTGCTTGTCGCCGATCAGCCAGCCCTTGGCCGGGTGGCGGTCGCCGAAGGTCATCTCGCAGGTGTTGGAGGCCTTCAGGCCCATCTTGTGTTCGACGTTGGTGGCGTAGACGCCGTTGCGCTCGCCGAGCTCGCCGGTCTCGAAGTCGAAGAGGTACTTCGGGACGAGGAAGAGGGACAGGCCCTTGGTGCCGGGGCCGGCGCCCTCGGGGCGGGCGAGGACGTAGTGGAGGATGTTCTCCTCCATGTCGTGCTCACCGGAGGTGATGAAGCGCTTCACGCCCTCGATGTGCCAGGAGCCGTCCTCCTGCTGGACCGCCCTGGTGCGGCCGGCGCCCACGTCGGAGCCGGCGTCGGGCTCGGTGAGCACCATGGTGGAGCCCCAGGTCTTCTCGACCGCGATCGAGGCGATCTTCTTCTGCTCCTCGGTGCCCTCCTCGAAGAGGATGCGGGCGAAGGCCGGGCCGGAGGAGTACATCCACACGGCCGGGTTGGCGCCGAGGATCAGCTCCGCGTAGGCCCAGATCAGGGACGGGGGAGCGGTGGTGCCGCCGATCTCCTCGGGCAGCCCCAGGCGCCAGTACTCGGAGTCCATGAAGGCCTTGTAGCTCTTCTTGAAGGTCTCCGGCACCGGAGCTGTGTTCGTCTCGGGGTCGAACACCGGCGGGTTGCGGTCGGCGTCCGCGAAGGACTCCGCCAGCTCGTTCTCCGCCAGGCGGGTCAGCTCCGCCAGGATGCTCCTGGCGGTGTCGGCGTCCATCTCCTCGAAGGGGCCGGTGCCGTACAGCTTGTCGCGGCCGAGCACTTCGAAGAGGTTGAACTCGATGTCGCGGAGGTTCGACTTGTAGTGCCCCATGGCCACGGCTCCCGTCGAGGACTCGGCGAGGCACTGACTCCTCGCATCTGGTTCACGTACCAACTAGTAGCTCCGATGATGCTACCCGTCGGTAATAAGAAGCAACCCCGATCCCGGCATGTGTGACCGAGCCCTCGTGCGGGTCAGTACGCTGTGGGTCATGTACGGATACGGCCAGCCGATGGACAGTGGGGCTGCACAGCAGGGATACGTCCCTCCGCAGCAGCAGATGCCCGGCGGTGTCGGCGGGTACGGCCAGCAGGCGCCGCTCTATCCCGAGCCCTCGCCGCCCTCGCTCGCGGACGCGGTGCGCGCCTTCACCACGGGGCAGATGGCCGCCGAGGACTTCCAGCAGGTGTTCGCGACCTCCAAGGTGTACTGCCCGCGCGGCGACAATCCCGGGTTCCTGGCGCTGCACAACACCCAGCAGCCGGTGATCCCGATGTTCACCTCGCTCAAGGAGCTGCGCCGGTACGCGGGCAAGGAGTCCAAGTACTTCGTGATCACCGGTGCCGAGGTGATCGACCTGCTGCCGACCGGCTACGGCTTCGTGCTCGACATGGAGGGCGAGCACCGGATGGTGTTCGACGCCAAGGCGGTCGAGCAGATGGTCGACTTCGCGATGCGCCGGATGTACGGCTAGGACCGGCCCTGAGCGCCGCGTCGGATCGCCGGACGGCATCCGGACGAACGGAGCCCGGAGGGAATTCCCTCCGGGCTTCTTCTGTTGGGGCTGGCAGAAAGTTCAACGCTCAACTAAAGTGGGCGTACAAGGAGGAACCGACATGCCTGCAGTGACCGTCGAGAACCCGCTGACGCTGCCCCGTGTGGCCGCGCCCGCCGATGCCGTGGCACGTCCCGTGCTCGCCGTCACAACCGCGCCGAGCGGCTTCGAGGGCGAGGGCTTCCCGGTGCGCCGGGCGTTCGCCGGGATCAACTACCGCCATCTCGACCCGTTCATCATGATGGACCAGATGGGTGAGGTGGAGTACGCGCCGGGCGAGCCCAAGGGCACCCCCTGGCACCCCCACCGTGGCTTCGAGACCGTCACGTACATCATCGACGGGGTCTTCGACCACCAGGACTCCAACGGCGGTGGCGGCACCATCACCAACGGCGACACCCAGTGGATGACGGCGGGCAGCGGTCTGCTGCACATCGAGGCCCCGCCGGAGTCGCTGGTGGTGTCCGGCGGTCTCTTCCACGGCCTCCAGCTGTGGGTGAACCTGCCGGCCAAGGACAAGATGATGGCGCCGCGCTACCAGGACATCCGCGGCGGCAGCGTCCAGCTGCTCACCTCCCCCGACGGCGGCGCGCTGCTGCGGGTCATCGCCGGTGAGCTGGACGGCCACGCCGGCCCCGGCATCACGCACACGCCGATCACGATGATCCACGCGACGGTGGCGCCGGGCGCGGAGGTCACCCTGCCCTGGCGGGAGGACTTCAACGGCCTGGCGTACGTGATGGCGGGACGCGGCACCGTGGGCGCCGAGCGCCGGCCGATCCACCTCGGTCAGACCGCGGTCTTCGGCGCCGGTTCCTCGCTGACCGTCCGTGCGGACGAGAAGCAGGACGCGCACACGCCCGACCTGGAGGTCGTCCTCCTCGGCGGGCAGCCGATCCGCGAGCCGATGGCCCACTACGGCCCCTTCGTCATGAACACCCAGGACGAGCTCATGCAGGCCTTCGAGGACTTCAAGAAGGGCCGCCTCGGCACGATCCCGGCGGTCCACGGGATGAGCGAGGAAGGGCTGTAGGCCCTTCCCGGCCGCTGGGCGCGAGGGCCCCGTTCCTTTGTGGACGGGGCCCTTTCGTTTTTCTGCCGGGCCCGGTGCGGGGCGCGGGCGGCGTCACCGGCCGGGACCGCCCGTGGCTGACGCGGTGTCACCCGGGTGGGCCGCCCCTGCAGGACAGCCCGTCCGGCGTGTGATCGTCTGGAGGCGTGCAGGCCCCCGCCCCGTTGCTGCCCGAGCCCGTCCGGCGTCTCGCCGCCTGGTGCGCCGCCGTTCTGCTGGTGTCCGGGGTCGTGTGGATCGGGGTCGAGCTGTGCGTGGTGTTCCGGACCGCGGTGATCCCGGTGCTGCTGGCGCTGCTGGGGACGGCTCTGCTGCGGCCGGTCTTCCGGCGCCTTGTGGAGGCGGGGGTGAACCGGTCGCTCGCCGCCGGGATCACGTGTGTGGCGGTCGTCGTGGTCGTCGGCGGGGCGGTGTACATCGTGGTGGCCGCGCTGATCGACAGCGGTGACCAGATCGTCGCCTCGCTCAAGAAGGCCGCGCAGTCGCTCACCACGCACTTCGGGGCGGCCGGGACCTCGCTGGACGACCTCGCCTCCAACGGCAAACGGCTGCTGGAGAGGTTCGGCGGGACGGCCGCCTCCAACGTCATCAGCGGGGTCAGCGTGGTCGGCGAGTCGCTCGCCATGGCCGTACTGGCCCTGCTGCTCGTGTTCTTCTTCCTGCGCGACTCGCACAAGGCTGCCGCCACCCTGCGCACGCTCGCCCCGCGCGGGACCGGCGACACCGCGGAGGCCATGGCCCGGCGGGCCTTCGCGGCCGTGGAGGGCTTCATGCGCGGCACGACGTTCATCGCGCTGATCGACGCCGGCTGCATCACCGTCGGTCTGCTGGTGCTGAAGGTGCCCGGCGCGGTCGGGCTCGGCGCGCTGGTCTTCGTCGGCGCCTACATTCCCTACCTGGGCGCCTTCCTCTCCGGTGCGGTGTCCGTGCTGGTCGCGCTCGCCGACCGCGGGTTCGTCATCGCGCTGTGGGCACTCGGGGTGGTGCTGGCGGTCCAGGTGCTGGAGGGGCACGTGCTCCAGCCGCTGATCCAGAGCCGGACCGTGCAGATGCACCCGGCCGTGGTGATGCTGGCGATCACCGGGGGTGCTTCGGTCGCCGGGATCGTGGGGATGCTGCTGGCGGTACCGCTGACGGCGGCGGCCTTCGGGACCGCGCACGAGCTGCGGGAACGGTACGCGGCTACGCCGTAGCGCTCACCGGGGAGGAACGGCTCACCCGGCGGCCGGGGACTCGTACAGCTCGAACCAGGTGCTCTTGCCCTGGCCCCGCGGCACGACGCCCCACGCGTCCGCGAGCAGTTCGATCAGCACCAGTCCGCGCCCGGAGGAGGCGAGCTCGCCGGGCCGGCGCTTGTGCGGCAGGTCGTCGCCGGCGTCGGTGACCTCCACCCGCAGACGCCGCTCGCCCCTCTCCCCGCTGACCTCGGCCAGCATCAGCGCGTCGACGTCGGTGTGCAGCAGGACGTTGGCGAGGGTCTCCGACAGCAGCAGCACCACCGGGCAGCGGGATCATGTCGTACCAGTCGCCGCCGACCTGGAGGCCGCCGCCGGTGGGGACGTAGCGGGCGGCCATGTCCATGCCGGGGACCTCGGGGCCCAGCGTGGGCATCATCGAGCGCTGAAGGCCCTCGCTCAGCTCCCGCTCGGTCTCGGCGGTCCCGGCCCGGGACAGGGCCTGGGCGAGCATGCGGGCCACCGTGGTCAGCACCGAGCGCTCGTCGGGAGTGAAGGCCACCGGGTAGGTGCAGGCGGCCATCCAGGCGCCCATCGTGCGGCCCGCGACGGTCAGCGGCAGGAACGCCCAGGAGTGGCGGTGGAAGCGCTCGGCGAGCGGCCGGGTGAGGGTATAGCGGGACATGTACTGCCCCGGCCTGGGCTTCCCTGAGCGTGGCCGCCACGGCGGGCAGCCCGAGCAGCCGGGCCGCCTCGGCGTCGACCGAGACCAGGCCGGTGGCGGTGTCCCAGTGCCACATCCCGGTCGCGAGGGAGGCGAGTACGTCCCCCACGGAAGGCAGGGGCTCACCAGTGCGCATTGCCCCACTCTAAGAAGAGGCGATCGGACACTGCCACCGATGGTGTGCGGCCGTGCGGACCCGGTGCCGCCCGGCGCCGCCGGGGATCCCTCTTTCATGGGGGGAGCCGAGCTTGAGCCGCCCGGTACGCTTGATAGGTCCGGGCCGTGCCCGCCCGGTGATCCCCGATCCGCGAAGACTGGATGAACGACGATGCATCGGTACAGGTCCCACACCTGCGGCGAGCTCCGCGCCTCTGACGTCGGCACCGACGTCCGGCTCAGTGGCTGGCTGCACAATCGGCGCGACCTGGGCGGCATCCTCTTCATCGATCTGCGCGACCACTACGGCATCACGCAGCTCGTCGCCCGCCCCGGCACGCCCGCGTACGAGGCCCTCGACAAGCTCTCGAAGGAGACCGTCGTCCGCGTAGACGGCAAGGTCGTCTCCCGCGGCGCCGACAACGTCAACTCCGAGCTGCCCACCGGCGAGATCGAGATCGAGGTCGGCGAGGTCGAGGTGCTGGGCGCGGCGGCCCCGCTCCCCTTCACCATCAACACCGAGGACGGGGTCAACGAGGAGCGGCGCCTGGAGTACCGCTTCCTGGACCTGCGCCGCGAGCGCATGCACCGCAACATCCTGCTGCGCACGGCGGTCATCTCCGCCATCCGCCAGAAGATGTCGGCCATGGGCTTCAACGAGATGGCGACGCCGATCCTGTCCGCCACCTCCCCCGAGGGCGCCCGCGACTACGTGGTCCCCTCCCGGGTCCACCCGGGCAGGTTCTACGCCCTCCCGCAGGCCCCCCAGCAGTTCAAGCAGCTGCTGATGATCTCGGGCTTCGACCGCTACTTCCAGATCGCGCCCTGCTTCCGTGACGAGGACGCCCGCGCGGACCGCTCGCCGGGCGAGTTCTACCAGCTCGACGTCGAGATGAGCTTCGTCGAGCAGGAGGACGTCTTCCAGCCGATCGAGAAGCTCATGACGGAGCTGTTCGAGGAGTTCGGCGGCGGCCGCCACGTCACCTCTCCCTTCCCGCGGATCCCGTTCCGCGAGGCGATGCTGAAGTACGGCTCCGACAAGCCGGACCTGCGCGCCCAGCTGGAGCTCGTCGACATCACCGACATCTTCGAGGGCTCGGAGTTCAAGGCGTTCGCGGGCAAGCACGTCCGCGCGCTGCCGGTGCCGGACACCGCCGGCCAGCCCCGCAAGTTCTTCGACCAGCTCGGCGAGTACGCGGTGGAGCAGGGCGCGAAGGGCCTGGCCTGGGTGCGGGTCGGCGAGGACGTCCCCCAGGGCCTTGAGGGCCAGGGAGGTACCCCCACGCTGACCGGCCCGATCGCGAAGTTCCTGACCGAGGAGAACGTCGCGGAGCTGACCAAGCGGCTGTCCCTCGCCCCCGGCCACGCGGTGTTCTTCGGCGCGGGCGAGTTCGACGAGGTCTCGAAGATCATGGGCGCGGTGCGGGTGGAGGCCGCCAAGCGCGCCGGCCACTTCGAGGAGGACGTCTTCCGCTTCTGCTGGATCGTCGACTTCCCCATGTACGAGAAGGACGAGGACGGGAAGATCGACTTCTCCCACAACCCGTTCTCGATGCCGCAGGGCGGCCTGGAGGCCCTTCGGACCCAGGACCCGCTGGACATCCTGGGCTGGCAGTACGACATCGTCTGCAACGGTGTCGAGCTGTCCTCCGGCGCCATCCGGAACCACGAGCCGGAGATCATGCTCAAGGCCTTCGAGATCGCGGGCTACGACCGCGAGACCGTCGAGGAGAAGTTCGCCGGCATGCTGCGCGCGTTCCGCTTCGGCGCCCCGCCGCACGGCGGCATCGCGCCGGGCGTCGACCGCATCGTCATGCTGCTGGCCGACGAGCCCAACATCCGCGAGACCATCGCCTTCCCGCTCAACGGCAACGCCCAGGACCTGATGATGGGCGCCCCGACCGAGCTGGACGAGTCGCGTCTGAGGGAACTGCACCTGTCGGTGCGCAAGCCGCAGCCCAAGTAAGGGCCGGTGCATCGAGGGGCGACGCCTCGTGGCAGCCCTACGGCAAAGGGACCTGGAACCAGCGTCGGTTCCAGGTCCCTTGTCGTTGCCCGGAAGAGGGGATACCGGTCTCTTGTCCGGCTGTCCGGCTGTCCGGCTGTCCGGCCGTCCAGTCGCCAGGTGTCCGCCCCTCCCGTCGGCGGCGCCTCAGCAGGGCGAGCACGGCCGCGCCGGAGACGGAGTCGAGGTTGCCGGTCGGTTCGTCGGCGAGCAGCAGCGCCGGTTCGCCGATCACGGCACGGGCGACGGCCGCGCGCTGCCGTTCGCCACCGGACAGCTGGTGCGGGAGGTGGCCGAGCCGGTGGTCGAGTCCCACCCGGGACAGGGCCCGCGCGGCCCGCCGCCGCCGCTCCCGCAGGGGCACCCCCGCGTACAGCAGCCCGTCGGCGACGGTGTCCAGCACCAGTACTCCGACGGCCAGGTGGAACTGCTGGAACACGAAGCCGACGCGCTGCGCGCGCAGCGCGGACAGCTCGCGGTCGGACAGGTCCGCGACTTCGTGGCCGTCGATCGCGATCCGGCCGGCGGACGGCCGGTCGAGGGTACCCATGAGGTGCAGCACCGTGGACTTCCCCGACCCGGACGGGCCGACCACGCACACGAGTTCGCCGTACCGGATGGTCAGGTGTGGGCCGCGCCGCCGGCGCTCCGCCCTGCACGCGTGGCCCGCTTGGCGCCCGCCGATGTCGAGTCCCAGGTGACGTCCCGGAAGCGACCGGTCTCGTCGGTGTCGGGGAAGTCCGGCGCGCCGTGCTCCTGCATGCAGGAGGCGTACGCTCCCGGCAGGCAGGCCGGGAGCGGGGCACGCGCCTGTGTTCTCAGTCGTGTGCCGAGCGGTTCAGCCCTCGGAGCCGCCGAAGCGCTCCTTGTAGGTCTCCAGGTCGTCGTCCGTGAGCTTGGCGAAGAGGACCGGGGGAACCGAGAAGGGGGTGCCGGCGGGGACGGTGGTCAGGGAGGCCGCCTCGGCGGGGGTCACCCAGGACGCCGTGTCGTCGTCCAGGGAGAACGCCGCGCGCATGGCCGACGACGAGGTGGGGATGAACGGCTCCGAGACCACCGCGTAGAGGTGGATCAGGTTCATCGCGGTGCGCAGGGTGAGGGCCGCGCCGTCCTTGTCGGTCTTGATCTCCAGCCAGGGGGACTTCTCCTCCAGGTAGGAGTTGCCCGCCGACCACAGGGCGCGCAGGGAGGCCGCCGCCTTGCGGAACTGGATGGCCTCCATGTGCTCCTCGTACTCCGCGAGGAGGCGGGCGATCTCCTCCCCGAGCCGCGCTTCGGCCTCGCCCGGCTCACCGCCCTCCGGGACCGCGTCGCCGAAGCGCTTGCGGGAGAAGGACAGCACCCGGTTGACGAAGTTGCCCAGCGTGTCCGCCAGGTCCTTGTTCACCGTGGCCGTGAAGTGCTCCCAGGTGAAGGACGAGTCGTCGGACTCCGGCGCGTTCGCCATCATGAAGTAGCGCCAGTAGTCGGCCGGGAGGATCTCCAGCGCGTCGTGCGTGAAGACGCCGCGCCGCTGCGAGGTGGAGAACTTGCCGCCGTAGTAGTTGAGCCAGTTGAAGGCCTTGATGACGTCGACCTTCTTCCACGGCGCGCGGGTGCCCAGCAGGGTCGCCGGGAACATCACGCTGTGGAAGGGCACGTTGTCCTTGCCCATGAACTGCGTGTAGTGGACATCCGCGTCCGACTTCCACCACCACGAACGCCAGTCCCGGTTCTCCGGGTCCTGGTCCGCCCACTCCTTGGTGGCGCCGATGTACTCGATCGGGGCGTCGAACCAGACGTAGAAGACCTTGCCCTCGGCGGCCAGGTCCGGCCAGGTGTCGGCCGGGACCGGGACGCCCCAGTCCAGGTCACGGGTGATCGCACGGTCGTGCAGGCCCTCGGTGAGCCACTTGCGGGCGATCGAGGAGGCCAGCACCGGCCAGTTGTCGGCGCGCTCGTCGACCCATGCCTCGACCTCGCCGGCCAGCGCGGACTGCAGCAGGAAGAGGTGCTTGGTCTCGCGGACCTCCAGGTCGCTGCTGCCGCTGATCGCGGAGCGCGGCTCGATCAGGTCGGTCGGGTCCAGGACCCGCGTGCAGTTCTCGCACTGGTCGCCGCGCGCCTTGTCGTAGCCGCAGTGCGGGCAGGTGCCGATGATGTACCGGTCGGGCAGGAAGCGGCCGTCGGCGTTGGAGTACACCTGGCGGATGGCCCGCTCCTCGATGAACCCGTTCGCCTTCAGCTCGCGGGCGATCTCCTGCGTGATCTCGTGGTTCTGCGGGGACGAGCTGCGGCCGAAGTAGTCGAAGGCCAGCGCGAAGCCGTCGTAGACCGCCTTCTGCGCGTTGTGCGCCTGCGCGCAGAACTCGTCGACCGGGAGGCCCTGCTCCTTGGCCGCGAGCTCCGCCGGGGTGCCGTGCTCGTCCGTCGCGCAGATGTACAGGACGTCGTGGCCGCGCTGACGCAGATAGCGGGAGTACACGTCCGCCGGGAGCATGGACCCCACCATGTTGCCCAGGTGCTTGATCCCGTTGATGTACGGAAGGGCGCTGGTGATGAGGTGTCGAGCCATCGCGGGCTGCTCCCAAGTCGCTACGTGGGGTGACGATCTCGTCGGGTGCGGGTCGTCTACGGAACCTTGAAATCGTAGCCGACATGGGTGGGCCGCCCGCTTCCCGTTTTAAGGGGTGGGAAGGGGCGGCCCTGGTGCGGCGCGGGTCACGGGCGCCAGTTCGCCAGTACGCCCTCGTAGAGCTCCTGGTCCGTGAGCTCGCGGGGGGTGGGACCGGCGTGGAAGAAGGACGTGGTGTCGGTCTTCAGTTTGCGGAGGTAGTCGAAGGCCTTGTTGTCGTGCTCGCCGAAGGCGACGAAGGAGAAGAAGACGGCGGGGTGCTTCTTCGCCGCGCCGGTGAGGGACTGGGTGGCCGGGGTCTTGGCGTCCGGGGCGCCGTCCGTCTGGAAGATCACCAGGGTGGGGGTCGCCGGGTCGTCCGTCGACTGCGCGCGGTGGGCCAGTACGGCGTCCACGGCGGCGTGGTAGCTCGTGCGGCCCATGCGGCCGAGGGAACCGTGCAGGTCGTCGATGCGGTTCTCGTGCTCGGCGAGGGTCAGCTCGCCGGTGCCGTCCACTTCCGTGGAGAAGAACGTGACGTGGACCGTCGCCTCGGGGTCGAGGTTGGCCGCGAGGGCGAGGGTCTGCTCGCCGAGGGCCTGGGCGGAGCCGTCCTTGTAGTACGGGCGCATGGAGGCGGAGCGGTCGAGGACGAGGTAGACCTTGGCGCGGGTGCCGGTGAGGTCGTACTTCGCGAGGGCGGATGCGGCGGCGTGGTAGGCGGTGGTGAGGGCGGGGGCGTGCGAGTGGATTTGGGCGAGGGGGGCGGCGGGGGTGGCGCCCGTTTCCGCCTCTTCCTTGGTCTCGGTGTCCGGCTCCGTGTCGGCCTCGGTGGCCGGCTGCTCCTTGGTCTCGGTGTCCGGCTCCGTGTCGGCCTCGGTGGCCGGCTCTTCCTTGGCCTCGGCCCCGGTTTCGGCTTCGCCGTCGGCGGCTTGCGGGGCGTCCGCGTCCGAGGGCGACGGCTCAGCCGCAGGCTCCGGTTCCGGCTCAGTGGTCGCAGGTTCCTCCGTAGCCACTGGCTCCGGCTGCGATGCCGGCTGCTCGGCCACCGGTTCGGCCTCGGCTTCGCCTTCGGCCGGTTCACCATCCGCGCGGGCTTCGTCGGCGGGTGCCGGTGACTCCTGCGGGGCTTCCTTGCCGTCGGCGGCTTGCGGGTCATCGGCCTCCGGCTCCGGCTTGGCCTTGGCCTGCGGTTCGGGGGCCGGTTCCGGCGTCGGCTCCGGCTCCGTAGCTGCCGGGGTCGGCTCTTCGGCCACCGGTTCCGGGGTCGGCTCGGGGGCGGGTGTCGTCTCGGGCTCCGAGGGCTCCGACTCCGGCTCCGGCTTGGCCTTGGCCTGCGGTTCGGGGGCCGGTTCCGGCGTCGGCTCCGGCTCCGTAGCTGCCGGGGTCGGCTCTTCGGCCACCGGTTCCGGGGTCGGCTCGGGGGCGGGTGTCGTCTCGGGCTCCGAGGGCTCCGACTCCGGCTCCGGCTTGGCCTTGGCCTGCGGTTCGGGGGCCGGTTCCGGCGTCGGCTCCGGCTCCGTAGCTGCCGGGGTCGGCTCTTCGGCCACCGGTTCCGGGGTCGGCTCGGGGGCGGGTGTCGTCTCGGGCTCCGAGGGCTCCGACTCCGGCTCCGCGGCTGCCGGTTCGGTTGCCGGTTCGGGCTCTTCGGCTGCCGGTTCCGGCGTCGGCTCCGGCTCCGTAGCTGCCGGGGTCGGCTCTTCGGCCACCGGTTCCGGGGTCGGCTCGGGGGCGGGTGTCGTCTCGGGCTCCGAGGGCTCCGACTCCGGCTCCGCGGCTGCCGGTTCGGTTGCCGGTTCGGGCTCTTCGGCTGCCGGTTCCGGCGTCGGCTCCGGCTCCGTAGCTGCCGGGGTCGGCTCTTCGGCCACCGGTTCCGGGGTCGGCTCGGGGGCGGGTGTCGTCTCGGGC
>NZ_JBIAXG010000006.1:220381-253068 GCF_042896465.1 Streptomyces sp. NPDC001292
CCGGCTCCGGCTCCGTAGCTGCCGGGGTCGGCTCTTCGGCCACCGGTTCCGGGGTCGGCTCGGGGGCGGGTGTCGTCTCGGGCTCCGAGGGCTCCGAGGGCTCCGACTCCGGCTCCGCGGCTGCCGGTTCGGCTGCCGGGGTCGGCTCCTCGGCCGTGGGTTCGGTCGGGTCTGCGGGGGTGGCCGGCTTGGGGACCGTGACGTTGTCGAAGGCGGCTGAGACCAGTTCGTGTTCGTCGCCGGTGGAGGGGCGGGGGTCGGGGACGTGGACGGTGGTGGGGGGTTCGGGGGCGGACTTGGTCGCCGGGGCGGGGACCTTCGGCTCCGGCTGCTGGGCAGCGGTGGGTGCCGGCTCCTGGGCCGGAGCCTGTTCCGCACCCTCTGCCTCGGCCGTACGCCCCTTGCGTGATCGGCCGAACGCGTTCCGCAGGAGAGTGAGAATGCCCATGTGCGCAACCCTTCGTGAGTTGATGCCCGTCAATCCCTGGCCAGGACGGACACGTAAGGTTAGCGGCCCCGAGTGGTGATCTTGGGCAGGGGCGAGCACCGGCAAGCGGCCCGTGTCAATGCGCTCCTCGGCCGTCGTGCAGCGTGACGTCGACGAGCAGCGCGCGGTGGTCGGTGCCGGCCACGGCGAGGAAGCGGGCGCCGGTCGCGGAGAAGTCCGGTGAGACGAGCACGTGGTCGATCTGCGCGCCGAGGGCGGGCGCGGTGCGGGCCGGCCAACTGGGGGCGCGCTCGGCGCCGGCCAGGCGGGCGGCGTCGCGCAGGCCGGTGTCGATGATGCGGCGGAAGGCCGCGTGGTCCTGGGAGGCGTTGAAGTCGCCGGCCAGCACGGTCGGGGTCGTACGGCCCGCCGCGGCGAAGGCGCGCAGCCGGGAGAGTTCCCGGTGCCAGAGCGCGACCTGGCCGGGCAGCGGCGGCACGGGATGCGCGAGCTGGAGGCGTACCGAGTGCCCGCGCACGTCGGCGACCGCGCCCGGCATGCCCATCGTGCCGCGGACTCCGGCGGTGCCGCGCAGGGCGTAGCGGCTGAGGATCAGGGACCCCTCCGAACCGCCCGCCCGGACCGCCCGCCGGTACGGGTAGTCGCCGCCGGCCTCCCGGTCCAGCGTCGCCTGGCAGGTGTACTCGCACTCCTCGACGAAGACGATGTCGGGCCGCTCGCGGCGGATGACGGGGACGAGGGCCGGGGCGCCGCGCCCGAACTGCACGTTCGAGGTCAGCACCCGCACCCCGGCCACGGCATGGCCGGCCGGCTCGGAGACCCTGCCGTACGGCTCGATGAACCACGCCAGCAGCCCCAGCAGCGCCACGCCCCACACCGCCCCCGCCCACCAGCGTCCGCGCAGCGTGAGCGCCAGGCCCAGCCCGGTGGGCACGAGCAGCCACGGCAGGAAGGCGAGGAACTGCGGTACGGGCGTGAGGCCGTCGCTGTCGGCCAGCCGGCACCCGACGACGACGCTCACCCCGGCGAACATCAGCCCGGCGCACCAGCCCGCGAACCGTCCCCCCTGCTTGGTCACGGCGACGAGCCTACGGCGTCGGCACCGGCCCCGGGCGTCCTTCGCGCGGGGTCGGGCGCAGGGCCCCCGGGCGTCCTTCGCGCGGGGTCAGACGCGCACGCGCGGCGGCGGCTGCTCGGGGCGGGTCCGGGTGGTGGGGGCCGTGGACGTCCGGCGGCGGCGGAAGGGCAGGTGCGGGCGGCGGGTGAGCCAGGTCAGGGCGGCCACCGTCAGGCCGAGGGCGACCAGGATCCACGAGGTGGTGCGCAGGGTGGCGGTGAGGGCGTCGTAGACGGCGCCGACGGCCGGCTGGGAGACCTCGGCGGGCAGGTCGGCGAGGGTCAGACTGCGGCCGATGGCGACGGCGAGGGCGAGCAGCGCGCCGCCGAGCGCGGTGCCGAGCGCGGTGGCGGTCAGCGCACGGCGGCGGCGGGCGGCCAGGGCGAGGCCGGCGACGGCGAACGCGACGGCCGCGATCGGCAGCCAGAAACCGGCGACTTCGAGCACGTGGAACCCCTTCCGCAGGCGGCCCAGTTGCTGGGCCGGAAGCAGGTCGACCTCGGTGTGCTGGACGGGGATGCGGTTCGCGAGCGGTACGTGGTCCTGGGCGAGCCGGGCCTTGACCTGGGCGGTGACGGGCGCGAGGTCGACGGTGACCGGGTGTTCGCGTGGGTCGCGTTCGTCGCGCAGGGCCCGCAGGACGGCGTCGTGGGCGGCCCGGTTGCCCTCGTTCCACGCCGTGCGGAAGGCCTCGGTCCGGGTGAACGAGCGGACCGCGTCGTGCACGAAGGGGGTGATGGTGCCGCGGCGCACGCGGGCGTCCAGCTCGTGGTCGATCTCCTGCATGATCCCGTCCCCGACGGTGTCCGCGACCGCGTCGCGCACGTCCGGGTCGTCGGCGAGCGGCGCCATCGTGGTGACGTAGCGGCTGGTGTCGGAGAGCCCGTAAGCCGCCCAGGCCGACAGCACGCCGAAGGGCACGAGCAGGCACGAGAGCGCGATGAGCACGGCCGACAGGCCGCTTCGCATACGACGGGACACCTTCTCAGCGAAGACCGTCGCCCGCCCCTCCGCGAGCGGAGGGGCGGCATTCGGGTGACGGGGAGGGCGGGCCGGTCGGCTTGGTCGAACGGACGCGGGTCAACCGACGCGATGGCCCGCCGCGTCCTCGTGCGTGTAGAACCAGTAGAAGCAGAAGAGGCCCGCGACGATGCCGATCCCCAGGGACAGGCCGACCGTCGGCAGGATCGCATGGCCGCTCTGGCCGTAGAGGAAGCCGAACGCCACGCCGATGAAGGCGAACCACAGCACGGCGTGCAGCTCTCGCCGCAACCGGGGGCCCAGCGCGAGGACGGCCGCCAGGACCACCGTGAACACGATCGTGGTCACGAAGCCGAACAGGACGTTCCAGCCCGTGATCGGTCCGCCGTAGCGCCGGTCGGCCGCGGCCCAGTAGCCGTAGACGAGCCCCAGCGCGAGCGGCACCGCCCACCGGCCGACGGCATGGGCCCGGTCGCTGAACAGGTTGGGTGGGCGGGTGGTACGGGTGCTGATGCCGGACACGGGTGCCGCGTGAGCCATGAGAGCGCTCCTCTCTCTCCTCGCCCCCGCCTACCAGAGCACACCGGGGAAGGGGCCCTGGCAAGTCGGTGGAGCGGTTAACGTGCTGACGTACGCGACCGACCGGATCACGACACGGGGGGACGATGCCCGGAACCGTGCTGCTGCTCGCGGCCGCGCCCGTGGGCAGGGGACGTCTGGTGGACGCCGCGTCCGTGCTGCCGGTGCTGGCCGCCGTGGCGCCCTCCGTGCTGTCCGGCACGGACACCGCGACCGTGGTGGAGCTCGCCGACCCGCTGGAGCCGCAGGCCGTGCTCACCCGGCTGCGCGCGGCCGCGGCGGCGCCCGGCCCGCTGACCGTGTTCGTCACCGGCCAGCTCCAGCTGGACCGCCGCCAGCACCTGCCCCATCTGGCGCTCGCCCGCACCACCCCGGCGACCGTCCGGTACACGGCCCTGCCCTGGCACTGGCTGCGCGAGGAACTCCGGCTGCGTCCGGACGGCACGACCACGGTCGTGGCCGACCTGCACGCGGACGCGGAGAGCTGGCAACTGCTGCGCGGGCGCCCGTTGGACTGTGGGCACAACATCGCCCTGTACGGCCGGGTCGCGCCGCCGCCGGCCCGGCGCACGGTGGCGGCACCGGCGTACATGAAGGCGGTGGCGACGATCCTGCGCAGCGGGCACCGGCCGCCGCCGGCGCAGCTGCACGAGCAGGCGCTGTCGCGGCTGGACGAGGAGGACGGCGGCCCCGGCGCCGGTCTCGGGCTCGCCGCGCCCGGGCCGGTGCCGGCCGACCCGCACACCGTCATCACCGCCTGCGTGCAGGCTGGACGGCACGGCGACGCCGACGCGCTCGCCGCCCGCTGGGAGCGGGCCGCCGCCCTCGCCCACGGAGCGGCCTCCGAGGACGCGCTGCACTGGGCCGAGGTCCGTGCGGACCTGGCGATGTTCGCGGGCGACGCCGCCCGCAGCTGCCGGGCCTGGCTGAGCGTGGCCGCCACCCGCCTGGCCATGGGCCAGGCCGCCGACGCCCTGGCGGTCGAGACCGCCGTCGACCGCGCCCACCACCAGTGGGGGCTGATCCACGACCCCGAACGGGCCCGCGAACTCGGTTCGTTGCTTGCGGAGTTGCGCGGCCGGGTGCCGGGCCGGCGACAGGGCGCGCTGGACCACGTGCGCCGCCAGCTGAGTCAGCTCCAGACGCAGGCCTGACGCGGGCCCGACGGAGGGCGTGCCCGGCCACCTGCCCGCCGTCCGGCACAACCTGGAGCGGCTGGAGGACGTGCTGCGCCGGGGCGGGATCTTCGGGGGGCGGGAGGAGACCGGCGGGCAAAAGGTCACCGGCGGGCGAGAGGACGCCGGCGGGCAGGACGTCGGCGGGCAGGACGAGATCACCGTCCTGCGCTCGCCGTCCCTGGACGAGTTCAGCGAGGCGCTGCGCACCGCCGCCCAGGAGGCCGAGGGGCTGCTGCTGTGCTACTTCGCCGGGCACGGCGCCGTGCCCAGCGCGGGCGACGAGCTGTTCCTTCAGATGCGCAACGCGCGCGTGGTCGCCGGCGGCCGGGCCGTGTTCCCGGGCGCGGACGCGTTCACCGGGGTGCTCACCGTGCTCGCCGGGAGCCACGCCGAGCGGATCGTGGTGATCCTCGACTGCTGCTACGCGGGTAACGCCGCCAAGGTGTGGCACGACTTCGCCGACCGCCGGCAGAGGATCCTGCTGCTGATGAGCGTGCAGGCCAATCGGCTCATCGACTCCGGCGACGGCACGAGAGCCACCCCGTTCACCGTCGCCCGCCTGCTGGTGCTGCCGCTGCTCGCGGCCGCCGCCTGCACCGGGGGCGGGCCACGGGACGGGCAGACGCCAATCGCCGTCGGCGTCGCCCACCGGCGAGAGCACCGACCGCATGCCCCGCGACGCGGCCGGCCGTCCCGGTTACGCCCGCGGCATCCTGCTGCCCGCCCGCCAGCGGGCGGTCTCCCGTCCGCGCACCCCGCTCTACGGCGCGTTCACCCAGACCTTCACCGCTCAGCTGGGTGCCCTGTTCACCGACGACCCGCCCAGCGACCCGGTGCTGGCCGGCCGGTTGGACGAGGCACTGCGCCGCGCGCTGCCCGGCTGAGCGCGAGCGCGACGGGGGCGCCGACGCGCGTCGCTGGTGCTGTGACCGGGAAGGTTTGCCGGGAAGCTCGCGGCGTCCGGTGCCGGGGGCACCTCCCACGCCCTTCAGGCAGTGGGGGAGCATCGCAAGGCGGAGCGTCGCCCGCGTACTGGACGTACTCGCCCGCGTACTGGACGTGCTCGGGTGATGCGACAACGCGGCGAGGTGCCGTGCCGGACGTCGCGAGCCGGTGAACCTCTCCGGTCACAGCACTAGCGGCTCTGGACGGCCTGCGGGGCCGGGTCGGCCGAGGCCACCGGTCCGGCGTTGGCCGCCGCGATCAGGGCGGCCACGGCTATGACGGCCGCGCCGAAGCCTCTGACGCAACGTGCGGAGAAGTGTCCTTGGCGCGCGACAGTGCGTCCGAGCACGGCAACCGACCTCGCAACGACAGTGATGGATTAAGCGCGTTTAACGCACTCTCCAACGTAGGGGGTGAGGAGGCCGAACGGAAAGAGCCTCACGGCGAGTTGGGGTCCGGTGGGCGTAAGGTCCGGTGCTGACCCCGGGTCAGCGGACACGGCTCAACACAACCCGGCTTACTGGCATGATGAACCGCATGGCGAAGCGGGACGACCCGGAGACCATCGGGCGCAGGGTGCAGCGGCTACGTCGGGAACGGGGCCTGACCCAGCGCCAGCTGGCGGAGCCGGCGTACACCCCCGCGTACATCTCCACGCTCGAGGCGGGACGGGTCCGGCCCTCCGACGAGGCGCTCCGGCACGTCGCCGAGCGGCTCGGGATCGCCTTCGACGAGCTCGCCACCGGGCGCCCCGCCCATCTCGCCACCGACCTGCGCCTCAGGCTGACCGAGGCCAGGCGCACGCTCGCCACCGGGGAGTCCGTGAAGGCGGCCGAACAGTACACCCGGCTGCTGGCGGAGGCGGAGGAGCACGAACTCGTCGACGCCCAGGCCGAGGCGCTGCTGGGACTCGGCGAATGCGCCCTGGAGACCGGCGAACTGGAGAGCGGCCGGCAGTTCTTCGAACGGTCCGAGCAGGCCCTCGCCGACGCGCCGCTGCCCGCCCGGGTCCCCGCGCTGCGCGGCCGCGCCGTCTCCCACTACCTGGCGGGGGAGCTGCGGTACGCCGTCTACCTGCTGGAGTCCACCCTCGACGAGCTCAACCGGGGTGGCCTGCACGACCCGGACGCGCTGCTGCTGCTCTACGCCGGTGTCATCGGGCCGTACATGGACATGGGGGCGCACGCGCGGGCGGCCCAGGCGGCCGAGTTCGCGCTCGCGCTGGCTCCGCAGGCGGGCGATCCCGCGCTGGTGGCCCGGATGCACCGGTCGGTGGCCCGCACCCTGCTCGCCGAGGGCCGGATGGCCGAGGCCGACGCCTCGCTCGCCAAGGCCGCCGAGCTCTACCGCGCCCTCCAGTTGCGCACCGAACTCGCCAACTGCCACTGGATGCGCGGCTACGTCTGCGCCCAGAACGGCGAACTCGAGCGCGCGGAGGAGGAGCTGAGGGCCGCCCAGACCATGCTGTCCGCCAAGCGGGCCGCGCTCTACACCAGCCAGGTCGCGGTCGAGCTGGCCGATGTCCTGCACCGGCGCGGCAAGTCGGAGGAGGCCGCCGACCTGCTGCGGAACGTCCTGGGCGACCTCTCCCCCGAGCGGGGCGCCGTGCACGCCGCCGCCGCGCACCGGCTGCTCGGCATCATCGCCGAGGACGCCCGCGAAACGGAGACCGCCGAGGAGCACTACGTGCGTGCGCTGAGTCTGCTGGAGCGGGCGGGCGCGGCCGGCGACCTGGCCGACCTGTGCCGCCTCCTCGGTGATCTGCTGCGCCGCACCGGCCGCGTGGAGGCGGCCCTCGACGCCTACCGCACCGGCCTCGGCCACCGCACCGCCCCCGGCACCACGACCCTGGGTCCGGCCCCGGCGCAGCCGCCGCTGTGACGGCCGCCCGCCGCGGTGACGGCGGCGGGGCGCGACCCCTGGGGTGGATTCCGCGGCTGGTTTCCGAGGGCGGTTTTCGGGGGTGCGCCGGGGGTACCCGCCGTGCCCCGGGCCGGGGACTCGCGTTCGTGCGGTTCTCCTCGTTCGGCGCGTGCGGGTGCGTCCGGTCCTGGCGAGGTGCGCGGACGGGCGACGACGGCCGCGCCGATGGCGTGAGGAGGCGGTGGCCGTGCGGTCCAGGGACGACGGCCTCGGCGTCCCGGACGAGGAACCCGGCCGGGACGGCCGGCCCGGCCGCAGGGACGAAGGCCACCGGGACCGCGTCGGCGGGACGCCACGTGAACAGGACCAGGTGCACGGCCCGCTGGACGTCGCCGACGTGATCGCCGAGGGCGTGCGGGGCGTACCGGCCGCCGAGATCCCGCGCCGGCTGTGCGCGGTCGCGGTGGAACTGCTGCCGGTGACCGGCGCCAGCGTCTCGCTGCGCGGCAACGGCATGCCCGTGCGGATGGGCGCCAGCGACGCGGCGGCCGCCCGCCTGGCCGAGATCCAGGCCACCCTGGGCGACGGGCCGTCGCTGTACGCGGCGCAGGCCGGTGCGCCCGTACTGGCCTCCGACCTGACCGCGGGCCGCGACGCCCGGCGCTGGCCGGTGTTCGCCCAGCAGGCGGCCGAGGCCGGCGTCCGCGCCGTGTACTCCGTTCCGCTGGGCGACGACGCCGTCTGCGTGGGCACGCTCGACCTGTACGGCGACGCCCCGCACGAGCTCAGCGGGCGGGAGCTGCACACCGCGCGGCTGGTGGCCGGTGTGATGACGCTGGCCCTGATGTCCCTGCCCCTGGACGAGGACGACGAGGACGCCGGAGAGGCGTCCTGGCTGAGCGCGGTCGCCGCGGAGCAGGACGAGGTCTACCAGGCCATCGGCATGATCATGGCCCAGCTCGGAGTCGGCGCCGACGAGGCGCTGGCGCTGCTGCGCGCCCATGCCTTCGCCCAGGGCCGCACGGCGCTCGACGTGGCACACGAGGTGATCACCCACAGGAAGAGGTTCGACCGCGATTAGAGTTTCCCGCGGACCCCTCGCCGCATCCGGACACCGCGCTTCCAGGGAAGTCGGGGATGCGGTTCGTGCGCGGCGGGCGACGGCGGCCGGCCGGGGCTCAGGTCTTGGCCCGTGCCTTGCGGTGCACCTCCGTCAGACGGTCCACGCCGCGCTGGACCGCCCGAGCGGTGGTGTCCTCCGGCGGTGTGCCCAGGGCGCCGGTGGTGAGGACGATGGCGTCGTCGCCGACGCGTACCGTGGCGAGGTCCAGGGTGAGGGTGGTGAGGGTGTCCTCCTCGAACGACTCGGCGGTGAGGGTGAGGCGCAGGCCCTGGCGGGCGTCGCCGGCGTTCGGCAGGGCGAGGTCCGCGACCCGTACGTCCAGGACGTCCGAGTTCGTGGCCGTGGCGGTGAAGCCCCGGCAGGTCTGCGGCATGGTCCTGAGCCAGGTGAGGGTGCGGTCCACGTCCGGGGCGCGCAGCGCGAGCACCTGGTGGCGCAGCTGGGCCTCGTCGTCGCCGTTGTCGTAGGCGGCCACCGCGTGCGCGCCGGAGGGGGCGCCGAACGGTTCCTCGGTGTAGAGGGCGTCGAGGAGGCGCCCGCACTCGGGGGTGTCGGCCTGCGCCTTGAGCATGCCGTCCCGCCAGGTCGCCGCGCCCTGGGTCGGCGCCCACGCCGTTCCGAGGTCGGCCTCGGTCAGCATCGCGGCCTGCGCCTGGTCCTGCGTGAGCGCGGCGGCCGGCGCCGCGGCGGCGGGGCCGGGCGGACGGGTGGCCACCGGCGCGGGGGCGTGGACGGCCCGGCCGGACTGCCCAGTGGTGCAGGCGGCCTCGGTCAGCAGGGCAGCCGCGCAGAGCGCGCAGGCGGCCAGGACGCGGGCCGGGGTACAGGACATGGATGCCTCCAGACGGACGGAGCACGCGTTACGGACCTGGCGTCCGGGCAGCGGCGCTCCTCCCACGCCATCACCGGGCGGCCCCGCCCACCAGCGCGCCGGTCCGTCCGGGTGAGCAGCACCGCCGGGGGAGGGAAGGAAGCCGGGGAGGCAGGGAAGGGGACGGGCGCGCGGTACCGGGCCGGGCACGTGACGATGGTCATCGACGCCGAGCGGTACGTCCGGCTGTACCTGGCCACCGTCGCGGGCACCGGGGACGGTGCCCAGGGCGGTGTTCACTTTTCGGGCGATGTGGACAGAGTCCTCGTGTCGCCCGTCGCCATCCGTACCTCCGCCGTACGCACTGCTGGCGCTGCCCGGCTCGGCCTACCTCTACCAGGGCGAGGAGCTGGGCCTGCCGGAGGTGGCCGACCTGCCCGCCGAGGTCCTCCAGGACCCGGTGTGGGAGCAGACCGGCCACGCCCGCAAGGGGCGCGACGGCTGCCGGGTGCCGCTGCCGTGGAACACGACCGGGACGACGTACGGCTTCGGTCCGGGCGCCGCCTGGCTGCCGCAGCCGCCGCGCTTCGCCGCGTACGCCGTCCAGGCGCAGGACGGGGTGGAGGGCTCGACCCTGGAGCTGTACCGCTCGGCACTGCGGCTGCGCCGCAAGCTGCTGGAGGGCGAGTCGCTGACCTGGGTGGAGGACGGCCCGGCCGGGGTACTGGCCTTCGCCCGCTCCGGCGGCCGGCGGTGCGTCACCAACCTGTCGGGCAGGGCCGTGCCGCTGCCGCCGGGGGAGGTGCTGCTGAGCAGTTCGCCCCTGACGGGGCGCCGGCTGGACCCGGACACCACCGTGTGGCTCGCGTAGTTCCCCGCGCGCGGGTTCCTCCCCGCGCGGGTTTTCCGCCTCAGCCCGCCGCCGGGCCGGGGCTCGGGTCGCCGGGCAGCACCAGCGGGCTCGACGTGGCATTCGGCGGCGGGGTGAGCACGACCTCGGGCTGCCCGCCGGAAGGGGGCGGCGGGGTCAGGTCCGAGTTGGGCAGCTTGGGCGGGGTCGTCTGCATGAAGAGCACCTGGTCGAAGTTGACCAGGCCGGTCTCCTCCATGACCGTGATGTGGTCCAGGACGGTGGCGTTGGCCTGGTTGGCGAGCTCGCGGACCAGGCTGTTCTCGGTGGTCGAGCGGATCTTCGCGATGGTGTTGAAGATCGCGCCGTGCGTCACCCGCAGGATGTTGGCCATGTCGGAGTCGAACTGCTTGCCGGTGTCCCCGGCGAGCTGGGTGACGAAGCCCTGCTGCTGGGGGCTGGCCACGTTCGGCAGCGTGATGTTGAGCATGGGCGCGATCCTGCGGCAGCTCGCGTCCAGTTGCGCGTGCCCGTCGATCAGGTGCTCGCCCGCCCTGACGACCTCCTTGGTGGTCCCCTTCTCCACCGCCATCTCGCCGACGGGGTACTCCCACAGCCCGGCCGCGCGCACCTTGACCACGAAGTCCCGGTCCGCCTCCGTCAGCGGCCCCCACTGGGTCTGGGCGATGACCCGGGAGCCGTCGCTGGAGACCTTCTCGAGGCCGAGCATGCTCGGGTAGGCGAGCGCGACCAGGGTCAGGCCGAGGGCACCGCCCACGAAAAGAGTTCCCGTCGCGTTCCGCGAAAAGCGCACCGTGCCTCCTGCCCGGTCGTGGTCCCGCCGTGGGCGGTTCGGACACCCACGTGTACGGGCCGGGAAGCGTAAAGAACCTTTTGGTTCGGTAAAGAAACCGAACGCGACGTGAGACTGCCCACGCCCGCGGCAGTCGGGGCCTGTCGTCGGTCGCCGCGCCCAAGCTCCCTGCCCAGCGGCAAGGCTGACGCGACGTCGACCCCGGCGGATCAGTACCGCAGCGCGGTGCCCACCTCCGCCCTGACGGGACCGGACAGTTTGCGGATGCTGCGGGCGGTGGCCGTGGCGGTCTTCCCGGCCGGTACGCCGGGGACGGTGACGACCACCGTGTCGAGCAGGTTGCCACCGCTGTCCTTGAAGTTGACCTGCACGGCGAAGGACTTGGCGGAGTCCGCCCTGTTCTCCACCCTGACCCCGACGGTGGCGCGCCCGTCCGAGGCGGTGGCCGGAGTGCCCAGGGCCACGGCGCTCCGGGCGTCGATGCCGTTCTTCACCTCGTCCAGCCTGCGGCCCGCCTCGGCGGTGGCCGAGGAGAGCATCTCGTCGGCCTGCGAGGCGAGTGAGGAGACCGCGGACGCCGCCTGGCTCGCGCTGCCGGAGGGTGTGCTGCTGCCGCCGGAACAGCCGGCCGTGCCGAGGGCCACGGCCACCGCGAGTGCCGCGCCCGTCGTCCGGCGTGCCCGGTGACCGGCCATGTCGCCTCCCACTGTCCGTTCGCCAGCCCCTCGCGCGGAAGGGACCGGCCGCCCCTCAAGTGAACCGCCGGGCACGGGTACCCGCACCTTCGCCTCACCCGTGCGGCCCCGTGGCCGAGCAGCTTCGGCGGACGCCGGATCCGGGGCCCGCGCGATACTCACCGCATCGATCAGGAGGAGGACGACATGACCGACACCCGTACCGTGGGCGTCCTGGGCACCGGGATCATGGGTGCCGCGATGGCCCGCAACCTCGCGAAGGCCGGACACACCGTCCGGGTGTGGAACCGCACCCGGGCCAAGGCCGAGCCGCTGGCCGCCGACGGCGCGCACGTCGCCGGCACCCCCACCGAGGCGGTGCGCGACGCCGACGTGGTCCTGACGATGCTCTACGACGGCGGCACGGTGCTGGAGGTCATGCGCGAGGCCGCCCCCGCGCTGCGCCCGGGCACGGTCTGGGCGCAGTCGACCACGGTCGGCCTGGAGGCGGCCGGTGAGCTGGCCGCCCTCGCCCGCGAGCACGGCCTGGTCCTCTACGACGCCCCGGTGCTCGGCACCAAGCAGCCCGCCGAGGCGGGCCGTCTGACCGTGCTGGCGGCGGGGCCGGCCGAGGGCCGGGAGACGGTGACGCCGGTGTTCGATGCGGTCGGCGCCCGCACGGTGTGGACCGGTGAGGACGCCGCGGCGGCCACCGCCACCCGGCTGAAGCTGGTGGCCAACAGCTGGGTCATCGCGGCCACCGCGGCGACCGGGGAGGCACTCGCCCTGGCCAAGGGACTCGGCGTGGACCCCCAGGGCTTCTTCGACCTCATCGCGGACGGCCCGCTCGACATGGGCTACCTGCACGCCAAGGCCGGCGTCATCCTCGACGGCGCGTACCTGCCCCCGAGCTTCGCGGTGGCCACCGCGGAGAAGGACGCCCGCCTGATCGTCCAGGCCGGTGAGGCCCACGGCGTCCGCCTCGACGTGGCCGCCGCGAGCGCCGAACGCTTCGCCCGCGCCGCCGCGCGGGGCCATGCCGGCGAGGACATGGCCGCAGCGTACTTCGCCAGCTTCGGCGACGGCTCCGACGACTCCGGCGGGCCCGGCGAATCCGCCGAACCCGCCGGGTCCTAGGTCTTTCGTTGGGTCATGCCGGGCGTTGGGTCATGCCGGGCTCGCGGGCCCCGGTGCCGCTCCCCCTAGCTCTTCGAGCAGGGGGGACCAGCCGCGTTGTCGTCGGTCGGCGGGGCTCCGCCCTGCCGCCGTCCTCCGCCCTGCGGTGCTCCCGCACTGCCTGAAGGGCGTGGGAGGTGCCCCCCGCACCAGACCCCGCTCCCTGATCCGGCCTGATCCAGACGAAAGCCCTGGCCGTTGTGCCGCCCGCGATCCGCGCGGGCCGGTGATCAGCCGAGGCAGATCACCAGCAGGCAGAGGTGGGAGGGCGACGTGGGTGTGTCCGTGAGGCTCGTCTGCGGGGTCTGCTGGGCGGTGCCGTCGGACGTGCTGGACCCGGGCGCGGTCCGCTGGGTCGCCGCCGAGGGCGACTGGGAGGCCGACTGACCCGATTGGCCCGACGGAACCGACTGGGCGGATGGGGCCGACGGGTCGGCGGAGGCGGAGTTGCCGGCGGCCGGCGCCGTGTTGTCCGGCCGCGGGGCGGACAACACCGTCGGCGCCGTGTGCGCGCTGGTGGGTGCCGACGGGGCCTGCGCCGTACGGGGAGCGGCCACGTCCGGGTGCACGTCCTGCCGCGTGGTGCCCCGGGGTGCCGACCGCTGGTGCGGGGCACCGGCCGCGGGCGGGGACTGCCGGGCGTCGGAGGGCGTCGCGGGCGGGTCGCCGTGCTGCGCCGGCCGGCTGTCCCCCACGGTGCCCGTGAGGGGGGCCTCCGGTGCCGGGGCCGCCTGCGAGCGGTCGGTGGAGTGCCGGTCCATCGAGGCGACGGTCAGACCTCCCCCGACGAGGGCGACGGCGGTGGCCACCAGAGCCCTGCGCTGGGTCTTCTTCCAGCGGGCCAGCTGACGGCGCCGCGCCGCCCGCCCGGGCCGCTGCCGGGGTGGTGTCGCGTCCGCCGCGTCTGCGGTGAGGTCGCTGGGGACGTCGGCGGGGAGGTCGACGGGTGCGACGCCCGGGGCGAAGCCCGCGGCCCCGCCCGCCGCGAGGTCGGTCGTGAGGGCCTTCGCGGAGTCGGCCGCGGTATCGGTCGTGAGGGGCGCCGTGACGTCCGGTGCTATGTCCGGCGCGTACGCACCGCAACCGGGGCACACCAGGGCGCCGTTGAGGTGCCTACGGCACGTGGAGCAGTAGTCCATCCGGTCTTCCTGACTAGGCCTGCCGAGCGGCCAGTCACGCTAACAAGGCTCGCGACGGACTGTGTGCAGCCTGTGTGACGCTCCTGCGCGGATTTCCGGCACCCGGACCCGGGCGTGTGCACCCCACTCGGGCCCCG
The DNA here is from genome assembly GCF_042896465.1 of Streptomyces sp. NPDC001292. NCBI lineage: Bacteria > Bacillati > Actinomycetota > Actinomycetes > Kitasatosporales > Streptomycetaceae > Streptomyces > Streptomyces sp. NPDC001292. Next base: position 234,217 of record NZ_JBIAXG010000006.1, read on the forward strand.
GCCGGGCCGTCAGGCGCGGTCGGTCAGCTCTTCCGCGTACACCTGCGACAGCGGCTGAGGACCGACGTACTGCTGGCAGTTGCACTGCCCCGGCTCGAAACGCAGCGGCTTCTTGTTCTCGTCCCAGGCCGTCGGCACCTCGACGCGCTCGTGGCACCGGCCGCTCTTGTCGTGCTTGGCCAGATGGTGGGTGCATCCGCACACCGGCTCCGGCGGCTTGTGCGCCGCCTCGACGGCCAGCCGCTCGGCCTTGGCCGCCTCCATCAGTTCGAGCTTGCGCTCGTGCCGGTTGCGCAGCGCGGTGCGGACGTTGTCGGCGAGCCAGGCGAAGCCGCCGGTCCAGAAGATGATCAGTAACCACCAGATCCAGCCCATCGGCCCTCACCCTTCCCCCGGCGGAGTCCACCGCGATTCTAGGAGGAATCCCGGACGTTTGCGCCTGGCAGGGCCGTGCGGTGTCCCGGATGCGGCGGGCCGCTGGTGCGGGTGCGGCGGCCGGTGGTGCGGGTGCGGGCCCGCCGGGGCGCCCGCCGGGGCCCGGGTCCGCCGCCACCGGGCCAGTACGGCTGCCCGGCCGGGCAGCCATCCCAGGCCGCGGCCGTGGAAGAGCGCGAGGACGATCGCCGCGGCCACCGCGATCAGGTGCTCTCGGCCGGCCAGGTTGGGCTTGACCACCGACTCCACCACCATCGAGCCGCCGGTGAGGAAGAACACGACCGGGGCGCGTCGCACCACGGACAGATAGGTGAACAGGCCCACCACTGCGGCGGAGGGCCCGGTGTCGAGGATCCGGCCGGCCTCGGGCGGCAGCCCCAGTCCCCACCAGCCGGGCCCGATCGCGATCAGCACCCGCACGGTGAGGGTGCCGGCCAGGGTGGTCGCGTACGAGATGAACAGCGTGCGGCCCCGGCCCAGGGTGAGTTCGGCCAGCGTGAACGCGAGGAACAGCTGGGTGATGCCGGCCCACACCGGCAGGTCGAGCGCCGGGACGTACAGCGACACCGGAGTGCGCAGCAGGGCCAGCCACAGCGGCAGGTCGGCCTGGACGCCGCCGAGGATCCGTACCACCGCCCCGCCGGCCGGCCGCTGCGCCACCCCGTGGAAGAAGATCACGCCGAAGGCCGCCACGAACGCCAGCACCGGCCCGGACAGCCCCCGGTGCGCCAGCTGCCGTACGGGGTCGACGACGATGCCGTGCCACTCGGCGCGCAGCGTCCGCACGGCGAACCGAGCGAACCGCGCGGCCACTTCACGCACCCGCACCTGGCCGCCGTCTCCCGGGTCGCCGTCCGGCGGTCGGCCGGTCCGCTCTCCGCGGACCCGCCGCTCGTCGTACGCCGGTCCCCCCGGACGCCCCGTCCACTCCCTCGTACCGCTGTGCTGCTGCACCGCCGTCCGGCTCCTTAGCAGTTCCCCCACCGCATGCGCACAACCGTATGGACCGCAATCCGGCCCGCCGCGTTCCCACGGACGGCGTCACAGCGGCGGCAGCGGCCGCTGCGGGCTCAGGGCGGGATGGCGCAGGACGGAGTGGAGGGCTTCGACGGCGCCGCGCACCGCCGCGGTCTGCGGCCGCGGCACCGCCCGGACGTGGCTGCGCAACCGTGCGGAGAGCCGGTAGGCGACCTCGGGGCGCAGAGCGCCGCCGCCGACCAGGAGGGGGCCGCGGTCGAGAGCGTCGGCGAGTGCGGGCAGGGGATCGTCCCGCAGCAGCCCGGTGACCAACGTGGTGACGGCGGTGACCAGTTCGGCGAGGGTGCCGGCGCGTACGTCGTCGGTGCCCACGGTGGCCCGGCGGGCGGCGGCCACCCGGCCGTCGGTGAGCAGGGCCACCTCGCTGAGCTGTGCGCCGACGTCGACGACGAGCAGCGCGCCGGACAGGTCGGCGCCGGCGCCCAGCGCGGCGGCCCGGACGCTGTCGACGGTCAGCACGGCCCGCGGCCGCAGTACCTGAAGGACGCCGACGGCGGTGGCGTGGGGCCGCGGCCCGCTCAGGACCGGAGTGGTGAGGACGACGACGGGCCGGGCGTCGTGCGGGACGCGGTCGGCCAGCAGCCGGGAGACGAGCCGGGTCGCACCGGCCGGGTCGACGACGGTGCCGCGCCGGACGGGTCGGGCGGCGGCGGAGCCCTGATGGGTGACGGTGGGCACGTCGAGGATGTCGCCGAGGCCCTCCGCCCAGACCCGGGTCCGGGCACTGCCCAGATCCAGGGCGATGCCCGGGCCGCGCCCGTGGAGCGGCCCGGTGGGCCCGCGGCCTCCCGGGGCGGCGGTCGCCGTGATGTCGCCGAGGATCACCGGTCGGCCTCCTTCACCTCGGGCGGGGGACGCGGGCGCGGGCCGCGCCGCGCGGCGGGGCCGTCGGGCGCGGGGGCCGGATCAGCCGGCGCGCTGCTGGCAGGGCACGCAGCAGCGGGCGTACGGCAGGATCTCCAGGCGCTCCACCGGGATGGGCTTCGCGCAGTCCTCGCAGTTCCCGTAGGAGCCGTCGTCCAGCCGCGCGAAGGCGGCCTCGATGTCCTTCAGCGCCCGCTGCAGGGCGATCTTCTGCGCGGTCAGCAGGTCGTCGGCCCCGTGACCGCCGTCCTCCGTCTCCTGGACGGCCCGCAGCTGGGCGAGGCGGGAGTTGCGCTCGTGTTCGAGGCGCTGCCGGGCATCGTGCGCGCTCAGGCGCTCGGCCGCGGAGGCACTGCTGGTGGTCTCCCACGACATCGGCGATACGGTCCCTTCTGGCAAAAGAGCCGGTGACGAGGGGGGCCGCGGTGACGTACGGCCCCCCTCCTGACCCTCCAGCGTGGCCGCGCGAGCCAGACGCGGCCATCGGTCGCAGTACCCATTTCCGGTGGGCGGCGGGGTGCACCGCCGCCCACCGTCCCTGCCTCAGACCCGTGCCGGTGCGCTGCGTCGGGCGGGCTTGCCGCCGCCCGATCCGCCGCCCGAGCCGCGGCGCCGGCCGCCGCGCTCGTGGCGGTGCAGCTCGATGGCGAGCGGGGAGGCGGTGAACACCGAGGAGTAGGTGCCGACCACGAGCCCGATGAGCAGGGCGAGCGCGAAGTCGGTCAGCGAGTCCCCGCCGAGGACCGTCAGGGAGATCAGGATCAGCACCGCGCCCATGCCCGTGTTGATCGTGCGGGGCAGCGTCTGCAGGATCCCCTGGTTGGTGATCTGGTCCAGCGGCGCCTTGCGGTCGCGTCCGAGCAGTTCCCGGATGCGGTCGAACAGGACCACCGAGTCGTTCACCGAGTAGCCGATGACGGTGAGCAGCGACGCCAGGAACACGCCGTCGATGGGCTTGCCGAGCCACGCGAAGACGCCGACGAGGATGACGACGTCGTGCGCGAGCGTGGCGACCGCCGCCGTGCCGAACAGCCAGCGGAAGCGGGCCGCGAGGTACAGCAGCTGGGCGCTGAGGGCGACGCCGAGGGCGATGAGCGCGTTGCGGCGCAGCTCCTCGCCCAGGCTCGGGCCGATCAGCTCGTCGCGGATCTTCTCCGTCTTGCCGCCGAGCTCGCTGATGGTGCCGGTGACCTTGGTGGCATCGGCGTCGGTCAGGTCCTCGGTGCGCACGGTCAGGCCGTTGTCGTTCGAGGACTGCACGAGCGCGCCGGGGAAGCCCGCGTCGGCGAGAGCGGTGCGGGCCCGGTCGGGGCTCACGGGGTTCGCGGTGGTGTACTCGATCAGCCGGCCGCCGGTGAACTCCAGGCCGAAGTTCAGGCCCCGGGCCGCGATGCCCGAGCCGGCGAGCACCATCAGGACCGCGGAGACGGCCAGCCAGCGACGCGGGTGGCGCATCAGGTCCGGCCTGCGGCGCGCGAGCAGATCGCGGACCCGGCCGGTGGTCGCCAGGCCCGTGAGCAGGTGGCGGCGGCGCACCCAGGAGCGGTCCACGGCGAACTCGGCGAGCACCCGGGTGATGACCAGCGCGCTGATCATGGACGCGGCGACACCGATGGCGAGGGTGACGGCGAAGCCGCGCACCGGCCCGGTGGACAGGAAGAACAGCAGTCCCGCCGCGATCAGCGTGGTGATGTTGGAGTCGGCGATCGCGCTGAAGGCGTTGCGGAATCCGGCGGTGAGGGCCGAGCGCGGACTCGGCCGGTGCCTACCGGCGTACTCCTCACGTGCTCGTTCGAAGACGAGCACGTTGGCGTCCACGGCCATGCCGATCGCCAGGACGAAACCGGCCAGGCCCGGCAGGGTCAGGGTCGCGCCGAGGGCGGCCAGGGCCGCGTAGGAGATCACTCCGTAGCAGAGCAGGGCCACAGCCGCGAGGAAGCCCGTGAGGCGGTAGACGGTGATGATGAACAGGATGGTCAGGGCGGTGCCGATCACCGCGGCCCAGGCGGTGGCCTTGATGGCGCTGGCGCCGAGGGTCGGGCCGATGGTGTGCTGCTCGATCGTCTCGACCGGCACGGGCAGGGCGCCGCCGTTGATGAGCAGCGCCAGCTCGCGGGCCTCGGCGTCGTCGAAGGAGCCGGTGATCTGCGTGGAGCCGTCGGCGATGCCCGTGCCGCAGGCGACGGAAGGGGCGACCTGCGGCGAGGAGATGATCCGGTCGTCGAGCACGATGGCGACCCGGCGCGCGGGGTCGCCGACCTGGCGGCAGGCGGCCTCACTGGTCAGCTTGGCCCACGCGGACCGGCCCGCCTTGTCGAAGTCGACGGTGACGGTCCAGCCGGCGCCCGTCTCCTGCTCGAAGCGGGCCTGGGCGCCCTTGACGTCCTTGCCGGTCATGGAGCTGCTCTGAAGACGCAGCTTCTGCCCCGACTCGTCGGGCAGGACGAGTTCCTTCGACTTATCGGGTTCCTTCGACTTCTCGGGTTCCTTCGAAGCGTCGGGCTCGGACTTGGCTGGGTTCTCGGTGTCGGCGATGCCGAGCACCGGGTGGAAGGTCAGCTGGGCGGTACGGCCGAGCACGTCGGCCGCCTGCCTGGGGTCCTGCACGCCGGGCAGCTCGACGATGATCCGGTTGCTGCCCGAGCGGACGAGGGACGGTTCGGCGACGCCGAGCGCGTCGACCCGGCCGCGCAGCACTTCCAGGGCGCGGTCGGTGGCCTCGCGGTCGGCCTTGGTGGTCGGGGTGGAGCGGGTCTCCAGGACGATCTGGGTGCCGCCCCGCAGGTCGAGTCCGAGGCGGACGGGAACGGTGGCGGTGATGTACACGGACAGGGCGATCACGGCGAGGGCGAACAGCGCTCTCACCGGGGAGGTGCGTTTCGTACGTTTCATTCGTTTCAACGGAGGCCTCCGGCAGGCACGCCGCGACTGCGGCCGACGCGGTCACGGCGGTCGAGGGGCGAACGGGGGACGTCAGATGCCGAAGGCCCGCGGCGGCGCCCGACCGCCGTCCTGTACCACGTGCACCGTGCGGGCGGCCACGGTCACCGGGGCCGGTCGCGTCCGCCCGGGTACGGGCAGGGGGACGTCCGTGACGTCCTCGGTGGTGGCGAACTGCCCGTGCGCGACGGGCCGGTCCCCGTGGAACTCCTGCCGGGTGCCGTCCTGCGCGGAGCAGACGACGGTGCACCCCTGCCCGGCGTGCGGGGCGTGGGCGGGACGCTCGTCGGCGCCGGGGTCGCCGGCGCGGGACGCGGGGCCGGAGTGCTCTCCGGGCGCGAGGCCCGCGCCGAGTGCCGCCGCGGCGGCGGGTGCGGGCAGCGGCGGGGGGCTGCCGGTGGTGAAGACCGCCAGCAGGGTGAGCAGGACGGCCGTCACGAAGGCCAGGACACGGGACGCGGGCGCGGTGCTCGGCGCTGGGTGCATGCACCGTCCCCTTTCGTGGTGGCACTCGTGGGCGGACGCGGGTGTCGTACCTGGGATCCCGGCCGGGGAGTGGGCAGCCAGGACCCCAGGTGGTCGTGCGGCGGGCGGTCAGGGTTCGATCAGACCGGCCCGGATGGCATAGCGGGTGAGCTCCAGGCGGTCGCGCAGACCGAGTTTCTGCAGCAGGTTGGCGCGGTGCCGCTGGACGGTCTTGATACTGATGAAGAGGATCTCGCCGATCTCCTTCGAGGAGTGCCCCTCCGCCACCAGCTTCAGGACCTCCTCCTCGCGGGGCGTCAGGACCTGGTCCGGGGTCTCCTCGCCGTGGCGGACCCGGTCGAGGTAGTTGCGGATGAGCGCGGTCACCGCGCCCGGGTACAGGAACGGCTCGTCCCGCATCGCCGCCCGGCACGCGGCGACCAGGTCCTGGTCGGCGACGGACTTCAGCACGTACCCGCTGGCGCCGGCCTTGAGCGCCTGGAAGAAGTACTGCTCGTTGTCGTGCATGGTGAGCATCAGGATCCGCAGGTCCGGCTTGAGCGCCACCAGTTCGCGAGTGGCCTGGAGCCCGGTCAGCCGGGGCATCGCGATGTCCAGCACGGCGAGGTCGATGTCGTGGGTGCGGGCCATCTCGATGGCCTCCGCGCCGTCACCGGCCTCGGCGACCACCTCCAGGTCCGCCTCCTGGTCGAGGATGAGCCGCACCCCCCGGCGTACCAGCGCGTGGTCGTCGGCGAGCAGGATGCGGATCGTGGTCGGGTCGGACATGATCAGGTCTGCTTCCTGGGGACGACGGGCGCGGTCAGCCGGACCTCGGTTCCGGCCGCGGGGGCGGGGGCGATGTCGAGTCCGGCCCCGATGAGCAGGGCCCGCTCGCGCATGCCGCGTATGCCGGCGCCTTCGCACGCGGCCTTGATGCCGCGGCCGTCGTCGGTGATGGCCAGCACCACGGCGTCGTCGGTGCGCTGCAGAGTGACCTCGATCCGTTCGGCGTCCGCGTGCCGGGCCACGTTGGTCAGGCTCTCCTGGGCGACACGGTAGAGGACCAGCTCGGTCTCCGGCTCCAGGGCGGGCAGGTCGGCGTCGAAGCGGCGCACCACCTGAAGTCCGGTGTGGGTGGCGAAGTCGTGGGTCAGCGAGGTCAGCGCGGCGACCAGACCGAGGTCGTCCAGGACGCCGGGCCGCAGCCGGCGCACCAGCCGGCGGACCTCGTCCAGGCTCGAGCGGGTGATCTCCTGCGCCTGGTGCAGTTCGTCGCGCAGCGGCGGGGCCGCCTCGTCCGCGGCCCGCTTGAGCGCGAGCAGGATCGCGGTCATGCTCTGGCCCACCTCGTCGTGCAGCTCCTGCGCGATACGGCGCCGCTCGGCCTCCTGGGCGAGCAGGACCCGGGCGCTGCTCGTGGCCCGCTCGTTCTCCAGCCGGTCGAGCATGGCGTTGAACGTGCGGACCAGCTCCGCGACCTCACCGCCGCCCTGCTCGGGCAGCCGCTGGCCGGGGCGCAGCAGGTCCACGGTGGTCATCAGCCTCGTCACCCGGTCCATCGGGGCCAGCCCCCAGCGCAGCAGGGCGGCGTTGGCGACCAGCATGACGGCCAGGCCGCCCACCAGGATGACGGCCTCGGTCAGCACGACCGGCACCGAGACGGTCACCGGGGCCCACAGCAGCAGCGCGGTGGCCGAGCCCAGCACCACGGCGTTGAGCCCGAAGATCCGCCAGAACAGGGACACCGGGGTTACGCCTCCTTCCGTGATGCGGTCTGCCTCTACTGTCGGGCATCGCGCATCCTGGACGAGCCGCGGCCCCTGGTCCCGACCGGGCCTGCCGCCAGTCTGCCTTCCGCCGGCCGCCGGGAGCGATGGGGCACGGTCCCCATTTCGCCGGGTGCGGCCTACCCATGCGCCTGCCGAGTGGATCCCCCGACCGGCCGCAAATGGGCTCTGGACCCGATGGGAAACCGCGGCTGGCTCGACCAGGGTTGAGGTGTGACCGACCCCCGTCCCCCGTCCCCCGTTGCAGTAAAGAAAGGCACTGACGATGTCGCTCGACGCCGCCCGGACCGAACCCCGCGAGCGCCTGTCCGCTCAGGAGGCCCGCCGGCGCCTTGAACACGCCCGCGGGACCCGGCTGGTCCAGCTGGAAGCCCTCGGCGAGACCGGGCAGACGGCGGACGACCACCTGATGTCCTCCCAGCGTGAGGCCATCCAGCGGGTGCTGAAGGAGATCGACGAGGCGTTCGCCCGTATCGAGGACGGCACCTACGGGACCTGCCTGGAATGCGGCAAGCCGGTTCCGGCGGAGCGCCTGGAGATCCTGCCGTACACGGGGCACTGCGTCGCCTGCCGGCGCCGTACCGCCTGACCCCGTCCGCCCGCCCGTCCTGCCTTCGTCTTCCGCCCTGCCCAAGGGGTGAAATGGTGAGCAACCAGATCATCGGCGACCGTGACACGTACCTGACGGCCGAGGACCTCGCCGCGCTCCGCGCGAACCTCGACGAGCAGCGTCTTTTCCGTCAGGAGCAGCTGGAGCAGATCTCGGCCGCCGCGACGTCCCGCGCGGACGCCCTGCTCCAGCAGCAGGCCGCCTCGCAGGTGGAGGTCCGCGTGAAACTCGCGGCCTCCGCCCGCATGGTCCTCGCCGACGTCGAGGCGGCCCTGGCGCGCATGGACGAGGGCAGCTACGGCACCTGCCACCTGTGCCGGCGTCCCATCGCACGGGAACGGCTGGAGATCGTGCCGCAGGCCCGCTACTGCGCGCGCTGCCAGCAGGTCAGGGAGGCCGGGCGGTGACCCTCACCCAGCGTTCGCGTGCCGCCGCGGCCACCCGGCACCGGCCGTGGCCGCTGGGTCGGCAGGGCTGGGGCGTCGCCCTCGACATGGGCAGCGCCCGCACCCGCGCCTGGGTCGCCGGGCGGGGGCTGGTCCTGGACGTCCCCACGGTGACGTTCCCCGGCTCCGGGGCGGTGTATCCGATCCAGCGCGGCACGATCATCGACACGGCGGGCACGGCCCGGATGCTCGACCGCCTGCTCGGCAACCGCCTGCCCCGCTTCACCCGTCCCCTGGTCGTCCTCACCGCCCCCGTACTGGACGGGGTGGCCTTCCGGAACGAGGCCCGTACGGCGGTGGAGGTGCTGCGGCCGCGCGGGGTGCTGACCATTCCCAGCGCGCGGGCCGTCGCCCTGGCCGCGGGCGCGGACCTGTCCCGTCCGCTGCTCGTGGTGGACATCGGCGCGCATCTGACCGAGGTGGTGCTGCTGTCGGAGGGCGCCGTCGTCGACGCGCGCCGCACCGCGCTCGGCACCAGCGACCTCGACTCCGCCTCGCCGGTGCAGATCTGCGAGGCCGTGGCCACGATGGTGACCGCGATGCTGCGGCAGGACCGTACGTCGCTCACCGTGGACGCCCTGCGCCGGGGCGCGCTGCTGGCCGGGGGCGGAGCCCTGCGCCCGGAGATCACCTACCACCTCACCGGCAGGCTGCACGCGCCCCTCAAGGCCGTGGCGGCGCCGCACACCGCCGCCGTCCGCGGCGCCGCCACCCTGCTGCGCGACGCGCACGACCACCCCGACGGCCCGGCGGGCGAGTCCTCCGAGCCGCCCGCCCCGTAGACCCGTGGACCAGCCCCCGCCCCCACCCCACGAAGCACCACGAGGACAACGAGCACAACGAGGACACGGAAGGAGGGCCGCACCATGGCCGGCGGCATCCCTCGGGCACAGCCGCCCCCCGAAGGACTGTCCCCCGACGACCCGCTCCCCGACGAACTCCCCAGCCGCATGCTCTGGCGCCTGCGGCGCAACCCGATGCGCCGCCCCAGCGACCTGCTCCAGGCGTGGATCGGCCTCGGCATACTGCTGGCCGTACTGGCCGGCACGCCCGTGGCCGTGTTCCTCGTCGGCGACACCGCCCTGCGCCACTACGAGCAGGCGGCCGAGCACCAGGAGAAGACGCGGCGGCAGACCACCGCGGTCCTCCTGCACGACGCTCCCCGCCATCCCGAGCCGGGCTCCGAGGAGGCGAAGAAGACCCGCTACCCGGTACCGGTGCGCTTCACCGACCCGGGCGGGCTCGCCCGCACCGCCAGGACCGACGTCGAGCCCGGCCTGCCCGCGGGCAGCTCCGTCGACGTATGGGCCGACACCGACGGACGGCTCACCGAGCCGCCCCTGACCACCTCTCAGGTCCGCAGCCACAGCACGGGCTGGGCGATCCTCGCCGCCCTGGCCGTCCCGGTCACCGGCGCCGCTGCGTACGGCGCCGCCGGCCTGCTGCTCCGCCGCCGCAACCTGGCCGCCTGGGACAGCGCCTGGGCCCGCACGGCCCCCCGCTGGACACCATCCTCGTGACCGTGGGGTGCCGTCGCCCGCACGGACCGTGCCGTATCCGGTACGGCCCGTGCGGGCGACGGCACTTCGGAGCCCGTTTTCCAGATCTTGATGCTGCACTGTCAGGTCACCGGCAGGAAGCCCCGTCGCACACTGCCGGAAACCGGCAATGTGCGAGGCGGGCCCGGTCGGGCATCATGGTGCGAGGGGAGCACCGCGGACGGTTCCGGTGCCGGGCACCGGCAGATGTCCGGTTCCGGGGCCGGCAGGGGGGAAGTACCGCCGCCCGGTGCGTCGCAGGGGGAAGAGGGGGCTGACGATTCCGCGGCGCACTCGCCGCCCGCCGCCCGGCGCCCGAGCCGCCGGGACACGGCGGGGGCCGGCCCCGGCCACCCGGTCTCTCCCATACTCACCGTTCCTTACCGTCAAGGACGTATGCCATGGATGTCATCGGCGCACTCGTCGCGGCCTGCCTGCTCGTCGTTGTCCTCGTGCTGTTCACCTTCTCCCGGCTGTTCCGGAAGGTGGAGCAGGGCAAGGCCCTGATCGTCTCCAAGATGCGCAAGGTCGACGTGACCTTCACCGGCCAGGTCGTCCTGCCGGTGCTGCACAAGGCCGAGGTCATGGACATCTCGGTGAAGGCCATCGAGATCACGCGCACCGGTCGCGAGGGGCTCATCTGCCGGGACAACATCCGCGCCGACATCCGCATCACGTTCTTCGTGCGGGTCAACAAGACGGTCGAGGACGTCGTCAAGGTCGCCCAGGCCGTCGGCACCGCCCGCGCCAGCGACCGGGACACGTTGCAGGAGCTGTTCCACGCCAAGTTCTCCGAGGCGCTGAAGACCGTCGGCAAGCAGCTGGACTTCACCGACCTCTACACCAAGCGCGAGGAACTGCGGTACCGGATCATCGAGGTCATCGGTGTCGACCTGAACGGCTACCACCTCGAGGACGCGGCGATCGACTACCTGGAGCAGACGCCGCTGACCCAGCTCGACCCCGGCAACGTCCTCGACGCCCAGGGCATCCGGAAGATCACCGAGCTGACGGCGGTGGAGCACGTGCGCACCAACGAGGCGCAGCGCACCGAGGAGAAGGAGATCACCCGGCAGAACGTCGACGCGCGCGAGGCCATCCTGGAGCTGGAGCGCCGTCAGGCGGACGCCGAGATCAAGCAGAGGCGGGAGATCGAGACCTCCCGCGCCCGCGAGGAGGCCGAGACCGCCCGCGTGGTGGAGGAGGAGCGGCTGCGCGCGCAGAGCGCCTTCCTGCGCACCGAGGAAGAGCTCGGCGTCCAGCGCGAGAACCAGGCCCGTGAGGTCGCGGTCGCCGCGAAGAACCGCGAGCGGGTCATCGCCATCGAGAACGAGCGCATCGAGAAGGACCGCCTCCTGGAGGTCATCGCCCGGGAGCGGGAGACCCAGCTCACCCGGATCGCCGCCGACAAGGAGGTCGAGGCGGAGAAGCGGGAGATCGCCGAGGTCGTCCGCGAGCGGGTCGCGGTGGACCGTACGGTCGCCGAGCAGGAGGAGTCCATCAAGAAGCTGCGCGCCGTGGAGGAGGCGGAGCGCGAGCGCCAGGCCGTGATCATCGCCGCCGAGGCGCAGGCGCAGGAGAAGCTGGTCAAGGACATCAAGGCCGCCGAGGCCGCCGAGCAGGCCGCCGCCCACCGCGCGGCGGAGGAACTCACCCTGGCCGAGGCGCGGTTGAAGACCGCCGACCTCGACGCCCGCGCCAAGCTGCGTCTGGCGGAGGCCGTCCAGGCCGAGGCCGCCGCGGAGGGGCTGGCCGCCGTCAAGGTCCGCGAGCAGGAGGCCGAGGTCATCGAGAAGGCCGGTCGCGCCGAGGCCGAGGCATTGCAGGCCCGGCTGCGCGCCGAGGCCGACGGTGCGCAGGCCAAGGCGCTCGCCGAAGCAGCCGCGATCGGCGAGAAGCTGAAGGCCGAGGCGGCGGGCCTGACCGAGAAGGCGGCCGCGATGGCCGCCCTGGACGAGGCCTCCCGCGAGCACGAGGAGTACCGGCTGCGGCTCCAGGCGGAGAAGGAGATCCGGCTGGCCGGCCTGGAGGCGCAGCGGCAGGTCGCCGAGGCGCAGGCCACGGTCCTCGCGACCGGCCTGGAGAACGCCGACATCGACATCGTCGGCGGCGAGTCGGTCTTCTTCGACCGCCTGATGAGCGCCGTCTCGCTCGGCAAGGGCGTCGACGGGTTCGTGGAGAACTCCCGCACCGCGCAGGCCCTGGCGGCGCCCTGGCTGGACGGCTCGTCGAGCTTCACCGACGACCTCGGCCGGATCCTCGGCCGGATCGGATCGGCCGACGTCAAGAACCTGACGGTCTCCGCGCTGCTGATGAAGCTGATGCAGTCGGGCGGTTCGAACGCCGGTCAGCTCCAGCAACTCCTGGACCGCGCCGGTGAGCTGGGTCTCGCCGACACCCCGCTCACCGCCCTCAACGGCACCGTCCGGGCCTGACGATCCGCGGGAACGGGCCCCAAGCCGCCGTCGGGGGGCGGCGGTTGAGGGCCCCGTCCCGCGGATCACGCCGGAATCGCGGGGCCGAGAAGCCCCGCCGACGGGAGCCGGCCTGATCCGTCGGACAGGCCGGGCTCCGGGCCCGCACCTCTTCGCGAAGGGACGCACCACCCATGGCCACCGCCCTGGAGACGGGTTCGTACGACTCCGTGGACACCGGAACGTACGAGGTGCTGCGCGACCGGCTGACCGCGCAGGCCGCCGAGCTCGCCCGCGGTGCCGAGCGACTCAACGCCCGACGGGCCGAGGAGTTCGGCGCCACGCGCCTGGACCTCACCGGCACCGGCCGGCTGCGCACCGAGCACCCCAGCGTGCCCCGCGACGTCGTGGCCGTCGGCGACCGCCTGCTTTTCGGCTACAACGGCACCCGGCCCGAACCCCAGGTCGGCGACGTACTCGCCCTGCACGACCGGGAGTTGAACCGGCTGCCCGAGGATGCGGTTCCCGGACTTCTCGACGACCCCGCCTTCCTGCGGGAGTTCGCGGCCCTGCACCGCTACTACCGGCAGGCCCGGCTGCTGAGCCTGCGCCGCGTGGAGGGCCGGCTGCTGGCCGTCTTCCGGACCGGCGAGAAGGCCGGCGACATCCGGGTGCTGCGCTGGACGATCACGCCCGACGGCCGGGCGACGTTCCTGGACGGACGCGGCGAACGCGACCACGTGCCGCCGCCGTCCCACGACTTCGAGTGGACCGTGACCGGCCGCGAGGACCACGTGCTGGGCCGCCACCCGCACGTTTCGGTGCGCGGCGAGATCTTCGTCTCCACCGTCGGCGGCCGCCTCACCGTCAAGACGGAGGACGACACCGAGACCGGCGAGGGCATCCACAGCGAGCCGGTCGACGAGCCGCTGCAGTCCCTCGCCGACGCGGACATGGCGCACGCCGTCGTGGGCCCGCTGATCCTGCTGCGGATCCGCCCCTACAAGGAGCAGGCCCACCGCTACCTCGTCTTCCACACCCTCACCAGGACCGTGGTCCGCCTCGACGGCATCGGGCAGGCCTGCCGCCGCCTGCCCGAGGACCAGGGCATCGTGTTCCCCGGCGGCTACTGCCTGGCCACCGGCGCCCACAAGACCTACGAACTGGACAGCGCGGGCCTGGAGTTCGAGCGCGAGGTGCGTTCGCCCTACGGCGAGGACGTGCTGTACGCCTTCCACGCGCCCGCCGAGGGGCGCAGCCTGCTGCTGTCGTACAACACCATCCGCGAGGAGGTCGCCACCCCGCTGTCCTGCCACGGCTGGGCGCTGTTCGACGACGGCACTCTGATGGCGCTGCGCACGGACCCCTCGGCCGGGCCCGACGAGCCGGGCCGCGTGCACCCCCTCCAGCAGTGGAGCTCCCCCTACGCCGCCGACACCCATGCCGGCTCCACGGGCACCGGCCCGCTCTCCCGTATCGGCAACGCCGACCTGGTACGGGGCATCTCCGACTGCCTGTCCATCAGCCGCGCCGTCGCCGAGACCACGCCGACCGTCGAGGTGTACGAGGCGCTGGCCGCCGCCTGCGTCCGCGCCCTCGACAGCCACCACTGGCTGGGCGAGGAGGAACTGGGGGACCTGCGCTCCCCGCTGGACGCCGTACGGGCCACCGCCGAGCAGGTCCTGGAGGAGTTCCGTACCGTACAGACGCTGACCCGGCAGGCCGCCGACGCGCTCGAAGCGGCCGCCGGCCGGCTCGCCGCGGTGGTGCGCCGGCTGCGCGGCGAGGCACCGCGCGGTGCCTCCGCCTGGGTCGGCGGCCTGAGCGAACTTCGGCAGGCCCAGGGCCACTTGCTGACCCTGAAGGAGATGCGGTACGCCGACACCGCCCGCATCGACGAGCTGGCCGCCGAGGCGGAGGCCGACCTCGCCACGTTCGGGCAGCGGGCGGTCGCCTTCCTGGGCCGAGAGGACGCCTTCGCCGACCACCACGACGAGGTCGAACGCCTCGTCGCCGACGCCGAGTCGATCGGCAGCGTCGCCGAGGCGGCCCCGGTCGCCGACCGGCTCGACGACCTCGCCGGCACGCTGCGCACGGTCACCGAGGTCGTCGCCGGCCTCGACATCGGCGACGCCACCGTGCGCACCTGCGTCCTGGAACGCATCGCCGAGGTGCTGGGCGGTGTCAACCGCGGCCGCGCCCTGCTCGACGCCCGCCGCCGTGAGCTGCGCGACCAGGAGGGACGCGCCGAGTTCGCGGCCGAGTTCGCACTGCTCGGCCAGGCCGTCACCGGCGCACTCGCGGCCGCGGACGATCCGGAGGTCTGCGACGAGCAACTCGCGTCCATGCTGGTGCGCCTGGAGAACCTGGAGTCCCGCTTCGCGGAGTTTGACGACTTCCTTGGCGAACTGGCCGACAGACGCACCGAGATCTACGAGGCCTTCTCCGGCCGCAAGCAGGGCCTCCTGGACGCCCGCGCCCGCCGAGCCGAACAGCTCGCCGCGTCCGCGGGCCGGGTGCTGGAGACGATCGCCCGGCGCGCGGCCACCCTCGCCGACGCCGATGCCGTCAGCACCTTCTTCGCCTCCGACCCGCTGGTCGCCAAGGCCCGCCGCACCGCCGAGGAACTGCGCGAACTCGGCGACCCGGTACGGGCGGAGGAGCTGGACGGCCGGCTGAAGTCCGCCCGCCAGGAGGCGGCCCGCGCGCTGCGCGACCGCACCGACCTGTACGCCGACGGCGGTCGCACCATCCGCCTGGGCACCCACCGTTTCGCCGTCACCACCCAGCCGCTCGACCTCACCCTGGTCCCGCACGGCGACGGCCTCGCCTTCGCCCTGTCCGGCACCGACTACCGCGCCCCGGTCACCGACCCGGACTTCGCGGACACGCGCCCGTACTGGGATCGGCGGCTGCCGTCCGAGTCGCCCGAGGTCTACCGCGCCGAACACCTCGCCGCCCGGGTGCTCCGCCGCCATGGCGCGGCCGCGCCGGCACAGGCCGACCTGCCGGCCCTGGTGCGGGGGGCCGCGGAGGAGGCGTACGACGAGGGCTACGAGCGCGGCGTCCACGACCACGACGCGACGGCGATCCTCACCGCCCTGCTCCCCCTGTACGAGCAGGCCGGCCCCCTGCGCCACGAACCCGCCGCGCGGGCCGCCGCCCAGATGTTCTGGGCGCACGGCACCACCGCCGGGGCCCGCACGGCCTGGACCCGGCGAGCGGCCTCCCTGGCCCGCGCCCGCGACGCCTTCGGCCCGTCCCCCGCGATCGACGAACTCGTGTCGGAACTCGCGGCGGCCCTCGAGACCTGGCCGGCAGCCCCGGGCGGCAACGGGCCGGCTCCCCTGGGAGCGGGTCACCTGGCGCGTGCCGCCGCGGTGTATCTGTTCGAGGAGCTGACGAGCGGTCCCGAAGGGTTCGTCATCAGTGCCGCCACACGCACCCTGCTCGACAAGTTCCGCCGTACGGTGGGCAGTTCCGCCTACGACGAGGACCTGGCCGCGCTCGACGACCTCGCCGCGCGCCGCCAGCTGGCCGGGGCGTGGCTGTCGGCGTACGTCACCTCCACGGGGACCGAGACCACCGCCGGGGACCTGGCCGAGGCGGTGGCCGCCGAGCTGTGCCCGGACCTGCCCCGCCACGAGTCCGAGGTCTCCCCGGTGACCACGGTCGATGGCCTGCTCGGCACCCACCCGCGCATCGAGGGCCGCACCCTCACTCTGCGGATCGACGAGTTCCTGGCCCGCACCGAACGCTTCGAGACGCGGGAGGCACCCGCCTTCCGCGCCTACCAGCGCCGCCGCACCGCCCTGGCCGACGCCGAGCGCGCCCGGCTGCGCCTGGACGACCACCGCCCGCGCTCCATGGCGGCGTTCGTCCGCAACCGGCTCATCGACGAGGTCTACCTGCCCCTCATCGGCGACAGCCTCGCCCGCCAGCTCGGCACCGCGGGCGAGACCAAGCGCACCGACACCGGCGGCCTGCTGCTGCTCGTCTCGCCACCCGGCTACGGCAAGACCACGCTGATGGAGTACGTCGCCGACCGCCTGGGCCTGATGCTGGTCAAGATCAGCGGCCCGGCGCTCGGCCACAACGTCACCTCACTGGACCCGGCCGAGGCGCCGAACGCCACCGCCCGCCAGGAGATCGAGAAGATCAACTTCGCGCTGGCGGCGGGCAACAACACCCTGCTGCTCCTGGACGACATCCAGCACACCTCACCGGAGCTGCTGCAGAAGTTCATCCCGCTGTGCGACGCCACCCGCCGTGTCGAGGGTGTCTGGAACGGCGAGGCGCGCACCTACGACCTGCGCGGCAAGCGGTTCGCCGTCTGCATGACCGGCAACCCCTACACCGAGTCGGGCGACCGCTTCCGTGTCCCCGACATGCTCGCCAACCGCGCCGACGTCTGGAACCTCGGCGACGTACTGACCGGCAAGGAGGACGTCTTCGCGCTCAGCTTCCTGGAGAACGCGCTCACCGCGAACCCGGTGCTGGCGCCGCTGGCCGGCCGCGACCGCCGCGACCTCGACCTGTTCCTCGGGCTCGCGGCCCACGACCCCGCGGCCCGCCCGGACCGGCTCAGGCACCCCTACGCGCCCGCCGAGGTGGAGCAAATCGTCTCCGTCCTGCGCCATCTGCTCACCGCGCGCGAAGCGGTCCTCGCGGTCAACGCCGCCTACATCGCCTCCGCCGCCCAGTCCGACGCGACGCGCACCGAGCCGCCGTTCCGGCTCCAGGGCTCCTACCGCACCATGAACAAGATCGCCCAGCGGCTGCGGCCCGTCATGAACGACGCCGAACTGTCCGCCGTCCTCGACGACCACTTCACCGCCGAGGCGCAGACCCTCACCACGGGAGCCGAGGCCAACCTGCTGAAACTGGCCGAGCTGCGCGGCACCCTGACCCCGCAACAGGCGACCCGCTGGGCCGAGTTGAAGTCGGCCCACATCCGCGCCCAGGCCCTCGGCGACCCCGCCGGGGACCCCCTCACGCGCGCGACCGCCGCCCTCGCCCTGCTGGCCGACCGGATGGGCGCCATCGAGGCTGCCCTCACCGGCCGTACCGCCTCCCGGGCCCGGCACGCGGCCGAGCGCGGGAAGGAGGAGTGACGACGATGCAGACGATGACGGCGGTTACGGCGGCGATGGCGGTGATGACGCCCTTCCTGGTCCCGCTCAGCACCGCCACGCTGATCGTGGCGGCCAGTACGACCGTCCTGGTGCGCCGCGACCGCCGCCGGGCCCACGCCTACCGGTGTCCGTCGCCCGCCGAGGAGGAATGAGCGCCTCCCGGGCGTGCCGCCGCATCAGTTCCGCGAGTTGCCGAACAGCAGGCGGTAGCCGATGAGCAGCACGAGCGAGCCGCCGATGGCCGCGCCCCAGGTGTAGAGGTCGAAGAAGTTGTTCTCCACGGGCCGGTCGAGGAACCTGGCGGAGAGCCACCCGCCCACGAACGCGCCCGCGATGCCGATGAGAGTCGTGCCGATCAGACCGCCCGGGTCCCGGCCCGGCAGCAGGATCTTGGCGATGGCCCCGGCCAGCAGTCCGAGGATGATCCAGCCGATGATGCTCACGTCGCCTGTCCTCCAGGAGAGTTGGTTGCCCGATCGCGTGGTTCCGGATGCCTGCTACGACCAGGACGCGAGGTGCGGCGCCCGTGGTTGCCTGGCCGGTCCGCATCCAGATATTTGCATTATTGCGCAACCCTTGAACAGTCGAGGAGGGCAGGCGTGTTGACCCCATGAACACGGAGGACCGAAAAGCTGCGGAAGAGTTCGATGAGTGTGCCCTTGACCAAGGGCGGCGACGTCATCGCCAACATGCACCGGGCGACCTTCGACGCCACCCAAGAAGGACCGTGACTTCGCGAACCGCTCCTGGGACGAACTGCCCGACGACCGCGACCTCGCCATCGAGGCCGCGGCCTGGTACCTGCACGACCTCGCCGTGCTGCCCGCCCACCGGCCGGCCCCGTACAGCAGGAACGACCTGCCTGCACTCGGCTACGACACCGGCCAGGGCGACATGCTCGCCTTCGCTCGCGGAGCCACCCCCGGCAGTCAGGCCCGGTCCTACCTCGACAAACTGCACGCGAACCGGGCCAAGGCCGGCCAGGCGGGTCCGCTCCTGAGCCGGCCTGATCCAACGGAAAGAACCCTGGGGGAAAGGCCCTAGACCCGGGCTCGCTCCGCCGCCCGGCTCGAGCGCGTCCGCGGAGCCACCCCCGGCAGTCAGGCCCGGTCCTACCTCGACAAACTGCACGCGAACCGGGCCAAGGCCGGCCAGGCGGGTCCGCTCCTGAGCCGGC
>NZ_JBIAXG010000006.1:253165-261786 GCF_042896465.1 Streptomyces sp. NPDC001292
GGCCTGATCCAACGGAAAGAACCCTGGGGAAAGGCCCTAGACCCGGGCTCGCTCCGCCGCCCGGCTCGAGCGCGTCGTCGGCCGGGCCCGCTGCGCGGTCCGGGCGACGAGCAGCGGTTCCAGTGGCCCGGTGCTCAGCCGTTCCACCAACGGCGTGGCGAGCCGGCGTGCCATCAGGACGACTATCAGGGTGACGACGGTCCCCACCAGGGCGCCCACGCCGACGTCATGGGGGTAGTGGGCGCCGACGTAGACGCGCGAGGCCCCCATCGCCGCGGCCGTGAGCAGGGCGATGGACCCCAGCCACCGGCTGATGACGAGCAGGGCCGCCGCGAACGCGAAGGCGACCGTGGTGTGGTTGCTGGGGAAGGCGTAGTCGTCGACCGGAGGACACGCTTCGATGAGGAAGCCGTGCGGCAGGGCCCGGCAGGGGCGCGGCTCCTGGAAGACGTTCTTGATCCCGCTGTTGACGGCGTACGCCAGGATCACGGCGAACGGCGTGGCCAGCACGGCGGCCATGACCGTGTTCCCCTGGCGCCGGGCGCGCCACCAGGCCACCAGCAGGAAGAGCGCGAACAGGCCCATGCCGAGGTCGGAGAAGAGCGCGGCGGGCTCGTTCAGCCAGTGCGTGTCCCGAGCGAAGTTGGTGACGTCGGTGTAGAGGCCGCCGTCGATGGCCGCGCCGTCGAGCCCCGTGGCGGGCGGGGAGGAAGTCGTCATCAGGTGGATCTCCGGGCCATGGGTCCATGTGCGTGAGCGCTCCGGGGAACGCGTGCGAACACACGCGGACGCAGAAGTGGAACCCTCGTGAAGCAGGGCCGTCCGAGGGATGAACGTCTACAGATTGGTAGACGCTAGCAGGAGGGGATCAGGTTGCTTGAGGCGCCGTCGTACTGCCCACGGACCGATCACGGCCTCCCGAGGACGGGTGACTTCGGCCAAGGGCGACCGGGCGGTCGCCGTCACCCACGCCGGTCCGCGCGGCAGCGCGACGACCAGGCAATCCGTGGGGAACGCTCCGGCGGCGCTCATGCGGCCGCCGGGCCGACGAAGTGGCTGAGCAGGGGCAGACCCGCCACGGGGGGTGCGAACGAGTCTGCCCCTGCACGATGCCGCCCGCGTACCTCCCCCCGGAGAGCAGGCGGCCTGACCCCGCCCGGGGTCACTAGGTTCAGCGCGCCGCGAGCGCCGATTGTCACGGGTGCCGGTGCACTGACACGAGGTCGACACAACTGTGCAGTCCGGCACTCATTGCGTCACTCGGTGCGTCACAACTCGCATTGCACATTCCACGCGTTCACGTGCCGGGTTGCCCGGTTTTCGCCGCACCGGCCTGGGGAGTGTGGCCCGGTGTACTGGTTCGTTCGGGCTTCTCGTCGTTCTCGTCGTTCTCGTCGGCCGAGTTGCCGTTCGGCTGTCCGTTCTCCTTGCCCGGGTCGCTCCCACCGCCGGGGTTGCTCGCGCTGCCGGGGTCGCTCCCGCTGCCCTGGCCCGCGTTGCCCGCCTCGGTCCGCGACAACTGGTCGGCGCAGTAGGCGTCGACGTTGTCCTCGCCCCCCGCGGCCTCGGTGAACCGCTTCCAGGCCGTCGACTCCAGTGCCTTGCCCCAGTTCGTCACCGACGCGTACGCGCGGCAGCGGGCCTGTATGTCCTCGGCCGTGAGCGGGCGGTCCCAGGTCACGGAGGGAACGGGCGTGGGGGAGCCGGGCTCGGACGGTGTGGCGTCGGCGGGCGCCGGTGTCGCTGCGGGCGACGGAGCCTGGGGAGCGGCGGGCGACGGATGCCGCCGTCCCCGACCGTCGTCCCCCGCCTTCCCGTCGGATTTCGGTGAGCCGATCGCGGCGATCGCCACGCCGCTGAACGTCAGGCCGGCGATAAACACGGCGACGGCGGCCCGCACCGAGCGCCGCCCCGGGACGCGCCGCGGCCGCCAGTCGTCCCGCCTCCGCGCCCGTGCCTGCCGGTGGACGCCTTCCTCCCGGGCGGCCCGGAAAGCTGCCACGGCCCGCTCCTCGGCCGACGCGTCGAGGGCCTGGGCACGCAGGGCGCGGCGGAGCACGGGTCCGAGCGCGGTGGCGCGGGTGTCGCCGTCGGCGCCGGGCCCGCGGCCGCCCGTGCCGGCGCGTCGGCGGTCCACGCCCCCACCGTCGCTGTGTCGGTCGCCCATACCCGTGTCCATCCCATGCGGTTGCTACTCGTTCGCTCTACGGATCCGACGCCCTCGCTGCTCATTCCGACTGCCTCAGCGTATGGAAGCCCCATCCCGTCACACCCGGCCGCCCGCGGGCCGGTCCGGCCAGGGCAGGGCATGGCGGGCTCAGGGACAGGCGTGGCTCACCCGCCGTCGGCGCGACGGCGCGTGCTGCCACGCAGCGCCCCGCGCCTTCAGGCTGCCTTCAGACGTCGAGTCCGTCGATGCCGTCGAGGAGCAGGGCGAGCCCTCCCAGGAACTCCTGGTCGGCTCCGACGTTCCGTGGTGCGGCGGCCGGCGACGACCCGCCGCTCGCCCTCGACGGCGGTGGTGTCCGGTACCGCGGTGCCCGCCCGACCCGCCGCCCGCGGCTCACCGCGGCAGTTCGGACCTCGCGCCGGCGCCCAGGCACTGGACGCCGAGCTCCGCGCCCTGCGTGCCCTGGACCTGCGCCTGGAAGCCCCCGCCCCCGCCCGCCTCCGGCCCACCCGACCCCTGATCTGGGCTACGTTTTGCTTCTCGGATCACGAGACAGCGGGGGTGAGTGTTGTACTCGAACGAACTCGGCGTGCTGCCTGCCGTACTAACGGGCTCGACCATTGGATTGCTGGGACTGTACTGGGCGATTCGCCCGACGAACCGATTGCATCTGTCATTCTGCGTCGGTCTGGCATGCGCTGTTTCCGCAATGGCATATGCGCTGCTGAATCCGCTCCTGCAAGTGGGTAACTTCTCGGCAGCCCACTTGAGGGATGAGATCGCGAACGGGCACTTGGCGCTGAGGGCGACATCCCTGATCATCGGATTCTCATTCTGCATGATCTTCTGGCGGGTCGCCCACGAAAAGGCGCCCGACTACTCCATGGGCGCAGACCCCGAAAAAGATCTGCGAACCATGAAGCAAGAGGCAAGAAGAGGTATTTGGACGCTGGAGCGCGCCGCCGCCCAGGGTGTCCTGTTCATGGTCATCCTGGTCGGCTTGTGGGTCCTCGTGATCACCTCCCGGACCTCCACCCTGATCGCCATCCTGAACTGGGCCTTCCTCTTCATCGTCGACGACTTCGTGATGAGCGCGAACTACATCGCCCACCGCCGCGTCGGCCCTCCGAAGCTGGACGCCTGGAAGATCGCCAGCTGCTCACTCGGCACGGTCGTGCTCTTCGTGATCATCCTCTTCCAGGAGTTCGACCGCTGGGTCGGTTGGGTCGTCCTCTGCTTCACGTTTCTCATCGCCCTGGTAACGCTCGTCCGGGCCGTGGCACCTTTTCTTCTGGCTGCTGCCTCGAACATCGGAATCCTCCCGGAAGAAGAGGACTGGCGCCCCGACGAGGAAGAAGAGACCCTCATCGAAAAACTGACGCTCCTCCACGAGCAAGGCGTCCTGACCCAAGAGGAACTGTCAACGAAGCTCCACCTCGTTCCCCTGCTCTACGAGCACGGCTACGGGGCCCATGAAATGGTGGCGGCCCTGCCGGAACAGCGTTCATCGGCGGAGGGAAACGCTGCGAACGATCCCGCACCCGCGGCGGAGCAGGAATAGCTCGAACGCATGAGGCCGGTGGCGCTCGGACTTTGGGCGGCTTGAACCCGTCCGGCCCCCGCTCTCGGCGCCACGTCGCGACGGAGCACGTGCGCTGTACCCTCCAGGCCGCGCACCAGCCCGTCAAGCCGAGCGGCGGGAGAACCTGGCGCTCCTTCTTGCCGCGGGCATCAGCCCTCACCCACGGGGAACCCAAAAGCAGGGTGGCCGAGGCGTTTCTCCGGTCGCGGGAGGCAGGCCATGACGAGCTCGGGCGGTCCTCAGGAAGCGGTTGCCAGGGCCCTGGACGCCCTCGGCACGGGTGCTTACCTGACGGATGAGCAGGGCTGCATCGTCGCCGTCAACACGCGTGGCGAACAGCTCCTGGCCCGTTCCGCCTCGAGTCTGGTCGGCCAGGACGCCCACGACCTGCTGCATCGCAACAGCTGCGGGGAACCCGTACCGAGGGCCCAGTGCCGGATCCGGGAGAGCGTCCTCGGCGGACGCACGGAGCAGGGCTGCGACGCGTGGCTCGAGCGCGGCGACGGCACGCTGCTGCCGGTGGCATGGCTGGCCACTCCCTGCGACATCGGTGTCCGCCCGTCAGCCACGCTCGTCCTCTTTCACTCCGCCGGACGCTCCGGGCGACCCGCCCAGCGGCCACCGGCCGGCGGACGGCTCTCCGAACTGGAACGCCTCGCGCTGCTCGCCGAGACGACCACACTGCTCACCTCCACCCTGGACATCCACGAGGCGCTGCGCCGCCTGATCGACCTCGTAGTGCCCCGCCTCGCCGACTGGGCCGTCATCGACCTGATCAGCGAGCGGGACGAAGTATGGCGCTTCGCCGTCGCCCATGCCGAGGGCGGCACCGTGGTGTTTCGGGAGGACCTCCAGGGGCCCATGCCGCCAGTGCCTCAGGAGTCCCCGATGCCCCTGTCCCGCGCCCTGCGCGGCGTCGCGTCCTCCCTCGCCGGTCCCGAGACCTATCAGGGAGCGCCCGACTCCGGCGTCGCGGTGGAGCAGCGGCGCCTGTTCGAGGCGACCGGCATGCACTCGGCAATCATGGTTCCCATCCGCAGCCTGCACGACGTACTGGGCGCCCTCACCCTCGGGCGTGCCGACCAGCCCGAGCGGTTCACCGCGACCGACACCGCCCTGCTGGAGGACATCGCCCGCCGCGCCGGCCTCGCCTTGGAGAACGCCCGCCTCTACCAGCGCCAGCGCAAGGTCGCCGAGACCATGCAGCGCCATCTGCTGCCGAAGCTCCCACGTACGGCCGGCCGCAGCATGACCGCCCGCTACTTGCCCGCGCCGGACGCCTCCCAGGTCGGCGGCGACTGGTACGACGCGTTCACATTGGCGGACGGCGCCACCGCCCTCGCCGTCGGCGACGTCGTCGGCCACGACCTGGACGCGGCGGCCGGCATGGCCCAGCTGCGCAACATGCTCCGTGCGTACGCCATGTCCCAGCAGGAGCCGCCGAGCAAGATCGTGGAATGGCTCGACCGGGCGACCCTGGACATCGCGGAGGTCTCCATGGCCACGCTGGTCTTCGCCCGTATGACGGAGAACGACGCCGGACAGTGCGAGCTGTCCTGGACCAACGCGGGCCATCCGCCTCCGCTGCTGGTCACCCACGAGGGTGTGGCCCGCTATCTGACCGACGGCCACGGGGTGCTGCTGGGCGCCGCGCCCGACCAGGTCCGCCCCGACGCGACGGCGGAGCTGCCGCCCGGGGCGACCCTGCTCCTCTACACCGACGGCCTGATCGAGTCCCCCGGTCACACCCTGGACGAGGGCCTGGACCGCCTGCGCCGGTATGCCGCGTCCTTGGCCCACCGGCCCCTGGAGTCCTTCGCGGACCAGTTGCTGGCACGGGCGCGCCCGCCGGACAACGAGGACGACGTGGCCCTGCTGGCCGTGCGGCACGTTCTCGGCTCGTCTTCTTGAGCGAAAGCCACCATGAACGAGTGATCACCACGCACAACGACAAGGCCCGGGTCCCTGACCCGGGCCTTCAGCATGGAGCGGGTGACGGGAATCGAACTCGCGCTCTCAGCTTGGGAAGCTGCGATCATTTGTGGCTCGAACGGACTCTGACCTGCGCGAACAGTAGTGGTGCGTCCCTGTCGGGCTCGGTTGCTTTTACCGTGATTCCCCGCTGTTCCCCGCTCGAACTGGTGCGCTTGTGGTGCAGCCGTTGAGACAAGGCGCCGAGTCAGTGCTCGCGGCGGCCACACTCAGCTGGGTAGAGAGTAGAGCCCGGAGCGGCCTCGGACGGTGTTTGTTCGAGTTCGATGCACGCGCCGCCCGAGGCGTCGGCGGTCAGCGCGTTGATCCGGACGGTTTGCACAGACCGTTCGAATGGTGGGGTGTGCAGTTCGGCTTCGACCGGCGTCTGGAATGGTGCGCCTTCAAGGACGGCGATGGCGGTCAGAGTGCCGTCGGCCTGGAGCTCCGCCTCCTCGATGGTCAGCCGCCGGTGAAGCTCTGCCTCTGCCAGGAGTTGCTTGCCGTGGATCCCATGGGCGAGAAGAGCACTGCGACGACCGCGGATGTGCCGCGCTATGGCGCAACAGAGCGGGACGTCGGCGCCATAGGGAGTGTCCACCCGGTTGTGGCCAGCGGTCGGGAAGTAGTCCAGCGCGTTGGACAGGAGCCCGAGGGCTGCGTCCTTGATGCGCGGCCGCTGGCCGTGCTCGACGAGGTCCAGCAAGATCGGGGTGGCAGCGTAGGCCGCTGGGAACACCATGGCGGCGTGGTCGCAGATGAAGCCGCTACCGGCGAGGAGGGATGCCGCGTCGCCTGTCTCGTTGGCGGTGGTGGACACGGTCAGCAGTCGTAGTCCGTGTGCGACGCGCTCTGGATCGTCGCACCGATGCCACGTCGGGTTGGGTATCGCTGACCAGTTCACGGCGTCTATGGCATCAAGGGACATGCCCGCATTCTGCCGCGCCGGCGTGGCGCC
This sequence comes from Streptomyces sp. NPDC001292, assembly GCF_042896465.1. Lineage (NCBI taxonomy): Bacteria > Bacillati > Actinomycetota > Actinomycetes > Kitasatosporales > Streptomycetaceae > Streptomyces > Streptomyces sp. NPDC001292. Next base: position 259,847 of record NZ_JBIAXG010000006.1, read on the forward strand.
CTCACGCGATTCTGGTGCTTTTGGGGCTGAGCCCTGAGCTTGGGAAGCTTGGGTGCTCTGGGCCCGATTGCCCACTGACCTGCGGCTAAGAGCTGTCGGATCTCGCGTTGGCCGCCGGTTCAGTACCCGCTGTTCCCCGTGGTTCCCCGCACAACCCGGCACGCCTCTGGCACGAGCTATTCGTCGTCGCACCTCTCCAGGACCAGGCTCGCCGACCCCTCTTCGAGTCCGTTGTTCTCCTCCAGGTGGAGATGAGCGCCATCCGGCGTGCCGTCCTGGGCAAGTGTGAGCAGGTGGCCGGCCAGGGTCCTCAGCCCCGCGGCGTTGGCCTCAATCACGATCTCTCCGCCCAGGTCGCGGACCTCGATGCGTGCGCCTTCCTCCCACGTGAAGACGCTGGTGATTCCATCGGTCACCGCACTGACTTGAGTGGTCATCGACGGAGCAGCGCTGGGTTCAGTGGCCATACCCAAGCATCGCGCACTCAGCTTGACGTTTGACGTCCCAGGTCACCCTTCCGCGAAGCACGCACCTGTCAGGGGCCGACTGTCGTGCTTCCTCGGAGCAGTCGGCGCTCGGTCCTGGCTCACTTGCCGGGTTCTGGGCCGTACCACTGGAGTGCCTGGCCTGTGACGCCGGCGATGCACTCGAAGTCCCGGTCACGGTGCAGGAGGGTCAGCCCCTGCAACTCCGCCGTGGCAGCCACCACGAGGTCGACAGGTCCGGCGCTGCGGTGCTGTCCGCGTTGGGTGAGTAGCTCTTGAACCTGCCAGGCGCGGTCGTAAGCGCGGTCGTCGACCGGTACCCATCCGAACAGCAGGCGCATGTCCTCGATGCCTTGTGCGCGGCCGGCGGCGGAGCGCGCGCTGTACAAGAACTCCAGCTCGGTGATGGGGCAGGCGGCGATAAGTCCGGCGGCTGCCGCCCGGTCCCATCCGTACTGCTCGGCGTCGCCGCGCAGCAGGCGGGCAAGCGCGCTGGTGTCGATCAGGAACTGCGCGGCGTTCACCGGCGGTAATTTCCCTTGTCCTCAAAGAGGTCCAGGTCGAAGGCGCCTTCTTTGGCCGCCGCCCGCAGGCGAGTGAGTGCCAGGGCGCGCCGCCGGTTTTCCAGCACCTCGCGCAGGGCGGTGTTCACCGTCTCCTTCTTGGTGCTGGTACCGAGGGCCTTGGCCACGTCCGCGACCAGCTGGTCATCAAGGTCGATCACGGTGCGGGTCATCGATTGCACCTCCCGGGATATATCGTGACCCATCAATTGTATACGCCGGCTCCAATCTGGTGGTCAGGACCGATACTCCCGTGCCGGCACCCCTTGCGCGAACCATCGTCCCGCCCGGGGCGATACCTCCCCGAGCCCACCGGGAACTGGCGGCAGCCCACGACACCTCGGCCCAGGCTTCCGCCTCCGCCATACCGGCCGTGCCAGACGTCCAAGCCGTCCTCGACTCGTCGCCCTGCGCCGAGGCGCCTGACGCACCCGGTCTGGTTGTCGTGCTCTTCTCCATGCTGGTCGCCGTGTGTGTTGCCGCTCTGAAGTACGTGACCGGCACGGGCATCGCTGACTTGATCCTTTACGCGGGGGGCGCATTCGGTACGACGGCAGGGCTGTGCTTCGCCGCGGTGGGAGCAGTTACGACGCTACGGAACTGGACCGCGACGGACGACCACCGGAACCTGCCGTGTGCATCGGCCGACACGAACCGGCCTACTGGCTCTGGCTGATGGCGCGCTGGGCCGGTGTCCCCCCATGGATGGTGAAGAGCGGCACCCAACCCGCTCTTGAGAGCAAACAAACCCCAGGGCCACTGACCTGGGGTTTCAGTCTGGACCGGGTGACGAGAATCCCTCTCTGTCAAAGTAGGTTGAGTCAGGCATACTGGATGATTCATTGAGTCGAGGGCGGAGAAGGAGTAGTGCCCGGGTGGCCAGCACGAATGA
>NZ_JBIAXG010000007.1:0-162503 GCF_042896465.1 Streptomyces sp. NPDC001292
TCCGCGTACTGGGCGTACGCGGGCGATCCCGACAACGCGGCGAGGCGCCGTGCCAGGCGTCGCGGGGCAGGCGGGACTTTCGAAACACGCCCTAGCCGTCCTCGCGCGTCGGGCGTACGGCGCTTACGCCGCACCCCCGGCGCGCCACCGCCAACAGGCCCGAAGCACCCCGCACGCCTGGCGTGGCCCCGCTGTGGCGGGCCACGCTGGGCCGGGGGGTGGACCGGGGGATGGCGATGCGCGGGAAATGGTCCGTGGGGGTGGCGGGCGCCCTGCAGGCGCTGCTCGTGGCTCTGCTGACGGGCTGCGGGCAGCCACCCGGATCCACGGGCGGCCAGGAGCGGGGCGGTGCCCCGGTCTCCGCGCGGCCCTCCGGTCACGGCGCGGTGTTCCTCGGCGTGGGCGAGTGCAGTTCCTTCGGCACGACGAGCTTCACCGAGGTGGCGTGCTCCGGCGGACGGGCGGCGGCCCGGGTGATCGCCCGCCGCGACGGCCGGCCCGGCGACGGCCCGCCCTGCCCGCTGGACACCGACTTCGTCCTGCACGTCGGCGCCCAGCCGGCCGCCCCCGGCCAGGAGGGCGGCGCGATCCCGCAGGGCTATGCCTGCATGCGCAATCTTCAGCCGCCGCACCCCGGCGCCCCCGGCGGCGGGGGCGGTCCGCGCACCGTCGTCGGCGACTGCCTCTACGGCTCCGGCCGCGGCCAGGTCCGGGAGACCGCGTGCGACGGCACGGGCGGGCAGAAGCCGGAGTACCGGGTGACGCGGGCGGTGCGCAGCCGCGACCAGTGCCCCGCGTCGACCGCCCTGTACGTCCGGCTGGGCGGCGACGAACCGGTGGGCTGCGCCCGGAAACTGTGACTCCGGGCGCAGCCCACCTGTGGGTCAGCGCCGCTCGATCAGCGCGTGCGGATCAGCGCGTGCGGATCAGCGCGTGCGGATCAGCGCGTCACGGCCTGAGCGCGGGCTCGCGCTCCACGTCCCGCACGTCCAGCTTGGCGTCGAAGCCGGCCAGCGGCTTGGCCACCGACGGGTTCGACTGGACCGCCGGGGTGGCGACTCCGGCCCACTCGAGGATCCTGGCCGTGGCGAGTGCCTTCTCGTCCGGCACGAGACCGGCCACGTTCGCCCCGTGGTTCATGCCGGGCGCCGTGAAGACGTAGGAGTCCCGCGCCCCGTTGCCGAGGCGGAACGGCTCCGCGCCCCACGGGTCGTTCTGCCCGTAGACGAAGAGCATGTGGTTCGCGTGCCGGCGCACCCAGGTGTCCACGTCACGCATCGCCGACGGCTGGAACCTCATCGGGATGGACCGCGGCACGAAGTTGCGCGGCGACTGGTAGCCGTAGCGGATCAGCTCCTTCTCGATGTACGGGAAGTGGATGGTCGGCGCGCCCAGCTCCGTACCCGCCTGGTAGTAGTACGGCGTGTAGGGCTCAAGGCCCTGGTCGGTGTAGAAGGAGAACTCGGAGATGTCGTCGACGGAGTCCCAGATCTGCTGGTCGGTGGCGTCCTCGGCGTCAGCCGGGATCGTGTCGCAGTCCTCCAGCCCGCCGTACTGCCAAAAGCCCCACACGTAGTCGAGGACGACGGCCTCGTACGCCTTGTCGAGGCTGCCGACGGTGGTGAAGGTGTAGCCCTTGTCGGCGGCTTCCTGGGCGTACTTGTCCTTCAGCCGCTCCCGGCGCACCAGCGCCTCCCGCTGCACCCCGTTCAGCCGGTCGCGGCACTCCTCGGTGCCGACGGTGGCGAAGAAGCGGTCGTAGGCGGAGTCCTCCTTGTTGACCACGTCGTTGGGGGCGACGTAGGCGACCACGCCGTCCATGTCCTGGGGGTAGAAGCGCTCGTAGTAGGTGGCCGTCATGCCGCCCTTGGAGGCGCCGGTGGCGATCCAGTTGTGGGTGTAGAGCGGCTTCAGGGCCTGGAAGATACGGTGCTGGTCGCTGGCGGCCTGCCAGATGTCGAGCTTGGACCAGTCGGCCGGGGACGGCCGGGACGGGGTGAAGAAGCGGTACTCCATGGAGACCTGGTTGCCGTCCACGATCTGGGTGGGCTCGCGGCGGCCCGGGTTCGTGGAGACGTGGTAGCCGCCGGTGTGGAAGACCGTCGGGCGGTCGACTCCCTTGTGCATCACGGTGATCCGCTGCTGGAAGGTGCCCTTCGACGGATCGTGGTGGTCGACCGGCTGGGTGTAGTTGAGGACGAAGAAGCGGTAGCCGGCGTAGGGCTTCTCCTGGATCAGGCTCATGCCCGGAATGGCCAGGAGCTGGTTCAGGATGTCGGTTTCCGTGCTGTTTGCGGTGCCGTTCGTGGCCTCCGGCGATGGGGGTACCCCCTGCTCGAGCGGAGCCGAGAGCTTGGGGGACGCGGTGGCCGCCCCCGCCGTGCCCAGCGTGCCGATGGACACCGTGAGCGCGAGCAGCCATCTGAGCGCCTTGCGCATGCACCCTCCCTGTGAAACAGATGTTCGCCGGAAGCTATCGGAGCAACTCGGATGCACACCAGGGGAGATGGGGAATTCCCTGCACGGATCCCGGGATTCAGCAGAGGATCCAGCCGCTGCCCACCAACTGCGATCCCACCGATCCGGCGACCCGCACGCACCGGTGGCCGGCGTGCACGGTGACCGGGCCGGCATGCCGGGAGTAGCGGCCCTTGTCGGTGACCGGGCGGTTGCCGCGGGCCTGCACGGTGACCGACATCGGCCGCTTGGTGCCGGGCTTCTTCGCTACGGTGAGGGCGCAGACGTAGCCGTCGCGCTTGTGGACGTGGACGGTGCCGGTGGCGAAGGGGAGCGTCCTGACCTCGCGGCCGGAGCAGGCGGCGGCTGCCGCCCGGGCGGTGCCGGGCGCGGCGAACGCCAGCAGCACCGCCCCGGTCAGCACGGCCACGACCGGCGCCCGCCTCCGGCGCATCGCACCACTGTCCACGGTCCCCCCTGACGGCAGCGTACAAGCGTACGGATGTACGGACGCGGCCCGTGGGCCGGATGGTTGCGCCCGCAGGCTCAGCGTGACGCGCTGACCGGCTCCTCCGTCTCCGGCGCGCCGACGAACGTCCGCCACAGCTCGGCGTACCGCCCGTCGCGGGCCAGCAGTTCCTCGTGCGTGCCGTCCTCGGCGACCCGGCCGTGGTCCATCACCACCACCCGGTCGGCGCGGGCGGCCGTCGTGAGCCGGTGGGCGACCACCAGCGTCGTACGGCGGCCCGCGAGCCGGTCGGTGGCCTGGTTGACCTGTGCCTCGGTGGCCAGGTCGAGCGCGGCGGTCGCCTCGTCGAGGAGCAGGACGTCGGGGTCGACGAGTTCGGCGCGGGCCAGCGCGATCAGCTGGCGCTGGCCGGCCGACAGGTTGCGTCCGCGCTCGGCGACCTCGTGCAGGTAGCCGCCCTCCAGGGTCGCGATCATCTCGTGCGCGCCGACCGCGCGCGCGGCGGCCTCCACTTCGGAGTCGGTGGCGTCGGGACGGCCGTAGGCGATGGCGTCGCGGACGGTGCCCGGGAAGAGGTACGCCTCCTGCGGCACGACCCCGAGCCGGTGCCGGTACGCGGTGAGGTCCAGCGCCCTGAGGTCCGTGCCGTCGACGGTCACCCGGCCGCCGGTCGGGTCGTAGAACCGGGCCACCAGCTTCACCAGGGTCGACTTGCCCGCGCCGGTCTCGCCCACGAAGGCGACGGTCTGCCCGGCCGGGATACGCAGGTCGACGCCGGTGAGTGCCGCTTCGCCCTCGTCGGCGGCGCCGTACCGGAAGTGCACGTCCTCGAAGGCGATCTCGCCGCGCAGGCCGGGCACGTCGAGGGGCTCGGCGGCGGACTTCGTGGACGTCGGCTCCCGGAGCAGTTCCTGGATGCGGCCCAGGGAGACGGTCGCCTGCTGGTAGCCGTCGAAGACCTGGGAGAGCTGCTGGACGGGCGCGAAGAACAGGTCGATGTAGAGCAGGTACGCCACCAGGGCGCCCGTGGTCAGCGTGGGCGCCTCCACCCGGCCCGCGCCCGCGATCAGCACCGAGGCCGCCGCGACCGAGGACAGGAACTGCACGAACGGGAAGTAGACCGAGATCAGCCGCTGGCCCCGGATCCGCGCCTGGCGGTAGCCGTCGCTGCGCCCGGCGAACCGCCGCCCGCCGTCCCGTTCGCGCCGGAAGGCCTGCACGATCCGCAGTCCGGCCACCGACTCCTGGAGGTCGGCGTTGACCACCGCCACCCGCTCACGGGCGAGTTCGTACGCCTTCACGCTCGCCCGGCGGAAGAAGAACGTGGCGACGGCCAGCGGCGGCAGCGTCGCGAAGACGACCAGCGCCAGCTCTACGTCGATCACCAGCAGGGCGACCATGATGCCGAAGAAGGTGACGACCGAGACGAACGCCGTGACCAGACCGGTCTGCAGGAACGTCGACAGCGCGTCCACGTCCGTGGTCATCCGGGTCATGATCCGGCCGGTCAGCTCGCGCTCGTAGTAGTCCAGGCCGAGCCGCTGGAGCTGGGCGAAGATCTTCAGGCGCAGCGAGTACAGCACCCGCTCCCCGATCCGCCCGGTCATCCGGGTCTCGCCGATCTGCGCCGACCACTGCACCAGCACGGCGAGCAGGGCGAGCAGCGAGGCCGCCCAGACGGCTCCCAGGGCCATCCGTGTGACGCCCTGGTCGATGCCGTGCCGGATCAGGATCGGCAGCAGCAGGCCCATGCCGGCGTCCACGGCGACGAGGCCGAGGCTGACCAGGAGCGGCAGGCCGAAGCCGCGCAGCAGGCGGCGCAGGCCGTAGGAGACCTCCGGGCGGACGGCCCGCCGCTCGTCGATGTCGGGGATGTCGGTCGCCGGCGGCAGCGCCGCGACCTGGGCGAGCAGTTCGGGGGTGGCGGGCATGCCGGCCATCGCCGTGTCCCGGGGCTCACGCTCCCCCGCCCACAACCTGGGCGTGATGCCGCGCTCGGCGTCGAACTCGGCGTCCAGCTCCGCACGGACGGAGATGTCCTCCGGGGGAGCGGCGGGCTGGGCGTGGCCCGGCGAGACGCCGCCGAGCTCGTCGGGGTCGGTGAGCAGGCTGCGGTAGAGGGCCGACCGCTCCTGGAGCTCGTCGTGGGTGCCGATGTCGGCGAGGCGGCCCTGGTCGAGGACGGCGATGCGGTCGGCGAGGTTCAGGGTGGAGCGGCGGTGGGCGATGAGGAGGGTGGTACGGCCCTCCATGACCTGCGCCAGGGCCTCGTGGATCTCGTGCTCGACGCGGGCGTCCACGGCCGAGGTGGCGTCGTCCAGGACGAGCAGGCGCGGGTCGGTGAGGATCGCGCGGGCCAGTGCGATGCGCTGGCGCTGGCCGCCGGAGAGGGTCAGACCGTGCTCGCCGACCTTGGTGTCGTAGCCCTCGGGCAGCTCGGCGACGAAGCGGTCGGCCTGGGCGGCGCGTGCGGCGGCCTCGATCTGCTCCCGGGTGGCGTCCGGGCGGCCGTAGGCGATGTTGGCGCGCACGGTGTCGGAGAACAGGAAGGAGTCCTCGGGCACCAGGCCGATCGCGGCCCTGAGCGAGTCCAGGGTCAGCTCGCGCACGTCGTGGCCGCCGACGAGGACGGCGCCGTGGGTGACGTCGTAGAAGCGGGGCAGCAGCAGGGAGACCGTGGACTTGCCGGAGCCGGAGGAGCCGACGACGGCCAGGGTCTCGCCGGGGCGGATCTCGAAGGACAGCCCCTGGAGGACGGGCCGGCCGTCCGCGTAGCCGAACGAGACGTCGTCGAATTCGACGGTGGCGGGCGCTTCGGCGGGCAGCTCCCTGGTGCCCCCGGTCAGGGTGGGCTCCGTGTCGATCAACTCCAGGACGCGTTCGGTGCCGGCCCTGGCCTGCTGCCCGACCGTGAGCACCACGGCGAGCATGCGGACCGGGCCGACGAGCTGGGCGAGATAGGCGGAGAAGGCGACGAACGTGCCCAGCGTGATGTGCCCGCGCACGGCGAGCCACCCGCCGAGGGCCAGCATGGCGACCTGGCCGAGCGCGGGGACGGCCTGGAGCGCGGGGGTGAACCTGGAGTTCAGCCGGATGGTGCGCAGCCGCCCGGCGAACAGCCTGCGGCCGACCTCGCGCAGCTTGGCGGTCTCCTGCTCCTCCTGTCCGAACCCCTTCACCACGCGTACGCCGCTCACCGCGCCGTCGACCACGCCGGCGACGGCGGCGGCCTGCGCCTGGGCGTACCAGGTGGCGGGGTGGAGCTTGGTGCGGCTGCGCCGGGCGATCCAGCCGAGGGCCGGGGCGACGGCGAGGGCGACCAGGGTCAGCGGCAGCGACAGCCAGGCCATGATCACCAGGGAGATCAGGAAGAGCAGTACGTTGCCGATGGTCATCGGCAGCATGAAGAGCAGACCCTGGATCAGCTGGAGGTCGCTGGTGGCCCGGCCGACCACCTGGCCGGTGGACAACTCGTCCTGGCGTCTGCCGTCGAGCCGGGTGATCGTCTCGTACATCTCCGTCCGCAGGTCGTGCTGGACGTCGAGGGCGAGCCGTCCGCCGTAGTAGCGGCGGATGTAGGTGAGGACGTAGACGACGAGCGCGGCGGCGATCAGGGCGCCCGCCCAGGGGACCATACGGCGGCTGTGGTCGCCGATCACGTCGTCGATGATCACCTTGGTGATCAGCGGCACCAGCGCCGTGACGGCCATGCCGGCCAGCGAGGCTCCGAGGGCGAGGACGACGTCCTTCGGGTAACGCCAGGCGTACCCGGCCAGTCTCCGCGCCCACCCCGGCTGCGCTGCCACGTCGGTGCCTCCCTCAAGACCTGATCTTCCGGAAGACACCAACGCTGGCGGCGGCGGATTTCATCCCTCCATGACGGCGCGCCCGGCGGCGCGGGGGTCACCCGCTCGGCGGGACCGCCACGAAAGCCTCCCTGGGCGTGGTGGTCGGCGTGTAGCGCACGGTGTTCGTCGTCGTGGGGACGAGGTCCTTGTGGATGACCTTGGCGATGTTCTGGATGGTGGTGACGCCGTAGTTCATGGTGCTGTTGTCCTGTGTCAGCACGGTGATCATGTAGTCGCGGCCGGCGCCGTTGAAGGTGCCGACGCTGTGCACCCGCCAGCCGTGGGTGGAGCGCGACAGCCATCCGTTCTTGACGTGCACGGCGACGGAGGACGGCGCCCCTGCGGGCGTGCCCCAGCGCTGGGAGGAGACGACCTGGCCCATGAGCTTGAGGATGTAGGCGCGGGAGTTGTCGCTCAGCACGGAGTTCTTCGCCGTGATCAGTCCGAGCAGCTTCTGCTCGTCGCGCACGGTGATCTGGGTCAGGCCCCAGTAGCCGTTCGCGCCGGGCTTGGTCTGGGTCATGCCGGCCGCGGTCAGGAAGCCCTTGACCTTCGTCACGCCCAGCTGCCTCCACAGGGTGGAGGTGGCGTTGTTGTCCGACTTGGTGATCATTGCTTTGGCGAGCGTGGACTCGCGCGTGGTGAGGTAGCGGTTGTGCTTCTTGGCGTCCCACAGCAGGGTGGCGAGGACGGTGACCTTGACCACGCTCGCCGAGTCGTAGGCGGTCGACTGCCTCAGCGTGCAGGTCGTGTTGGTGCCGCGGTCGCGCAGACCGACGGCGATGGTGCCCTTGCGGCCCTTCATGGCCGCGGTGATGTCCTTCTGCAACTTGGCTGCCAGGCCCGCCTTGCCGGACGTGCAGCTGACCGTGGGTGCGGCGGCCGCGGCAGGCGTCGCGGCGGCCACGCAGGGAATCAGCATCCCGGCGCCCACGCCCGCCGCGAGCACTCTGGCGCGTCGGGTTATCCAGTGAGTCATGCCCAGTTGACGTGCGAAGTGCGGCGGATGGTTGTGCGAGTTGGCGGAGATTTGACCCGCCGTTACCCACCCAGCGGTAGCCACGGCGGATCCCCCCTCCCTCGGCACACTGGTCGCCTTGACCGCAGGGTGTGTGGATATCACGTGGTTCATAGGCGAGTTGCCGCACCACTCTGGGCAGAAATCAGGCATGCCCGATCAGATGCCAAGCGATCACTTCGCGTCCGGACGCCTCCTCGCGGCGCTGTGGACGCTGCGCCTCCTCGGCGGCGATGGGGGAACCCCACCCGAACAGGACGGCTTCCTGGCGAAGAAGGTGCCCGCGGCGCTGCTGCGGGAAGAACTGGGGTCCCTGACGGACCACCTCTTCGCGGCGAAGAGCCGGGGCGGCGACCGCTGGGAGGCGGCCGTGAAGGTGTTCCGCGAGATACCGGACCTGCTTCCGTCGAAGAAGCTGCCGAGCACCACCATGGGTCCCGACGAACAGACGGCGTTCGCGAAGGGATACGCCAAGCAGCGTTCCCTGCACGCCAAGGAGTTCGGTCGGCTCCTGGAAACGTGACCATGCGATTCACCGGAGGCCGCCGACCAGCCGTCGCGCCCCCTCACCCGGGCGGGCCCGCGTCACGCAGGCCGAAGCAGCGGCGCTCCTTCTCCCGTACCAGACAGGCGCTGACGCCGTCCGGTCCGGCGCGGCCGAGGGCGATCATGGGGGTGGAGAGGGAACCCTTCGCGTCGTACTCGTCCTTGACCTCTGCCGACAGCGGAGCATGGCCCGGCATGCGGATCTCGACCCGATCGCCGACCTCCCCCAGGTCGATACGGGCCCACACGGCATGGCAGGCGGCACCGTGCCGGATCTTGACCACGGTCCGTCCGGGGAAGGCCTGCTGTCGAAGCGTCGTCGGCGGGGGTGTGACGTCGCACCCGTAACTCTCGGGGTTCTTGCCCGTGCAACCGCCGCCCTCACAGCCCGGCGACGCCGGGACCGTCAGGGCGGACGTCGCCGGAGAACCGCCCCGCTGCCAGTGACCGGCTCCGAAGGCACCGGCGGCGACGAGCGCTGCCGCGACAGCGACGGCGGCCAGACCGCAGAGCCCTCCGACGACCAACTCCCGGTGCACGCGCGGGTGTGGGAGCCGGCGAGCCGCGTGACCGGTCGCCTCGGACGCGGCGCCAAGGGACGCCGACGGGGCTGCGGCGCCGTCCTCAGCGGGCCCGGCGGTGTGGTCTCCCAAGGGCTGGGCGGTGCCGCTCTTCATGGGCCCGGCCTCCGCAGGGTCCGGAGGTGACGCCGGGCGGGGCACGGGGAGTTCGGCTCGGGCGGTCGGCGGTGCGGGCCGCGGCGGACGCCCGGCACGCCCGCTCCACACGGCCTCGGCCAGCTCCCACAGAGCCAGCGGTCTGCCGGGATCCTCACCCGCCAGGGCGCACAGCGCCTCGACGGCCTGTCGGGGCGGGACCGTCTTGCCGTTGAGGTAACGCTCCCAGGAAGACTTGCTGTACTGCGTCTTGTCCGCCAGTCCGGCCAGGCTCAGGCCGGTCCGGGCGCGCAGGCCGCGCAGGGTCCCGGCCAGCCGGTCGCATTCCAGGTGCCGGTCACCGGGCGTCATGCCGCAGCGCTCCCCAGGTGTCCTCGCCGATCACCCCGTCCACGACGATGTGCGCGTCCCGCTGCAGCCGCTCCACCGCACGCTCGGTGCCGCTGCCGAAGGCCCCGTCGGCGAGCCCCGGCGAGAAGCCGTGGTGCCGCAGCAGGCACTGCGCCTCGACGACGGGCCACTGCACGGATCCCATGCCGATCAGCTCCGTTCGGGTGTTGCTGTAACCGGCGTACAGCAGACCGTCCTTGTCCCTCCGGACCGAGCACGAGTAGTCCTTGCCCGCCTGGAACACGAACGGGTGCCCGACCTGATCCGTGACGGAACTCCCCGCCGCGACCGTCGGCCGGTCCCGCGCCCCGCCGTCGTCCCAGGGGGCGGCCACCAGCAGCGCGGTCAGGGCCGACAGGGCCGTGACGGACGCCGCCGCCAGGACCGCCACCCACGACCGCCGACCGCTCCCCGGCTCGCCGTCCCGCGTGTCCTTCCCGACGTCGGCCGGCTCCTCCGGCTCCTCGGGCCTCTCCGCCTCCTTGCTCCGTGTGTCCCCTACGGCGCCGCCCAGCGCCGCCGCGGCCACCTCGTGCAGGGCCAGCAGCCGGCCGGGGTCGGCGGCACAGGCGCGGGCGAAGGCGGCCACGGCCCGCTGGGGAGGCAGGGCCCGGCCGTTGAGGTACCGGTCCCAGGAGGAACGGCTGTACCCGGTTCTGGCGGCCAGTGCCTGCAGGCTGAGACCGCTGTGGTCCTTGACCCGGCGAAGTTGCAGGACCAGTTGGCGCATCCTCGGGTCGAGCGAGGTCGGCAGTTGCTTCCAAGGAGACATGTCCCCCACATCTCTTCCGTTTGCTAGCAACTCCTTACCGAAGATGCGGTGGGTTCTCGCTCCGGTTCCCCGGCGCCGTCCCCCGAAAGGGTGCTTTCAGCCGCCGCCCGGTGTGGCTCGCGTCCCGCCACTGCCTCGTCCTACGGCACGTCCCCGCAGGTCAGGCCGTGGGACGTCCCACGTGGGCAGCATTCCGGCTGCGGTTGTGGCCCGCCCTCGCGGCCGGCGGGCAATGTCGGTGGTGCACGGCGGGGCGGCGCGTTCGTCCGACGCGGCCCCCGCCCGGCATCGACAACCGACCCCAGCAAGGAAACGGGGAGCACCCATGACCATCGGCGCAACGCACAAGTCCCTCGGGATCGGTGTCGCCACGCTCGCCCTCCTGGGCGGCGTGGCCACCGCCGGCACGGCCCACGCGACCGGGAGCGTCACCACCCACTCCACCACGGCCGCGGCGCAGAAGTGCACGTACACGAAGAGCCTCGGCTACTACTGCGGCTACTACAAGGGCAACGGCACCGTCCGCAAGGGCAGCAAGGGCAACGCGGTACGGGAGGTCCAGGCGCTGATCAACCAGACGACCTCGTACAAGCCCAAGCTCAAGGTCGACGGCGACTTCGGCAAGAACACCAAGGCCGCCGTGATCTGGTTCCAGAAGAAGTACCACGTCAAGCCGTACGACGGCATCGTCGGCAAGAAGACGTGGAAGGAGCTGCGCCTGAAGTAGAGCCCTCCGAGGCGGGTGTGCCGTCCTCTCAGCCCAGGTGCGTGGGCGCGAACATCCGCAGCACCGCCGGGAGGACGACCACCGAGGGCCCCGGCTCGGAAAGGGCCTTCGCCAGGTCGGCCGCCAGGGTCTCGGGGGTCGTGCGGACGCCCGGGACGCCGAAGGACTCGGCCAGGGCCACGTAGTCGGGGCGGGTGAGCTCCGTCGCCGTGGCCTGGCCGAAGGCGTCGGTCATGTACTCGCGGAGGATGCCGTAGCCGCCGTCGTCGACGATCAGCCAGGTGACGTCGAGGTCGTACTGGCGGGCGGTGGCCAGTTCCGCGATCGAGTACAGCGCGCCACCGTCGCCCGACACCGCCAGGACCGGGCGGGTGCGGTCCGCGGCCGCGGCTCCCAGCGCCGCCGGGAAGCCGTAGCCGAGGCCACCGGCGCCCTGGGCCGAGTGCATGGCGTTCGGGGACTTCGCGTCGAAGGCCGACCAGGCCCAGTACGCCAGGATCGTCATGTCCCAGAAGGACGGGGAGCCGATGGGCAGGGCGCGGCGGACGGACGCCAGCACATGCTGTTCCAGGGCGAGTTCCTGCGCGGCTATCCGGTCGCGGACCTTGCCCAGCACCTCGCGTACGCGGTCGGCGGCGCCCTCGTCCGCGCGCTCCTCCACCGTCTCCAGCAGGGCCTGGAGCGCCAGGCGGGCGTCGGCGTGGATGCCGAGCGCCGGGTGGTTGGACTCCAGCTTGCCGAGGTCGGCCTCGATCTGGATCAAGCGGCCGCGCGGCTTGAACGTGTGGTAGTTGGAGGAGAGTTCGCCGAGGCCGGAGCCGATGACGAGCAGGACGTCGGCGTCCTCCAGGAAGTCCGTCGTGTGCCGGTCCTCCAGCCAGGACTGGAGGGACAGCGGGTGCTCCCAGGGGAAGGCGCCCTTGCCGCCGAAGGTCGTGACGACCGGCGCGTTCAGCCGCTCCGCAAGCGCCAGCAGCTCGCCGGAAGCGTCGGCGCGGACCACTCCCCCACCCGCGATGATCGCCGGGCGAGCGGCCCTCGACAGCACGTCGGCCGCCACCGCGGTGAGTTCGGGACGCGGGACCAGCTTCTCCGGGGTCGCGTCCAGCGCCGTCACCACCGGCAGGCTCGTCCGGTCCAGCAGCACGTCCTGCGGGATCTCCACCCAAACGGGCCCGTGCGGGACCGTCAGCGCCGACTTCCAGGCGGCCGCGATCGCGGAGGGGATCTGGGACTGGGTGCGGACCGTGTGGACCGACTTCACCACGCCGCGGAAGGAGGCGGCCTGGTCGGGCAGTTCGTGCAGGTAGCCGTGGCGGCCGCCGCCGAGCCCCGCCCTCGGGATCTGGCTGCTGATGGCCAGGACGGGGGCCGAGGCCGCCGCCGCCTCCTGGAGCGCGGCCAGCGAGGTCAGCGCTCCCGGTCCGGTCGACAGCAGCAGCGGTGCGGCCTCGCCGGTGATCCGGCCGTACGCGTCGGCGGCGAAGCCCGCGTTGTTCTCCACCCGCAAGCCGACGTACGCGAGGTCCGAGCGGCGCAGCGCGTCGAACATGCCGAGGGCGTGCTGGCCGGGCAGGCCGAAGACGGTCGTCGCGCCCAGCCCGGCCAGGGTCTCCACGACCAGGTCTCCGCCGTTGCGGCCAGTTGTCACGCGGCGCGAAGCACCTCCATGAGGGGTGGCGGCCGGGCGACGGGAGGGCGGATTGAGCGCGGCCCCCGTCTGCGCGGGTGTCGGGCGGAGAACCAGGTCGTGGTCGTGCGTCACTTCGCTTACGCGTCCTTCCGGGCCGCCGCGATCTGGCGGGTCATGATCGTGGTCAGTTCGTACGCCGTGTGGGAGGCGGCCACCGAGGTGATCTCGGCGTGGTCGTACGCCGGAGCCACCTCGACGACGTCGGCGGAGACCAGGTTGCAGGACGCCAGGCCGCGCAGGATCTCCAGCAGTTCGCGGGAGGTCATGCCGCCCGCCTCGGGGGTGCCGGTGCCGGGCGCGTGCGCGGGGTCGAGGCAGTCGATGTCGATGGAGATGTACAGCGGGCGGTCGCCGATGCGCTGCCGCAACTGGTCGGCCACCTCGTCGGCGCCACGGCGGTAGACGTCGGCCGAGGTGACGATGCCGAAGCCCATCTTCTCGTCGTCGCTGAGGTCCTGCTTGCCGTACAGCGGGCCCCGGGTACCGACGTGGGAGAGTGCCTCCGTGTCGAGGATGCCCTCCTCCACCGCCCGCCGGAACGGGGTGCCGTGCGTGTACTCGGCGCCGAAGTAGGTGTCCCAGGTGTCGAGATGGGCGTCGAAGTGGAGCAGCGCGACCGGGCCGTGCTTCTTGGCGACGGACCGCAGCAGCGGCAGCGCGATGGTGTGGTCGCCACCGAGAGTCATCAACCGGGCGCCGGTGCCGAGGAGTTCGTCGGCTGCGGCCTCGATGGTCTCGACGGCCTCGTTGATGTTGAACGGGTTCACGGCGATGTCGCCGCCGTCCGCGACCTGGGCGAGCGCGAACGGGGAGGCGTCCTGCGCCGGGTTGTAGGGGCGCAGCAGCCGGGACGCCTCACGGATGGCGTTGCCGCCGAAGCGGGCGCCCGGCCGGTACGAGACGCCGGAGTCGAACGGCACGCCCACCACGGCGACGTCGGTGGTGCCCACCTCGTCGAGGCGGGGCAGCCGGGCGAAGGTCGCGGGGCCGGCGTACCGCGGGACGCGGGAGGAGTCGACGGGACCGCGGGGCGTCTCGGTGCTGCTCATACTGAAATGCCTTCTTTCTTGCGCTTCGTCGCGTATGTGATGGCTCGTGATCGACTCTACTGGTGAGCGGGGGCCGGTTCGGAGGCGAGTTCGGGAGTGCGCCCGGCGAGCCGCTCGCGCCAGGCGGCGAGGACGGCCTCGTCGGTCGGCTTCGTCGCCAGGGAGACGACGACGTAGGCGGCCAGGGAGGACAACAGGCCGTAGTAGACGGGCTCGTTGGCGAGGATGCCGAAGGCCGCCATGAGGCCGATGACCGCGGCGCCGCCGACGATCACGGAGGCGAGGGCGCCCTGCGCGGTGCCGCGCTTCCACAGCAGCCCGCCGAGGATCGGCACGAGGAGCCCGCCGACGAGCAGGTTGTAGGCGACGGTCAGGGCCTCGACGACGTTGTTGAGCGCGATGGCGGTGCAGATCACGCCGACGCCCATGATCAGGATGAAGGCGCGGTTGCCCTTGACCTCGTCGTGCGCTTCCCCGTCACGGTGGACGACGCCGCGCAGCCGGGACCAGATGTCGTTGTTGGCGACGGTGGCGCAGGCGATCAGCGCGCCGGAGGAGGTGGACATCACCGCGGCCAGGGCGGCGGCGAGCACCAGGCCGCGAATACCGATGGGCAGGTCGTCCTTGACGATGGTGGCGAAGGCGTCGTCGGCGCTGCCGAGCTTGGGGTAGAGCACCTTGGCGGCGGTGCCGATGACCGCGCCGGCGATCGCGTAGACCAGGCAGTAGGTGCCGGCGACGGTGCCGCCCCACTTGGCGGTGGTGTCGCTGCGGGCGGTGAACACGCGCTGCCAGATGTCCTGGCCGATGAGCATGCCGAAGGTGTAGATCAGGACGTACGTGAAGATCGTCTCGCCGCCGATGCCCAGCGGGTCGAAGTAGGAGGTCGGCAGCTTGGCCTTCATCTCGCTGAAGCCGCCCGCCTTGACGACGGCGATGGGCAGCAGCAGGAGCAGCACGCCGATCGTCTTGACCACGAACTGCACCATGTCGGTCAGCGTGATGGACCACATGCCGCCGAGGGTGGAGTAGGCGACGACGATCGTGCCGCCAAGGATGATCGCGACGGTGCGGTTCAGGTCGAACAGGACGTCGAAGATCGTGGCGTACGCGATGGTGGAGGTCACCGCCAGCATCAGGGTGTACGCCCACATCACCACGCCCGAGATGACGCCCGCCCGGCCGCCGTAGCGCAGGTCGAGCATCTCGGAGACGGTGTAGACCTTCAGTCGGGCGATGCGGGCGGAGAAGAACACCGACAGGGCCAGCAGGCCGAGGCCGATGGTGAACACCATCCAGGCGCCGGAGAGGCCGTACTTGTAGCCGAGGCCGACGCCGCCGATGGTGGACGCGCCGCCGAGGACGATCGCCGCCATGGTGCCGGAGTACATCGCGGGGCCCAGGCGGCGGCCCGCGACCAGGAACTCGCTCTTGGACCTGGCACGGCGCATACCCCACCAGCCCATGGCCAGCATGCCGGCGAGATAGACGACGATCACTGTGTAGTCGACGGCCATGTGGGGCCCTCCTTCGCGCACATCCGGGTGGCGGTGTCGTGCAGATATTCGGGGTCGTGCAGATATGTGGGGGTTGGGCGTCGGCAAGGGCTCGCGGGGACATCGCCCGTACCCGTGGCTGCCGGTCTGCCTTGACACTAGGTGGCCGAAAAGCGACTGCGAAGTGTACTTTTCATCCATTCGAGTCGCGGCGGTATGGAAGGAATGCACATCATGCCGGACGCATCCGTGTCAGTGGCCCCGGCGGTCCCACCGACCCCACCGATCCCGCTGTCCGCGCTGCTGGCCCGGGAGGACCTCGCGCTGCGCCCGATCGCCGGCCCGGCCGACCGGGACACCGTGATCCACTGGGCGCACACCTCGGAGATGGCCGACCCCTACCCGTACCTGCTGGGCGGCGAACTGCTGCTGACGGCCGGCGTCCACGTCACCCCGGCGGACGCCACCGGTCCGTACTTCGACACCTACGTCTCCCGGGTGGCGGCGGCGGGCGGCGCGGCCATCGGCTTCGGTCTGGCTCCGGTGCACGACACGATGCCGCGCACCCTGGTGGCGGCCTGCGAGGCCCACGGCCTGCCGCTGCTGGAGGTCCCGCCGCAGACCACCTTCTCCGGCGTCGCCCGCGCCGTCTGGCAACTGATGGCCCAGGCCCGGCTGGCCGAACTGCGCCGCGTCACGGAGGCTCAGCAGAGCCTGGCGGCCGCATCCTCGCGCCCCGACCCCGTCCCCTCGGTCCTGCGCCAGCTGGCCCAGCGCCTGACCGGCTGGGCGGCCCTGTACGGCCCGGACGGCACGGAGATCGCCTCGGCGGGTCGGGCCCCGCACGACATCGCCCGCCAGGCGCTCGCCCACCTGACGGACGTGGTGCGCCCGGCCCCGGCGACCACGACGCCGACGACCACGACCCCGCCGGGCGCGGCCGTCCGGACGCCCCCGACCCCGACCGGCCGGCCCGCCACCGCAGCCGCCTCCGTCGCCCGGACCGCGCCCTCCTCCGCCACCGACACCGTGGCCGGCAGCCATCTCGCCGCCTACGCGCTCGGGACCGGGCAGGGTTTCGTGCTCGGGGTGGCCTCGCCGCGCCGTGAACCGGGGGACCACACCATCGCCTCCGTGGCCGCTGTGCTGCTCTCGCTGCTCACCGGGGAGCACCGCAGCGGTACGGGGGCGGCCCGGTCCTCGGCGCTGGTGCGGGTGCTGCTGGGCGCGGCGCCCGAGGAGGTGGCGCCACTGCTCGGGACCGGACAGTGGGTCGTCGTGCACGCGCGGCCGGACACCCAGGCGGCCGACTCCGTGGCCGCCTCCGCGCTCGGCGCCACGCTGGGCTCGGCCCTGGTCGACCTCACCGACGGGGTCGTACGGGCCCTCCTGCCCGCCGAGCGGGAGCCGGGACCCCAGCCCGGCTGGGCCCTCGGGGTGAGCACCGCCGTCGGCCCCGGCGACTGGGCGACGGCCGACGCCCAGGCGGCCCGCGCCCTGGCCCGTGCCCGCGCCACCCGCACCCCTCTGGTCGGCCACGGCACCCGCCCCGGTCTGACCGACCTGCTCCCGCGGGACGAGGCAGACGCCCACGCCCAGGCGCTGCTCGCCCCGCTCGGCGCGGCTCCCGCGCTCACCGGGACGCTGCGCACCTGGCTGTCCCTGCACGGCAGTTGGGACCGCACCGCGGTCGCCCTGTCCGTGCACCGCAACACCGTCCGCCAGCGCATCGCCCGCTGCGGCGCCCTCCTCGGCGCCGACCTGGATGACCCCGACGTCCGCATGGAGCTGTGGTTCGCCCTGCGGCGGGCGTGACCCGCGTCCCAGCGGCCGGGACACCGGCGACGCGGGCAGAGCGCTGCTCCACAATGGGAGCCATGCCGATATCCGGGACACCCAGCCGCGCCGAGCTCGTCGACCACCTCGTGAAGACCCGTATCGCCGGGGACGTCGCCACCCCTCGCGAGAACAACCTCTCCCACTACCGCAAGCTCGCGAACGGCGACCGCCACTTCTGGCTCGGTCTGGAGCTCGGCGACCGCTGGAGTGACGAGCAGGACGTGCTGGCGGTGATGGCGGAGCGCGTCGGCGTCAACGACGACCCGGAGCACCGCTACGGCCAGGACACCATCGACCCCGAGCTGACCGTCGACGCGCTGGAGCGGATGGCGGGCCGGCTGCGCAAGGCGGCCGACAGCCGTCAGCGGGTGCTGTTCGCCACCGGTCACCCCGGTGGCCTGCTCGACGTGCACCGCGCCACCGCCGCCGCCCTGCGCGCCGCCGGCTGCGAGATCGTGGTGATCCCGGACGGGCTCCAGACGGACGAGGGTTACGTCATGCAGTTCGCGGACGTGGCCGTCCTGGAACACGGCGCCACGCTGTGGCACACCCACTCCGGCGAGCCGATGCGGGCGATCCTCACCGGACTGGAGCGCGAGGGCCGCCCGCTGCCCGACCTGGTCGTCGCCGACCACGGCTGGGCGGGATACGCCGGGCAGCACGGAGTGGACTCGGTCGGCTACGCCGACTGCAACGACCCGGCCCTCTTCGTCGCCGAGGCCGAGGGAACCGTCCAGGTGACCGTGCCGCTCGACGACCACGTGGTCAGCCCCCGGTACTACGACCCGATGACGGCGTACCTGCTGGACCGGGCGGGCCTGGGCTACTAGGGCCTGTCGTCACATTCCCGTCGTCGCCCGAAGGGCGGCCCCACGGCGTCTGGTGCGTGCTCTGGGGGTCCCCTGCTCGGAGAGCTTGGGGGTGTGCCGGGCGGAGGTCCTCGCACCGGACGCCGCTCCTTGACGGGCGAACGTTGCCTGCCGCGGCAATACAACTAGGGCGTGTTTCGAAAGTAGCGCCGTCCGCCCGGAGGGCGGGCCCCGCGGCGTCCGGTGCGGTGCATCGCAAGGCGGAGGGTCGTCCGCGTACTGGGCGTACGCGGGCGATCCCGACAACGCGGCGAGGCGCCGTGCCAGGCGTCGCGGGGCAGGCGGGACTTTCGAAACACGCCCTAGTAGGGCGGCGACACGTCCGGGGACCGGGGCACGCGGACCACGCCCTCCTGGATCACCGAGATCGCCAGCCGGCCGTCCTGGGTGTAGATGCGGGCCTGGCCGAGGCCGCGCCCGCCGTGCGCGGAGGGGGACTCCTGGTCGTAAAGCAGCCACTCGTCGGCCCGGAACGGCCGGTGGAACCACATCGCGTGGTCCAGCGAGGCCCCGACCACGTCGCCGACCGCCCAGCCGCCGCGGCCGTGCGCGAGCAGCACGGAGTCCAGCAGCGTCATGTCGGAGACGTAGGTGGCGAGGACGACGTGCAGGAGCGGTTCGTCGATGTCGCCGTCGAGCTTGCCGTTGGCCCGGAACCACACCTGGGAGTGCGGCTCGCGCGGCTCGCCGAACCTGCCGTACGGCGGCTCGTCGGCGTAGCGCAGGTCGACGGCCTCGCGGGCCTCCAGGAACCGCTCCGCGACCTGGCGCGGAAGGTGGTCGTAGCCGCGCATCCGCTCCTGCGAGGTGGGCAGGGTCTCCGGGTCCGGGGCGGACGGCATGGGCGCCTGGTGGTCCAGGCCCTCCTCGTACGTCTGGAAGGACGCCGAGAGGTGGAAGACGGGCTGCCCGTGCTGGACCGCGACGACCCGCCGGGTGGTGAAGGAGCGGCCGTCGCGGATGCGGTCCACGGTGTAGACGATGGGCGCGCCCGGGTCTCCGGGGCGCAGGAAGTACGCGTGCAGCGAGTGCGCGTGCCGGTCCTCGGGGACCGTGCGCCCGGCGGCGACCAGCGCCTGCGCCGCGACCTGCCCGCCGAAGACGCGCGGGACGACCGCGTAGCGGGACTGGCCGCGGAAGATGTCCCGCTCGATCCGCTCCAGGTCGAGCAGATCGAGCAGGGACCGAAGTGCTGGGTTCATGCGGCGGCCGGCCCTTACAGACCCATGTCCTTGGCGATGATCGACTTCATGATCTCGCTGGTGCCGCCGTAGATGCGATTGACGCGGTTGTCCGCGTACAGGCGGGCGATGGGGTACTCGTTCATGTAGCCGTAGCCGCCGTGCAGTTGGAGGCAGCGGTCGATGACCCGGTGGGCGACCTCGGTGCAAAACAGCTTGGCGGAGGCGGCCTCGGCGGGGGTGAGCTCACCGGCGTCGAGGGCCTCCAGCGCGCGGTCGGCGACGGCCTGCGCCGCGTCCACCTCGGCCTGGCAGGCGGCCAGCTCGAACTTGGTGTTCTGGAAGTGGGCGACCGGCTTGCCGAAGACAGTGCGCTCCCGCACGTACTGCTTGGCGAACCGGACGGCGGCACTGGCCTGCGCGTAGGCGCCGAAGGCGATGCCCCACCGCTCGGAGGGCAGGTTGGCGCCGAGGTAGGAGAAGCCCTTGTTCTCCTCGCCGAGCAGGTCCTCGACCGGGACCTCGACGTCGGCGAACGCCAGCTCGGCGGTGTCGGAGGCCTTCAGGCCCAGCTTGTCGAGCTTGCGGCCCACCGAGTAGCCCTCGGACCGGGTGTCCACGGCGAACAGGGAGATGCCGTGGCGGCGGTCCTCGGCCGTCGGGGCGGCGGTGCGGGCGCAGACGATGACCCTGTCGGCGTGGACGCCGCCGGTGATGAAGGTCTTGGCACCGTTGAGGACGTAGTGCGTGCCGTCCTCGCTCAGCCGGGCGGTGGTCTTCATGCCGGCGAGGTCGGAGCCGGTGCCGGGCTCGGTCATCGCGATGGCCCACATCTCCTCGCCGGAGACGAACTTGGGCAGGTAACGCTTCTTCTGCTCGTCGGTGGCGAGCATCTTGAGGTAGGGCAGCGCGAGCAGGACGTGGACGCCGGAGCCGCCGAAGGTGACGCCCGCGCGGGCGGTCTCCTCGTACTGCACGGCCTCGAACCGGTGCGTCTGGAGTCCGGCGCCGCCGTACTCCTCGGGGACGTTGATGCCGAACAGGCCGAGCTCGGCGAGCCTGTGGTAGAACTCGCGCGGGACCTGGCCGGCGGCGCACCACTCGTCGTAGACCGGTACGACCTCGGCCTCGACGAAGGCGCGGAGGGTCTCCCGGAACGCCTCGTGATCCTCGCTGAACACCGTACGGCGCACGCCGCCACCTCCACAGACCCGGACTGTCTAAGCGCTTGCTCACACCAACGTACCGGCGAGTACGCGACGTCGTAAAGAGCAGCACGGGTAACGCAGGTCACGCGGACGGAGGGGAGAACGGGAAGGGGGACGGAGGCGGGGCGCGAGCCCCCGCCTCCGTCAGGGCCGCGGGGAACTGCCCGACCGACCCCCACGAACCCGCAGCCGACAACGGGGGCCCGGGGGCGAAGTCACCCGGGACGGGAAGGGCAGGGGCGGCGGGGGCGAAACCGAACGTCACGTCCCGGGGCACGGGACACAGCCCCGTCACAAGCCGGGACGCACCCACGAACCGGCGCTCAGCCCGCCGCGGGCGCCGACGCAAACGCCCCCCGAGCCATCCGATGCAACAACTCCGCCGTGGCCCCCCGCCCCGGCAGGGACCCGGCCCGCCCCAGATGCGGCGTGGAGTTCAGCAACCCGAACACCGAGTGCACGGCCGACCGCGCGGCCGGCTCGGCGAGATCCGGATGGACCTGGCGGACCACCTCCACCCACAGCTCGACGTACTGCCGCTGAAGCTGGCGCACCAGTTTGCGGTCACTGTCCCGCAGGCGGTCCAGCTCCCGGTCGTGCAAGGTGATGAGGGGACGGTCGTCGAGCGCGAAGTCGATGTGCCCCTCGATGAGGGAGTCGAGCACCGCCTCCGGTCCGGCCACCCCGTCGGCCTCGGCCAGACGCCGCTTCGCCCCCGTCAGGAGCTGACCGCTGATGCCGACCAGCAGCTCCGCGAGCATCGCGTCCTTGCCCGCGAAGTGCCGGTACAGACCCGGCCCGCTGATACCCACGGCGGCGCCTATCTCGTCGACGCCGACACCGTGGAACCCGCGTTCGGCGAAGAGCCGCGCGGCTTCCTTGAGGATCTGCTCGCGGCGGGTGGGGGCGTCGGTTCGCGTGGCCATGGAAGTAATTCTAGACAGGGAGGTTAGCGCTCGTTAACCTGGAGGGAAACGCGTTAACGCTCATTAACAGTCGGGCGCACCGCCACAGGGTGAGGGGACCGCAAGGATGCACGAGGCACCGGAGCTGACGAGCGCGGCCGATCCCGCGTCGGAGGCCTGGCGGGCCAACGAACAGGCACACCGCGCGCTCGCCGACGAGCTGCGCGGCAAGCTCGCCGCCGCACGGCTCGGCGGCGGCGAGAAGGCGCGCGCCCGGCACACCGCGCGCGGGAAGCTGCTGCCGCGCGATCGCGTGGACACCCTCCTCGACGCCGGGTCGCCCTTCCTGGAGCTGGCACCGCTGGCCGCCGACGGGATGTACGAGGGTCAGGCCCCGGCCGCCGGAGTCATCGCCGGTATCGGACGGGTCAGCGGCCGCGAGTGCGTGATCGTCGCCAACGACGCCACCGTCAAGGGCGGGACCTACTACCCGATGACGGTGAAGAAGCACCTGCGGGCCCAGGAGGTGGCCCTGGAGAACCGCCTGCCCTGCCTGTACCTGGTCGACTCCGGCGGCGCCTTCCTGCCCATGCAGGACGAGGTCTTCCCCGACCGGGAGCACTTCGGGCGGATCTTCTACAACCAGGCCCGGATGTCGGGCGCCGGGATCCCGCAGATCGCCGCCGTCCTCGGCTCCTGCACGGCCGGCGGGGCCTACGTCCCGGCGATGAGCGACGAGGCCGTGATCGTTCGCAACCAGGGCACGATCTTCCTGGGCGGGCCACCGCTGGTGAAGGCGGCCACCGGCGAGGTCGTGACCGCCGAGGAGCTCGGCGGTGGCGAGGTGCACTCCCGGATCTCCGGCGTCACCGACCACCTCGCCGAGGACGACGCCCACGCCCTGCGCATCGTGCGGAACATCGTGGCGACCCTCCCCGCGCGCGGCACCCTGCCCTGGCAGGTCACCGAGGCGGTCGAACCCAAGGTCGACCCCTCCGGGCTGTACGGCGCGGTGCCCGCCGACCCCCGCACCCCCTACGACGTCCGCGAGATCATCGCGCGCGTGGTCGACGGCTCCCGCTTCGCCGAGTTCAAGGCCGAGTTCGGGCAGACCCTCGTCACCGGCTTCGCCCGGATCCACGGCCACCCGGTCGGGATCGTCGCCAACAACGGCATCCTGTTCTCCGAGTCCGCCCAGAAGGGCGCCCACTTCATCGAGCTGTGCGACCAGCGCGGGATCCCGCTGCTGTTCCTGCAGAACATCTCGGGCTTCATGGTGGGCAAGGACTACGAGGCGGGCGGCATCGCCAAGCACGGCGCCAAGATGGTCACCGCGGTCGCCTGCACCCGCGTGCCCAAGCTGACCGTCGTGGTCGGCGGTTCGTACGGCGCGGGCAACTACTCCATGTGCGGCCGGGCCTACTCCCCCCGCTTCCTGTGGATGTGGCCGAACGCCAAGATCTCCGTCATGGGCGGCGAGCAGGCCGCCTCCGTGCTCGCCACCGTCAAGCGGGACCAGCTCGAAGCACGCGGCGAGGAGTGGCCGGCGCAGGACGAGGAGTCCTTCAAGGCGCCCATCCGCGCCCAGTACGAGCACCAGGGCAACGCCTACTACGCCACCGCCCGCCTCTGGGACGACGGCGTGATCGACCCGCTGGAGACCCGCCAGGTGCTGGGCCTGGCCCTGACCGCGTGCGCCAACGCCCCGCTGGGTGAGCCCCAGTTCGGCGTCTTCCGGATGTGAGGGGGGACCTCGTGACGATGTTCGAAACGGTTCTGGTGGCCAATCGGGGCGAGATCGCCGTCCGGGTCATCCGTACGCTCCGCGCGCTCGGCGTGCGCTCGGTGGCCGTCTTCTCCGACGCCGACGCCGGCGCCCGGCACGTCCGGGAGGCCGACACGGCGGTACGGATCGGCCCGGCACCCGCGGCCGAGAGCTATCTGTCCGTCGAGCGGATCCTGGAGGCCGCCGCCCGCACCGGCGCGCAGGCCGTCCACCCCGGGTACGGCTTCCTCGCGGAGAACGCCGGCTTCGCGCGCGCCTGCGAGGAGGCCGGGCTGGTCTTCATCGGCCCTCCGGCGGACGCGATCTCCCTCATGGGCGACAAGATCCGCGCCAAGGAGACGGTGAAGGCGGCCGGAGTGCCGGTCGTCCCCGGCTCCAGCGGCTCCGGGCTCACCGACGGTCAGCTCGCCGACGCCGCCCGCGGGATCGGCATGCCGGTGCTGCTGAAGCCGTCCGCCGGCGGCGGCGGCAAGGGCATGCGGCTGGTGCGGGACGCCGGCCTGATCGAGGAGGAGATCGCGGCCGCCCGCCGTGAGGCCCGTGCCTCCTTCGGCGACGACACCCTCCTGGTCGAGCGCTGGGTCGACCACCCCCGGCACATCGAGATCCAGGTCCTGGCCGACGGGCACGGCAACGTGGTGCACCTCGGCGAGCGCGAGTGCTCCCTGCAGCGCCGCCACCAGAAGATCGTCGAGGAGGCGCCGAGCGTTCTCCTCGACGAGGAGACCCGGGCCGCGATGGGCGAGGCCGCGGTCCAGGCGGCCCGCTCCTGCGGGTACCGGGGCGCGGGCACGGTGGAGTTCATCGTCCCCGGCGGGGACCCGGCGTCGTACTTCTTCATGGAGATGAACACCCGCCTCCAGGTGGAGCACCCGGTCACCGAGCTGATCACGGGCCTGGACCTGGTGGAGTGGCAGCTGCGGGTGGCGGCGGGCGAGCCGCTGGCGTTCGCCCAGGAGGACATCCGGCTGACCGGTCACGCGATCGAGGCCCGCCTGTGCGCGGAGGACCCGGCACGCGGGTTCCTGCCCTCGGGCGGCACGGTGCTCGGGCTGCGCGAGCCGCAGGGAGACGGGGTGCGCACCGACTCCGGGCTCAGCGAGGGCACGGAGGTCGGCAGCCTGTACGACCCGATGCTGTCCAAAGCGATCGCTTACGGCCCGGACCGGGCCACCGCGCTCAGGAAACTGCGGGCGGCCCTCGCCGGGACGGTCACGCTGGGCGTGCAGACCAACGCCGGGTTCCTGCGCCGGCTGCTGGCCCACCCGGCCGTCGTGGCAGGCGAGTTGGACACCGGGCTGGTGGAGCGGGTGGCGGACGAGCTGATCGCCGCGGAGGTGCCGGAGGAGGTCTACGAGGCCGCCGCGGCGGTACGGCTGGAGGACCTGCGTCCGAGAGGCGGGGGCTGGACCGACCCGTTCTCCGTGCCGAGCGGCTGGCGGCTGGGCGGGGAGCCGAAGCCGATGGCGTTCCCGCTGCGAGTGACGGGACTCGAACCCGTCACTCATCAGGCCCGCGGCACCCACACCGTCACCGACGACACGGTGTCCGTCACTCTCGACGGCGTCCGCCACACCTTCCACCGCGTCGCCGACTGGCTCGCCCGCGACGGCGACGCCTGGCACGTGCGCGACCACGACCCGGTGGCCGCCTCCCTCAGCCGCGCGGCCCACTCCGGCGCCGACTCGCTCACCGCCCCCATGCCGGGCACGGTCACGGTGGTGAAGGTCGCGGTCGGCGACGAGGTGGCCGCTGGGCAGAGCCTGCTGGTGGTCGAGGCGATGAAGATGGAGCACGTCATCTGCGCGCCGCACGCCGGCACCGTCACCGAACTGGACGTCACCCCGGGCACGACGGTCGCCATGGACCAGGTCCTGGCGGTCATCGCCCCCGCCGAGACAGCCCCGGCCGAAACCGCGCCCGTGGAGGAGGAGCCGGTATGAGCACCCCGGACGGCATGAGCACCTCGGACACCGGCCTCCCGATGGTGGTCCCGGCCCCCGACCTGCCCGCGCGGGTCAGGATCCACGAGGTCGGGCCGCGCGACGGACTGCAGAACGAGAAGGCGACCGTGCCGACCGAGGTCAAGGCGGAGTTCATCCGCCGCCTCGCCGACGCGGGCCTGACGACCGTGGAGGCCACCAGCTTCGTCCACCCGAAGTGGGTTCCCCAACTGGCGGACGCGGAGGCGCTCTTCCCGCAGGTCAAGGATCTGAAGGGGGTGCGTCTGCCGGTCCTCGTGCCCAATACGCGCGGACTGGAGCGCGCGCTCGCCCTGGGGGCGGACCGCATCGCCGTCTTCGCCAGCGCCACCGAGTCCTTCGCCAAGGCCAACCTCAACCGCACGGTGGAGGAGTCGCTCGCGGTCTTCGAGCCGGTCGTGGCCCGCGCGAAGGAGGAGGGCGCCCATGTCCGCGGCTATGTCTCCATGTGCTTCGGCGACCCCTGGGAGGGCGCCGTCCCGCTCCACCAGGTCGCCCATGTGTGCAGGGCGCTGCTGGACATGGGCTGCGACGAGCTGAGCCTCGGGGACACGATCGGCGTCGCCACCCCGGGACACGTCCTGGAACTGCTGGCCACGCTCAACGAGCAGCACGTGCCGACCTCCGCGCTCGGCGTGCACTTCCACGACACCTACGGCCAGGCCCTCGCCAACACCCTGGCCGCCCTCCAGCACGGCGTCACCACCGTCGACGCCTCCGCGGGCGGCCTCGGCGGCTGCCCGTACGCCAAGTCCGCCACCGGCAACCTCGCCACCGAGGACCTCGTGTGGATGCTGCGGGGTCTCGGCATCGAGACCGGAGTCGACCTCGGCCGCCTGACCGCCACCAGCGCGTGGATGGCCGATCAGCTGGGCCGCCCCAGCCCTTCCCGCACCCTCCGTGCCCTCTCCCACAAGGAGCAGTGATCGACGATGAACCACCGTCTCTCCCCCGAGCTGGAGGAACTCCGCCGTACGGTGGAGCAGTTCGCCCACGACGTAGTCGCCCCGAAGATCGGCGACTTCTACGAGCGGCACGAGTTCCCGTACGAGATCGTCCGGGAGATGGGCCGTATGGGTCTGTTCGGGCTGCCGTTCCCGGAGGAGTACGGCGGCATGGGCGGCGACTACCTGGCGCTGGGCATCGCGCTGGAGGAGCTGGCCCGGGTGGACTCCTCGGTCGCCATCACGCTGGAGGCCGGGGTCTCGCTCGGCGCCATGCCGGTCCACCTCTTCGGCACCGAGGAGCAGAAGCGCGAGTGGCTGCCGCGGCTGTGCTCCGGCGAGATACTGGGCGCCTTCGGCCTCACCGAGCCCGACGGCGGCTCGGACGCGGGCGCGACGC
Source organism: Streptomyces sp. NPDC001292 (assembly GCF_042896465.1). Taxonomy (NCBI): domain Bacteria; kingdom Bacillati; phylum Actinomycetota; class Actinomycetes; order Kitasatosporales; family Streptomycetaceae; genus Streptomyces; species Streptomyces sp. NPDC001292. The sequence continues at coordinate 26,257 of NZ_JBIAXG010000007.1, forward strand.
GCACGACGGCCCGGCTGGACCCGGACACCGACGAGTGGGTGATCAACGGCACCAAGTGCTTCATCACCAACTCGGGCACGGACATCACCGGGCTGGTGACGGTGACGGCGGTGACCGGCCGCAAGCCCGACGGGCGCCCGCGGATCTCCGCGATCATCGTCCCCTCCGGCACGCCCGGCTTCACGGTGGCGCCCGCCTACTCGAAGGTCGGCTGGAACGCCTCCGACACCCGTGAGCTGTCCTTCGCGGACGTCCGCGTGCCGGCGGCGAACCTGCTGGGCGAGGAGGGCCGCGGTTACGCGCAGTTCCTGCGGATCCTCGACGAGGGCCGGATCGCCATCGCGGCGCTGGCGACCGGGCTGGCGCAGGGCTGTGTGGACGAGTCGGTGAAGTACGCCAAGGAGCGCCACTCCTTCGGCAAGCCCATCGGCTCCAACCAGGCCATCCAGTTCAAGATCGCCGACATGGAGATGAAGGCCCACACCTCCCGCCTCGCCTGGCGCGACGCCGCCTACCGCCTGGTGGCCGGCGAGCCCTTCAAGAAGGAGGCCGCCCTCGCCAAGCTCTACTCCTCGACGATCGCCGTCGACAACGCCCGCGACGCCACGCAGATCCACGGCGGCTACGGCTTCATGAACGAGTATCCGGTGGCCCGCATGTGGCGCGACTCCAAGATCCTCGAGATCGGCGAGGGCACGAGCGAGGTGCAGCGGATGCTGATCGCGAGGGAGCTCGGCCTGACGAGCTGACGCCCCGTCAGCGCACGGGCCGCCGACCGGCACGGACACGGCGGCCCGCCCCGCCGACCGACACGGACGCGGCGGCCCCCCTGGACAGGAACTGAGGTTAGGCTAACCTACCTTCGAACCTGTCCGGCGGGCGCTCCGCCCCGTTCGAAAGCAGTCACACCCATGCCCAACGCCCGTGCCACCCACCTCTCCCGCCGCGGCATCCTCGCCGCGGGCGGCGCCCTCGGCCTCGGCGCCGTGCTCGCAGCCTGCGGTGACGACGAGGCGAAAGACGGCGGCTCGGGCGGCAAGGCGGCGGCCGGCGCGTCCGGCCCCTGGTCCTTCAAGGACGACCGCGGGCAGACCGTGAAGGCCGACAAGGCCCCCTCGCGCATCGTCGCCTTCATCGGGGTCGCCGCCGCGCTGCACGACTACGGTGTCCGGGTCGAGGGCGTCTTCGGCCCGACGACGACCAAGGACGGCAAGGCCGATGTGCAGGCCGGCGACATGGACGTCAGCAAGGTGACGGTGTTCGGCAACGAGTGGGGCCAGTTCAACATCGAGAAGTACGCGTCCCTCGCCCCCGACCTGCTCGTCTCCACCATGTTCGACGACGCGGGCACCCTCTGGTACGTCCCGGAGGAGTCGAAGAGGAAGATCCTCGCCGTCGGCGCCCCCACCGTCGGGATCTCCGTCCACGACCGGCAGCTGACGGAGCCGCTGCAGCGCATGCTTGCGCTGGCCAAGTCGCTCGGCGCGGACGTCACCGGCGACAACGTGAAGCAGGCCAGGAAGCGGTTCGAGGACGCGGCCGCCCGGCTGCGCGCCGCCGCCCGGTCGAAGCCGGACATCAAGGTGCTGGCGGGCTCCGCGAGCCAGGACCTGTTCTACGTCTCCGGCACCAACCTCTCCATCGACCTGGAGTACTTCAAGGCCCTCGGCGTGAACTTCGTCGAGCCCCCGGAGAGCGCCAAGAAGCAGGGCGGCGGCTGGTACGAGTCCCTGAGCTGGGAGAACGCCGACAAGTACGCCGCGGACATCATCATGATGGACAACCGCACCTCGGCCATCCAGCCCGCCGACATCACCCAGGGCACCTGGAAGAAGCTCCCCGCGGTCAGGGCGAACCAGGTCATCGCCCGCGATCCCGAGCCGATCCTGTCGTACGACAAGTGCGCCCCGCTGCTCGAGGACCTCGCGAAGGCCATCGAGACGGCGAAGAAGGTCGCCTGACCCGACCCGCCCCGCACACGCACCACCCCCCACACACACAAGCACCCTGACGATGACTCAGGAGCACCCATGACGACGGCCGTGGCCGCCCCGTTCCGCTTCTTCTCCCTCCAGGTCGTACGGACGAGGCGGCTCGGCCCGTCTCTCGTCCGGATCACGTTCGCGGGACCCGAGCTGCACGCCTTCCACTCCGACGGACGCGACCAGTCCCTCTCCCTGTTCCTGCCGCACCCGGGCCAGTCCGAGCCGGTGGTGCCGCTCGAACTCGGCTGCGGGTCCCCCCGCTCGAGCGAAGCCGAGAGTGGGGGAGGCTGGTGGCAGGGATGGCGCGAACTCCCCGACGACGTACGGGCGGTGATGCGCTCGTACACCCTGCGCTCCCTGCGCCGTGGACCCGACGAGATCGACATCGACTTCGCCCTGCACGGCATGGAGCCCGGCGCCGCGGTGCCCGCCGGCCCCGCCTCCCGCTGGGCCGCCCGTGCCACGCCGGGCGACCGCGTCCTGCTGCTCGGCCCGGTGGTCGCGGACAACCGGGCGATCCGCTTCCGCCCGCCCGAGGACACCGATCTGGTGGTGATGTGGGGCGACGAGACCGCCGTGCCCGCGGCGACCGCGATCCTGGAGTCGCTGCCGGCCGGCACGCGGGTGCGCGCCTGGCTGGAGGTGGGGCACGCGGGTGACGTCCAGGACGTGGCGACCGACGCCCACGCCGAGGTCACCTGGCTGGTGCGTGACCCGGGCCGTCCGGAGCGGTCCCCGATGGCGCTCGACGCCCTTCGCGGCGCCCAATTCCCCGCCGGTGCGCGGCCGTACGTCTGGCTCGCGGGAGAGTCCGGGAGCGTCCGGGCGCTGCGCCGGCACTTCGTCGGCCAGCGCGGGACCGACCGGCGCCGCGTCACCTTCGTGGGCTACTGGCGGCACGGTCTGAGCGAGGAGCAGTTGCGCGCGCAGGAGTGACACCGGTCATGGCAGGGGCGACACTCGGTCGATCGATTAGGTTAGGCTAACCTAAGTTGACCGGGCGAACGGTGCCGCTTTCCCGTCCCGCACGGACCGTCCCCACCTCACCGGAGGACCCCCCACATGCGCTCACACCTGCTCAATGACCTGACCGCGGAGCACTACCGGCGGTCCGTGAAAGAAGGAGTGGAGCGGGTGGCCGCCCGACTGGCCACCACCGACCGGCCGTTCACGGGCGTGACCGCCGACGTCCTGGCCCCCCGCATCGAGCGGATCGACCTGGACCGGCCGCTGAACGACACCACGGCGGCCCTCGACGAGCTGGAGGAGGTCTACCTCCAGGACGCCGTCTACTTCCACCACCCCCGCTACCTCGCCCACCTCAACTGCCCGGTCGTCATCCCGGCGGTGCTCGGCGAGGCCGTTCTGTCCGCCGTCAACTCCTCCCTCGACACCTGGGACCAGTCGGCGGGCGGCACCCTGATCGAGCGCAAGCTCATCGACTGGACGGCCGCCCGCATCGGCCTCGGCACCGACGCCGACGGCGTGTTCACCTCCGGCGGAACCCAGTCCAACCTCCAGGCGCTGCTGCTGGCCCGCGAGGAGGCCGCGAGCGGCGCCCTGTCCGAACTGCGGATCCTCACCTCCGAGGCGAGCCACTTCAGTGTGCGCAAGTCCGCGCGACTGCTCGGCCTGGGACCCGAGTCGGTGGTCTGCGTCCCGGTCGACCACGACAAGCGCATGCAGACCCTCGCGCTCGCCCACGAACTGGAGCGCTGCCGCCGCGACGGACTGGTCCCGATGGCCGTGGTCGCCACCGCCGGCACCACCGACTTCGGCTCCATCGACCCGCTGCCCGAGATCGCCGGACTGTGCGAACGGTTCGGCACCTGGCTGCACGTCGACGCGGCCTACGGCGGTGGCCTGCTGGTCTCCCCCACCCGGCGCGAGCTGCTTGCCGGCATCGCACGCGCCGACTCGGTCACCGTCGACTACCACAAGTCCTTCTTCCAGCCGGTGAGTTCCTCCGCCGTGCTGGTCCGGGACGCCTCGGTCCTGCGGCACGCCACCTATCACGCGGACTACCTCAACCCGCGTCGCGCGGTGACCGAGCGCATCCCCAACCAGGTCGACAAGTCCCTACAGACCACCCGCCGCTTCGACGCCCTCAAACTGTGGATGACCCTGCGCGTGATGGGCGCCGACGGCATCGGACAGCTCTTCGACGAGGTGTGCGACCTGGCCGCCGCGGGCTGGAAGCTGCTCGCCGCCGACCCGCGCTTCGACGTCGTCGTCGAGCCGGCGCTGTCCACCCTGGTCTTCCGCTACATCCCGGCGGGCGTCACCGACCCGGCCGAGATCGACCGCGCCAACCTCTACGCCCGCAAGGCCCTGTTCGCCTCCGGCGCCGCCGCGGTCGCGGGCACCAAGGTCGCCGGCCGCCACCACCTGAAGTTCACCCTGCTCAACCCCGAGACCACGACCGGCGACCTCACCGCCGTCCTCGACCTGATCGCCGGCCACGCCGAGCAGTACCTGGGAGAGTCCCTTGACCGCGCGTCCTGAAGCGACCGAAACCCCCGAAGACCCCGAGGTCCCGGAACGGCCCCGGACCGCCTACGACTTCGTGGGCATCGGCCTGGGCCCCTTCAACCTCGGCCTGGCCTGCCTCGCCGAGCCGATCTCCGAACTGAACGGCGTCTTTCTGGAGTCCAAGCCCGACTTCGAGTGGCACTCGGGCATGTTCCTCGACGGCGCCCACCTGCAGACCCCGTTCATGTCGGACCTGGTCACCCTGGCCGACCCGACCTCCCCGTTCTCCTTCCTCAACTACCTGAAGGAGAAGGGGCGCCTGTACTCGTTCTACATCCGGGAGAACTTCTACCCGCTGCGCGTCGAGTACGACGACTACTGCCGCTGGGCGGCGTCCCGGCTGAGCAGCGTCCGCTTCGGCACGACGGTCACCGAGGTGACGTACGACGAGGGCGACGAGCTGTACACCGTGCGGACGCACAGCGAAGACGCGTACCGCGCCCGCCGCCTGGTGCTCGGCACGGGCACGCCCCCGTACCTCCCCGAGGCCTGCCGCGACCTGCCCGGCGACTTGCTGCACAACTCCAGCTATCTGGAGCACAGGGCGGCGCTCCAGCGCAAGGAGTCGATCACGCTGGTCGGCAGCGGCCAGTCCGCCGCCGAGATCTACCTCGACCTGCTCGGCGAGATCGACGTCCACGGCTACCGGCTGAACTGGGTCACCCGCTCCCCGCGCTTCTTCCCGCTGGAGTACACCAAGCTCACGCTGGAGATGACCTCCCCGGAGTACATCGACTACTACCACGCGCTGCCGGAGCAGACCCGCTACCGCCTCACCGAGCAGCAGAAGGGCCTGTTCAAGGGCATCGACGGCACTCTGATCGACGAGATCTTCGACCTGCTCTACCAGAAGAACCTCAGCGGCCCGGTCCCCACCCGCCTGCTCACCAACTCCGCGCTCACCGGGGCGACCCACCGCGACGGCGCGTACACCCTCACCTTCCGTCAGCAGGAGCAGGGAAAGGACTTCGAACTGCGCTCCGACGGCCTGGTCCTGGCCACCGGCTACCGGTACACGGAACCGGAGTTCCTGAAGCCGATCCGGGACCGGCTGCGCTACGACTCCCACGGCAACCACGACATCGGCCGCGACTACGCCATCGACGTCACCGGCCGGGGCGTCTTCCTCCAGAACGCCGGCGTGCACACCCACAGCATCACCAGCCCCGACCTGGGCATGGGCGCGTACCGCAACAGCTGCATCATCCGCGAGCTGCTCGGCACCGAGCACTACCCGGTCGAGAAGACCATCGCTTTCCAGGAGTTCGCCGTATGACCTTCACGATCCGTCCGCTCGACCCGCTGAAGGACGCCGAGCTGCTGCACGGCTGGGTCACCCACCCCAAGGCGACGTTCTGGATGATGCAGGACGCGAAGCTCACGGACGTCGAACGCGCCTACATGGAGATCGCCGCCGACCGCCGCCACGACGCCTTCCTCGGCCTGCACGACGGCGAGCCCGCCTTCCTGATGGAGAGGTACGACCCGGCCCACCGCGAGCTGGTGGGGCTGTACGAGCCGGAACCGGGGGACGTCGGCATGCACTTCCTGGTCGCGCCGACCGACACACCCGTGCACGGGTTCACCCGGGCCGTGCTCACCGCCGTGATGCGGCACCTGTTCGAGGATCCGGCGACGCGCCGGGTCGTGGTGGAGCCCGACGTGCGCAACACGGCCGTGCGGGCGCTGAACACGGCCGTCGGGTTCGTGCCGGAGCGCGAGATCCGGAAACCCGAGAAGACGGCGCTGCTGAGCTTCTGCACCCGGGAGCAGTTCACCGCGGCGACGGGGGTGACGGCATGATCCTCGCCGACGCCGTGTCCCACCTCTCCCCGGAGCGCTGGGAGACCGCCAACCGCCTGCTCATACGCAAGGCGCTCGCCGAGTTCACCCACGAGCGGCTGCTCGCTCCCCGGCCGGACGGCGACCACTACGTCGTCCACACCGACGACGGCCGCACCCACTACCGCTTCACCGCCGTCCGCCGCGCCCTCGACCACTGGCAGGTGGACCCGGACTCGATCACCCGCCGGCGTGACGGCGTCGAACTGCCGCCGGCCGCACTGGACTTCTTCATCGAGTGCAAGGCGTCGCTGGGGCTGAGCGACGAGATCCTCCCGATCTACCTGGAGGAGATCTCCTCCACCCTGGCGAGCACCTGCTACAAGCTCGCCAAGCCGCGGGTCACCTCCGCCGAGCTGGCGAAGGGCTCCTTCCAGGACATCGAGAGCGGCATGACCGAGGGCCACCCCTGCTTCGTCGCCAACAACGGGCGGCTCGGCTTCGGGGTCCACGAGTACCTGTCGTACGCCCCCGAGACCGCGAGCCCCGTCCGGCTGGTGTGGGTGGCCGCGCACCGCTCACGGGCGGCGTTCACGGCAGGCGTCGGCATCGAGTACGAGGCCTTCCTGCGCGAGGAGCTGGGTCCGGAGACCGTCGAGCGCCTCCACGCCCGGCTCACCGGCCAGGGCCTCGACCCCGCCGACTACCTGCTCATGCCCGTCCACCCCTGGCAGTGGCGGAACAAGCTCACCGTCACCTTCGCCGCCGAGATCGCCCGCCGGCACCTGGTCTGCCTGGGCGAGGGCGACGACGAGTACCTGGCCCAGCAGTCCATCCGGACCTTCTTCAACCGCACGAACCCGCACCGGCACTACGTCAAGACGGCGCTGTCCGTGCTCAACATGGGCTTCATGCGTGGACTGTCGGCCGCGTACATGGAGGCCACCCCGGCCATCAACGACTGGCTGGCCCAGCTCATCGCCGACGACCCGGTGCTGAAGGCGACCGGCCTGACGATCATCCGCGAGCGGGCGGCCGTCGGCTACCGGCACCTGGAGTACGAGGAGGCGACGGACCGCTACTCGCCGTACCGGAAGATGCTGGCCGCGCTGTGGCGCGAGAGTCCGGTGCCCTCGCTGCGCGACGGCGAGTCCCTGGCCACCATGGCCTCGCTGCTGCACGTGGACCACGAGGGCGCGTCCTTCGCGGGTGCGCTGATCGAGCGCTCCGGGCTGTCCCCGAGGCAGTGGCTGCGCGGCTGTCTGCGCGCCTACCTCACTCCGCTCCTGCACAGCTTCTACGCCTACGACCTGGTGTTCATGCCGCACGGCGAGAACGTGATCCTGGTGCTGGAGGACGGCGAGGTGCGGCGGGCGATCTTCAAGGACATCGCCGAGGAGATCGCGGTGCTGGACCCGGACGCCGCGCTGCCGCCCCAGGTGCGGCGGATCCGGGTGGATGTCCCGGAGGACAAGAAGCTGCTGTCCCTCTTCACGGACGTCTTCGACTGTTTCTTCCGCTTCCTGGCCGCGGGCCTCGCCACCGAGGGGATCCTGGAGGAGGACGACTTCTGGCGGACGGTCGCCGAGGTGGTCCGCGAGTACCAGGAGTCGGTGCCCGAACTCGCCGGGAAGTTCCGCCAGTACGACCTGTTCGCCCCCGAGTTCCCGCTGTCCTGCCTCAACCGCCTCCAGCTGCGGAACAACCGGCAGATGGTGGACCTAGCGGACCCCTCCGGAGCGCTCCAGCTGGTCGGGACCCTGCGCAACCCCCTCGCGGGGCGTTGAGCCCCCACCCAGACGGACGGGCACCCCGGAGTACGGTCCTCCGGGGTGCCCGTCAGCGCATCGGCCCGAGTCCCGCCCGACGGGCGACAGGACCTGACCGGACCTATTGCGCGGGCCAGGGCACCTGTGGGGAGCGGTAGTACCCGATCCCGAGCGCGTCCCAGCGCGGCGCCTGGGCCGCGAGGCGCGCCTTGTAGGTGTCCCAGTCGTGCGTGGCCGCGGGCGACCAGCCGAGTTCGGCGACGCCGGGCAGCCGGGGGAAGGCCATGGTGTCGATGTGGGCGGAGGTGGACAGGGTCTCCGACCACAGCGGGGCCTCGACACCGCGGATCGCGGAGGCGGGCGCGCCCGGCACGTAGCTGCCCGGATCCCAGTCGTAGGACCGCCGCACCTCGACGTAGCCGGCCCAGGCCAGTCCGAGCGGGGTGTCCTTGGTGTACTTCATGTCGAGGTACGCCCGGTCGGCCGGGGACAGGATCAGCCCGGTGCCGTTCTGCGCGGCCTGCGCGACCTGGGCCTTCTCCGCCGCGCTGGTGGAGTCGAGGCCCCAGTACTGGGCGAGCGCGCCCTTGGCCGGCGTGGCACCGGTCAGCTGGTGCCAGCCGATCACCGTCTTGCCGTACTCGGCGACGATCGGCTGCACCCGGTCCATGAACTTCACATAGTCCTCGTGGCTCGTGGAGTGCGCCTCGTCACCGCCGATGTGCAGGTACCGGCCGGGGGTGAGGGCGGCCAGCTCGCGGATGACGTCGTCCACGAAGTCGTACGTGATCTCCTTGGACACGCACAGCGAGCTGAACCCGACCTTGGTGCCGGTGTACAGCGGGGGTGCCACCCCGTCGCAGTTCAGCTCCGCGTAGGAGGCGAGGGCCGCGTTGGTGTGGCCGGGCATGTCGATCTCGGGCACGACCTCCAGATGGCGGGAGGCGGCGTAGCGGACGATCTCCTTGTAGTCGGCCTTGGTGTAGTGGCCGCCCGCGCCGCCGCCGACCTGCGTCGAGCCGCCGTGGGTCGCCAGGCGCGGCCAGGAGTCGATGGCGATGCGCCAGCCCTGGTCGTCGCTCAGGTGCAGATGCAGCTTGTTGATCTTGTAGAGGGCGAGTTCGTCGATGTAGCGCTTGACCTGCGCGACGGTGAAGAAGTGCCGGGAGACGTCGAGCATGGCGCCCCGGTAGGCGTAGCGCGGGCTGTCCTGGATGGTGCCGCCGGCGACCAGCCACGGGCCCGGCTGCACGGACTTCCTCTCGACGGCCGGGGGCAGCAGCTGCCGCAGGGTCTGCACACCGTGGAAGAGGCCGGCCGGCTCCCGGGCGCTGATCGTCACCCCGCTCGCCGCGCTGTCCAGCCGGTAGCCCTCGGCGCCGTACGACCCCTGGGCCAGCCGCAGGCGGATGCCGCCGTGGCCCTGTGTGGTCAGCGGCAGGCGGTAGCCGGTGGAGGGCCGCAGGATGTCCGCGAGGTACTCGCCCACCTGGCGCGCCTCACGGGAGTCGTCGACGCGGATGCGGGTGCCCGCCGTGATGCGGTACGGGGTTCCGCCCGCGTGGACGGAGGCGGGGGCCGGGACCACCTGGCCCAGCGGCGTCGCGGCCTGCGCGGACGCCGCATTGCCGGCGGGCGCGGCGCCCACGGCGAAGGCCCCGGCGGCCGCCACGAGCAGCAGCGAACCCAGGGCTCGGGTCGTCCTGGGCATCCGGATTCTGGGGGGAGTCGTGCTGTGGTGCCGTCTCACATGCGCTCCCTTCGTTCGGTTCGGGGACTCGAGGAGCCCCGTCCGTATAGACCACTCTCCCGCAAATGCGGTGAAACAATCTCCCCATGACGGAAATCACACAGAGCGACGGCACCTGGGTCCTGGACGGCGACGCCCTGAGACTGACCCCGGGACGGGACAAGAACGTCGGTCTGCTGCGCCGCACCCTGGGTGAGATCCGCGTACCGCTCGCCGCTCTGGCGGGCGTCTCGTTCGAGCAGGGCAAGCGGGCGGGGAGACTCAGGCTGCGGCTGCGCGACGGCGCCGATCCGCTGCTGCACGCGACCGGGGGCCGGCTGGCCGAGCCGCACGACCCCTATCAGCTGCTCGTGGAGTCCGAGCGCCACGGGGTCGCCGAATACTTCGTCGACGTGGTCCGTGACGCCCTGCGGCTGGAGCAGGTGTCCTCCGGCCCGGTGACGGAGTACCTGCTGCCCGGCCCCGCGCTGCCGCTGTCGGTGTCGGCCGGGGACGGCACGGCGAGCTTCGACGGCGAGCGGGTGCGTCTGGAGTGGAACTGGAAGACGGAGGACGCCAAGGCCGCGGGCGGGGCCCGCACGCTCGCGCTCACCGACATCACCGCGGTGGAGTGGCTGCCCGCCGCCGGGCTGGAGAACGGCTGCCTGCGCCTCACGGTGCGGGGCGCGCCCGCCGACGTCCCGCCCAAGCACGACCCGAACGCCGTGGAGCTGTGGGGCTTCAAGAAGGACCCGCTGATGGCGCTGGTCGCGGCGGCCGTGCAGGCCCGGCTGCCGCATCCGGCCGCACCCGCGGACGGGGCCGTGTGCGGCGGGTCCGCGCCGGTGGAGGCCGCGGCCCCCGACCGGAGCGCGGACGGCACCGAGGAGGACCACGACGCCCTGCTGCGGCGGCTGCGCGAGCTGGGCGATCTGCACCGCACGGGCGTGCTGACCGACGAGGAGTTCACCCTGGCCAAGAAGGCGGTCCTCAGACGCATGTGACAACCGTCCGGGCGACACCGCGTCCCGCCCCCCGCCCAACCCCACCGACACCCCCTGCCCGAAATCGGGCAGGTTTCTTGCGAAAGCCCGCCCGTTACTCCAGAATCCACCGGGTGCACGACGAACTTGTTGATCACCTGACACGGTCCACGCCCCTGAACCGGGGCGAGGCACTACGGGTGGTCCAGGACGTGCTCGCCTACTTCGACGAGACGACCGAGGAGTTCGTCCGTCGCCGCCACCGCGAGTTGCAGGCCCAGGGCCTGGTGAACGCGGAGATCTTCGAACGGATCGGGGCGGACCTGAAGTACCGCGCGGTGGCACCGCCGGAACTCTCCCTCCGGCAGCTGCGCCGGATCGTCTACGGCTGAGGGGTACCTGTACATGTGCGGAATCGTCGGATACATCGGGAAGCGTGACGTCGCGCCGCTGCTCCTGGAAGGCCTTCAGCGCCTGGAGTACCGCGGCTACGACTCCGCGGGCATCGCCGTCACCTCGCCGAAGACGGCCGGCCTGAAGATGGTCAAGGCCAAGGGCCGGGTCCGCGACCTGGAGGCCAAGGTCCCGGCGCGCTTCAAGGGCACCACCGGCATCGCCCACACCCGCTGGGCCACCCACGGCGCCCCCTCCGACGTGAACGCCCACCCGCACATGTCGGCCGACAACAAGGTCGCCGTCGTGCACAACGGCATCATCGACAACGCCTCCGACCTGCGCCGCAAGCTTCAGGCGGACGGCGTGGAGTTCCTCTCCGAGACCGACACCGAGGTACTCACCCACCTCATCGCCCACTCCGAGGCCGAGACGCTGGAGGAGAAGGTCCGCGCCGCCGTCCGCATGGTCGAGGGCACCTACGGCATCGCCGTCCTGCACGCCGACTTCCCCGACCGCATCGTGGTGGCCCGCAACGGCTCGCCGGTCGTGCTCGGCATCGGCGAGAAGGAGATGTTCGTCGCCTCCGACATCGCCGCGCTGGTCACCCACACCCGGCAGATAGTCACCCTCGACGACGGCGAGATGGCCACCCTCAAGGCCGACGACTTCCGTACGTACACCACCGAGGGCACCCGGACCACCGCCGAGCCGACCACCGTGGAGTGGGAGGCCGCCTCCTACGACATGGGCGGCCACGACACCTACATGCACAAGGAGATCCACGAGCAGGCCGAGGCCGTGGACCGGGTGCTGCGCGGCCGGATCGACGACCGGTTCGCCACCGTGCACCTCGGCGGCATCAACCTCGACGCCCGCGAGGCGCGCGCGGTGCGCCGGGTGAAGATCCTCGGCTGCGGCACCTCGTACCACGCGGGCATGATCGGCGCCCAGATGATCGAGGAGCTGGCCCGCATCCCCGCCGACGCCGAGCCGGCCTCCGAGTTCCGCTACCGCAACGCGGTGGTCGACCCCGACACGCTGTACGTCGCGGTCTCCCAGTCCGGTGAGACGTACGACGTGCTGGCGGCCGTGCAGGAACTCAAGCGCAAGGGCGCGCGGGTGCTCGGCGTCGTCAACGTGGTGGGCTCCGCCATCGCCCGCGAGGCGGACGGCGGCATCTACGTCCACGCCGGGCCCGAGGTCTGCGTGGTGTCCACCAAGTGCTTCACCAACACCTGCGTCGCCTTCGCGCTGCTCGCCCTGCACCTGGGCCGCATCCGCGACCTGTCGGTGCGCGACGGCAAACGGATCATCGAGGGCCTGCGCAAGCTGCCGACGCAGATCTCCGAGATCATGAAGCAGGAGGAGGAGATCGAGCGGCTGGCCCGGGACTACGCCGACGCCCGCTCGATGCTCTTCATCGGCCGGGTCCGGGGCTACCCGGTGGCCCGTGAGGCCTCCCTGAAGCTCAAGGAGGTCTCCTACATCCACGCCGAGGCCTACCCGGCCTCCGAGCTCAAGCACGGCCCGCTGGCGCTGATCGAGCCCGCCCTGCCGACGGTGGCGATCGTGCCGGACGACGACCTGCTGGAGAAGAACCGCGCGGCCATGGAGGAGATCAAGGCCCGCAGCGGCAGGATCCTCGCCGTCGCCCACCAGGAGCAGGAGAAGGCCGACCAGACGATCGTCGTGCCCAAGAACGAGGACGAACTGGATCCCATCCTCATGGGCATCCCCCTCCAACTGCTCGCCTACCACACGGCATTGACCCTGGGCCGGGACATCGACAAGCCCAGGAACCTCGCCAAGTCGGTAACGGTGGAGTAACAGGGCGCCCCGAAGGGGCGCACAAGGGGCGCGGGGAACTGCGCGACCAGCCCCAACGCACCCGCACAGGCAAAACAACAAAACGGACCCCCACGTGTGCCACCCATCACGCGGGGGTCCGTTTTCATCCGCCGGGGAGCAACCCCCCGGCCTGCGCAGCTAACCGGTGGCCGTCACCCCCCGGCCGGCAGCGCGTCGCGGAAGTTCCGTGGGCCAGTGGGCGAGAGCCGCCGTCGCCGCGTACCAGGCGACCGCGCCCGCCGCCACGGCGAACCAGCCGCCCACCTTCGCCAGGCCGCCGTTGTCGGCGAAGCGCGCGATGGCGAGCAGTACCAGGGAGACGAAGAACAGCCCGTAGGTGCCCTGCCCGAGTACGTCGCCGCCGGCGAGCGTCAACGTCAGGGCCACGAGGGCGAACAGGAGCAGGAAGAGCCCCGCGCCGTTGCCGGAGACCTGGTTGCCGGCCGAGACGGCCCAGGTGAACCAGAGGGCGCCGAGCGCGCAGTAGGCCGTACCGGTCGCTGTGTCGCGATCACGGAAGGCCAGCAGTCCGGCGACGAACAGCGCGACGCCGCCCACATAGTGAGCGAGCGTCACCGAGTCGTTCGCCGTCACTCCGTTGATGACTTCGGTGTACCCGAGGCCGAAGGCCAGCAGGGTGACACCGAGGGCGAGTCGGCCGAGGATGGTGGTCGTGGTGCTTCCCGCAGAGACGTCGTTGGCCACGGCAAGCTCCCTTCATGCCTGCGCAGTTGTGCGGTGACCGGTATATGCCCTTCACAAAGGCACAAACACCTCTACGTGCGAGTAGTTTCGCGGAAAGTACACGGGCCGGAGAGGGAAGTCGGCCGACGTGGGCCCGGCTGGGCGGAACCGGCTAAGGGATGACGACGACCGGCCGCTGCGCACGCTTGGCGAGCCGGCCGGCGACCGAGCCGAACAGGCGCCCCACGAGCCCGTGCGTGGAGCCGACGACGATCGCGTCGGCCTCGTACTCCTTGCCGACCTCTTCGAGCTCGTGGCAGATGTCGCCGCCGCGCTCGACGAGGATCCACGACACCTCCGCCAGATACTCCGCGCAAGCCAGTTCGAGACCGAGGACCTCGGTGCGGTGGTCCGGCACGTCGACGAAGACGGGGGGCTCGCAGCCCGCCCACACCGTGGTGGGCAGCCGGTTGGCGACGTGCACGATGATCAGGCCCGAGTGGGTGCGCTGCGCCATGCCGATCGCGTAGGCGAGGGCGCGCTCGCTGGAGGTGGATCCGTCGAAGCCGACGACGACGCCGTGCTTGAACGCCGGATCGCAGGGATGGCGTGGTTCTTGCGCCGCCAGGGGATCGGCCGCCGTGGGGTCGGCGACCGGTCGCTTGCGGTCCGCGGGTTCGAAGAATTCGTGACCGGCCATGGCTGTCTCGGCGTTGTGATCCTTTGTCGGGGACGACAGTCTGCGGCGAAGCTGTGTCCGGGAATGGTCTTCCCGTCCCCATACCCCCAAGGGTACGGCGGCACGCCTCCTTAGCCCAGATCCCGCGCACTCTCCGTGGCGGTTCACCGGAGCATGCACGAGCCACGCCCGTAACGCAATGGTTGCTGCCCCGTACAGGCGGTTTGTACGGGATTCACTTTCCGCGACGGGCGGTGTCGCGGTAGCGGCGGGGCACCACCGGGCGCCCACGCCGAACCCGCGCCGGCGCCGCACAGTGACCGACCGATCGAACAGGCGTTGAACCCGGAGAACCGCCGCCGTAGGGAGCACGCCGTGTCCGGACCCCGTACCGTCCCCGACCGACGCCCGTCCCCCGCACACGACACCGCACTGGGCATCGCACAGGAGACCGGGCAGGGCGCCGCGGGGGACACCGCGGGCGAGGTGGTGCGCTGGGCCGTCTTCAGTTGCGCGCTCGTCCCCGCGGTCCTGCTCTGGTACGGCACGTCGTTCGCCGGCGCCGTCGGCGCCGCCCTGGGTCTCGCGGCCGTCACCGGGGCCTGCCGCGTCCTGCTGCGCCACTCCGAGCGCGAGGCGGCCCGGCTGCGCGCCGAGGAGCTCGCCCCGCACCGCGGCCACCACCGAAGGACGGGGACCGGAGCGCACCGGGGCGGTCGGCACCCGGGCGGAACGGCACCGGTCGGCTGACCGGTTTCTGCGCACACGACCGTAGCTTTTCAGCCAACTTCTCGTATCCGTGCATTCCCCGGCCGAAGCACCCCTCACCCACCGTTCCACCTGCACGGAAAGGGCCTCCGCGGCACCGCGCACCCTACGGGGATTGGCCACCGCGACAAGGCGCACTTCCCTGCGCGCTCCCCGAGTGCAACGCTTCGTGATCGAATGCTTCACGCCAAGTTGCCATGTCGACAATGTGCCGGGTGACGAACTGGTCAACACGGCACGGCGGGACGCAGTAGATTCGATCTTGACTGTCTTACGGCGGGGGACTCGTGCAGGACCGAGGGGAAACGTGCAGGAGCGACACAACCGAGGAGCCGCGACCACCGAGGGGGGCTTAGCAGTATGAGCCACGACTCCACTGCCGCGCCGGAAACCGCGGCCCGGAAGCTTTCCGGGCGACGCCGCAAGGAGATCGTCGCGGTGCTGCTGTTCAGCGGCGGCCCCATCTTCGAGAGTTCCATACCGTTGTCGGTGTTCGGGGTTGACCGCCAGGACGCCGGAGTACCGCGCTACCGACTGCTGGTGTGCGGCGGCGAGGAAGGCCCGCTGCGGACCACAGGGGGCCTGGAACTCACCACACCGCACGGCCTGGAGGCGATCTCACGCGCGGGCACGGTCGTCGTACCGGCCTGGCGCTCGATCACCTCGCCGCCGCCGGAGGAGGCGCTCGACGCGCTGCGCCGGGCGCACGAGGAGGGCGCCCGCATCGTGGGCCTGTGCACCGGGGCGTTCGTACTCGCCGCGGCGGGCCTGCTGGACGGCCGGCCGGCGACCACGCACTGGATGTACGCGCCGACGCTGGCCAAGCGCTATCCGTCGGTGCACGTGGATCCCAGAGAGCTGTTCGTCGACGACGGCGACGTGCTGACGTCGGCGGGTACGGCGGCCGGGATCGACCTGTGCCTGCACATCGTGCGCTCGGACCACGGCAACGAGGCGGCGGGCGCGCTGGCCCGGCGGCTGGTGGTCCCGCCTCGCCGGAGCGGAGGCCAGGAACGCTACCTGGACCGCTCTTTACCCGAGGAGATCGGCGCCGACCCGCTCGCCGAGGTCGTCGCCTGGGCGCTGGAGCACCTCCACGAGCAGTTCGACGTGGAGACGCTGGCGGCGCGGGCGTACATGAGCCGGCGCACGTTCGACCGCCGCTTCCGCTCCCTGACCGGGAGCGCGCCGCTGCAGTGGCTGATCACCCAGCGGGTGCTCCAGGCGCAGCGGCTGCTGGAGACGTCCGACTACTCGGTCGACGAGGTGGCGGGCCGCTGCGGCTTCCGCTCCCCCGTGGCACTGCGCGGCCACTTCCGGCGGCAGCTGGGCTCGTCCCCGGCGGCGTACCGGGCGGCCTACCGGGCGCGGCGGCCGCAGAACGAGCGGCAGGGCGACGGTGACCTCCCCTCGGGGACGGCCGGCGTGCCGGGCGGCCCGGGACCGCACTCCGCGGCTGCCTCGGCCGGTCCGGCGTCGGCGCCGCCCTCCTTCCATCCGGAGGGCCAGGTGCCCCACCAGGCCCGCCGCACGGCGGCCCTGTCGGCGAGCGTTCCGGGCCAGCGCGGCGGCTCCTGACCCACGACGGGCGGGCGGACGGGCCTCCTGGTCCCGTCCGCCCGCCCGTCCCGGCCCCGGCCGGTGTCCGGCAAGGGCGCAGCACGGCCGGTCCGGGCCGCGGCGGGGCGCCGTAAGGTGAGACACATGAACGATCGCATGGTGTGGATCGACTGCGAGATGACCGGCCTCTCGCTGTCCGACGACGCGCTCATCGAGGTGGCCGCCCTCGTCACCGACTCCGAGCTGAACGTACTCGGCGAGGGAGTCGACATCGTCATCCGGCCGCCGGACTCGGCGCTGGAGACGATGCCGGAGGTGGTGCGTGAGATGCACACCGCGTCCGGCCTGCTCGCCGAGCTGGCCGGCGGCACGACGCTCAAGGACGCCGAGGAGCAGGTCCTGGCCTACGTACGGGAGTACGTCAAGGAGCCCGGCAAGGCCCCCTTGTGCGGAAACTCGGTCGGCACCGACCGCGGCTTCCTGCTGCGCGACATGCCGACGCTGGAGGGCTATCTCCACTACCGGATCGTGGACGTGTCCTCGATCAAGGAGCTGGCCCGGCGCTGGTACCCGCGGACGTACTTCAACAGCCCGGAGAAGAACGGCAACCACCGCGCCCTGGCCGACATCCGCGAGTCCATCGCGGAGTTGCGCTACTACCGCGAGGCCGTCTTCGTGCCGCAGCCCGGTCCCGACTCCGACACCGCCAAGGCGATCGCGGCGAAGCACGTCCTGCCCGCTCAGCAGGCATAGCGGGGGTCTCGCGAAGGGGCGCCGCGAAACCCGTGCGCGAGCACCCCTTCGGACCCTGTAGACTTCTTCTCGGCCGGTCGGGGAAACCACCAAGTCCCCTGTGACCGGTCATGGTGGGTGTAGCTCAGCTGGTAGAGCACCTGGTTGTGGTCCAGGATGCCGCGGGTTCGAGTCCCGTCACTCACCCTCTGAGAGGGAGCCCCTCACTTGCGGAAGCGCTTGTGAGGGGCTTTTCCCGTTCCCTGGCCTGACCGAACGACGGCCCGCGCCGTCTCGTGCTCCGGCTCCGGCTCCGGCTCCGGCTCCGGCTCCGGCTCCGGCTCCGGCTCCGGCTCCGGCTCCGACCCAGATATCCATGAACAGGCGGCAGCGCAGGCCGTAGCGCACGGCCTGGCCCGCCGCCAGGCAGCCGAGGCCGAGAGCGGCCGCGGCCGCACGCTGCCGGGCCGTGCGGCCGACGGCGAGGCCTCGCAGCGGCCATGCTGGGCGACGCCGCGCGGGTGAAGGCGCTGCTCCGGGCCGGCGCCGATCCGGAGGGTGCGGACGGCGAGGACACCACCCCGGTGTACACGGTGTCCGTTCAGGGAGAAGCCGAGATCGCGCGCCTGCTTCTCGCGGCCGGGGCCTGCCCGGACGCCGAGAGCGGGCACGGATCGGAGGGCACGCCCCTGTGCGCGGCCGCCTGCTGGGGGCACACCGAGACCGTGCGCGAACTGCTGACGCACGGTGCCGACCCGAATCTTCGTGAGGATCACGGCACGGGCCGCTCTGCCCTGGAGTGGGCGGTCAACGAGGCCCATTGCGAAACCGTCGCCCTTCTCATCGCGGCGGGAGCCACCCTCCACGGCGGGCCGGGGCCGGCTACGACGACGTCCGCACCACCAGTTCCGTAGGCAGCACGAGTTGCCGCCGCTCCAGCTCCCTGGACACCGCCGGGCGGCGGTCGGCGATCTCGGTCAGCAGGAGGTCGATCATCGCGCGGCCCATCTCCTCGATGGGCTGGCGGACGCTGGTCAGGGGCGGATCCATGTGGCGGGCGATGGCGGAGTCGTCGTAGCCGACGAGAGCCACGTCGTCGGGGATGCGGCGGCCCGCCTCGCGAAGCACCTGGCGGGCACCGGCCGCCGTGACGTCCGAGGCGGCGAAGACGGCGTCCAGGTCGGGACGGTGCTCCAGCAGGCGCGTCATCGCCCGGCGGCCGCCGGCCTCGGTGAAGTCCCCCTGGGCCACGAGGAGTTCGTCGACCTCCTGGCCCGCGTCCCGCAGGGCTTCGCGGTAGCCGTCGACGCGGCGCTGGGCGCCGTAGACGTCCATGTGGCCGGTGATGTGGGCGATGGTGCGGCGGCCGCGGGCCAGCAGGTGCTCCACGGCGGAACGGGCGCCGCCGTAGTTGTCGGAGTCCACCGAGGTCAGGGTCTCGCCCGCCGACCGCGGACCGCTGATCACGGCCGGAATCTCCAGCTGGGCCAGCATGTCCGGCAGCGGGTCGTCCGCGTGCACCGAGACCAGCAGGACGCCGTCGACCCGGTGCGCCGCCAGGTACTGGGCCAGCCGCTGCCGCTCCCGGTCGCTGCCGGCGAAGATCAGCAGCAACTGCATCTCCGTGTCCGACAGTCCGGCGCCGACACCCCGCAGCATGTCCGAGAAGTACGGCTCGGCGAAGAAGCGGGTCTCGGGCTCGGGCACGACGAGGGCGATCGCGTCGGTGCGGTTGGCGGCGAGGGCGCGGGCGGCTGTGTTGGGGACATAGCCGAGTTCGGCGACCGCCGCCTCGACGGCGGCCCGGGTGGCGTCGCTGACCCGGGGCGAGCCGTTGATCACCCGCGAGACGGTGCCGCGGCCGACGCCGGCCCGCGCGGCGACCTCTTCGAGGGTCGGCCGACCGCCGCTCCGGCCCCGCGCTCCGTGGCCTGTCATTGGCTCCGCCCTTCCGCCGTCGAAACCGCCTTGGCCTGGAATCTAACAGTCTCCCGAGCGCGGACGCCGTGACCGGGGGCCGCCGGGGCGGCCCCCGGGGACGGAGCGGCTCCGCATGCCCGGGGCGAAAACCCGGGGCGAAAACCTTCCCCTCCCGCGTCAGCTAACAGGCCGATAACCGAACGCATTTGTCCTCGCTCACACCCTTGACACCCCCGCTCGGACCCGCGACTCTTCAACCCATCACCTGTGGGAGCGCTCCCACAGTACCTGACACATACACAACCCGCACGTTCCCCGCCCGAGCCGCAGCGAGTACAAAACGGGTCCCACATGCAGTTGGCCGGGGGGTCGGCACGTCAGGGCAACAGGAGGACGCAATGCGAGCACCTTTCCTCCCCCATTCTCGGCTTCGCTCGAGTGGGGGGACCCCCATCGCCCGCAAGGCGGTGGTCCTGGCGGCAGCCGCGTCGCTCGGCGCCGGGCTGCTGGCCGGCTGCGCCAACGACAGCGGAGACAAGTCCGGCTCGTCCGACGGCGGCGGCAACGGCGGCGGTGGCAAGGTCACGATCAAAATGGGGCTCTTCGGCACCATGGGCTTCAAGGAGGCCGGCCTCTACGCCGAGTACGAGAAGCTGCACCCCGACATCAAGATCCAGGAGAACGTCACCGAGCGCAACGAGAACTACTACCCGGCGCTCGTCAACCACCTCACCACCAACAGCGGCCTGATGGACGTCCAGGCCGTCGAGGTCGGCAACATCGCCGAGGTCGTCGCCACCCAGGCGGACAAGTTCGAGGACCTCTCCAAGGCCTCGGGCGTGGACAAGGGCAACTGGCTGGACTGGAAGTGGCAGCAGGCCACCACCAGGGACAACCAGACCATCGGCCTCGGCACCGACATCGGCCCGATGGCGATCTGCTACCGCAAGGACCTCTTCGAGCAGGCCGGTCTGCCCACCGACCGCGAGGCGGTCGGCAAGCTGTGGGCGGGCGACTGGAACAAGTTCGTCACGGCGGGCGAGACGTTCAGGAAGAAGGCGCCCAAGGGCACCTACTTCATGGACTCCCCCGGCGGTCTGATCAACGCGATCCTCAGCAGTGAGAAGGAGCGGTTCTACGACGCCTCCGGCAACGTCGTCTACAAGACGAACCCCGCCGTCAAGGCCGCCTTCGACCTGACCGCCAAGGCCGCCCAGGAGGGACTGGTCCAGTCGCAGACGCAGTTCCAGCCGGCCTGGGACCAGACGATCGCGAACAACAAGTTCGCCACCGTCGCCTGCCCGCCGTGGATGCTCGGCACCATCAAGGGCAAGTCGAAGCCGGACGCGGCCGGCAAGTGGGACGTGGCCGTGCCGCCCAAGGGCGGCAACTGGGGCGGTTCCTTCCTGGCCGTGCCCAAGAGCGGCAAGCACGTGAAGGAGGCGACGGCGTTCATCACCTGGCTGACGGCTCCCGAGCAGCAGGCGAAGCTGTTCGCCGTCCAGGGCAGCTTCCCGAGCGCGCCGGGCGCCTACTCCATGCCGTCGGTGACCGACGCGAAGAACGAGATGACCGGTGACGCGCCCATCGGCCAGATCTTCGCGGAGGCCGCCAAGTCCATCCCGGTCCAGACGATCGGCCCGAAGGACCAGATCGTCCAGCAGGGCCTGACGGACAACGGGGTCATCTTGGTGACCAAGGGCAAGTCCCCGGAGGCAGCTTGGGCCACGGCCACCAAGACCATCGACAACAACCTGGAGAATTGACCCCTCCCCCGACCGGAAGCAAGGGAATTCCTGGCTCACGCCGCTCGGCCACTCAGCAAGTGATCGAGTCTTACGCGATCAACACCAGCCGGGCTGGAACCAGCCCGGTCCACATCGACATCAAGGACCCAGCCGCATGCCTGGTTCTCGCAACGCATCGAGCACAGTTCACCCGATCGTGTGGACGACCCCCGGGCCCCGGTCTGAAGGCCGCCACCTACTCGGAGACATCAGGTGACCGGAACGGCACCCCGGCACGACACCGCCGCGCCCCCCGGGAAGGAGGGGGGCGCGGCCCCGGGCCGCCCGGCGGGGACCGAGACCGCCGACGCGGAGCACCGGCGCCGGGCGCGGCTGTCCCGCCGCTGGCAGCGGGACATGCGGTGGAGCCCGTACGCGTTCGTCTCGCCGTTCTTCCTGCTGTTCGTCGCCTTCGGGCTGTTCCCGCTCCTCTACACGGCGTGGGCCTCGCTGCACACGGTGGAGCTGACGGCGCCGACCGACATGGAGTGGGCGGGGCTGCGCAACTACACCCGGATCTTCGACGACGACTTCTTCTGGAACGCGGCGAAGAACACCCTGACCATCGGCATCATCTCCACGGTCCCGCAACTGCTGATGGCGATGGGCCTGGCGCACATCCTGAACTACCGGCTGCGCGCCTCGACCTTCTACCGGGTCGCGATGCTCGCGCCGTACGCGACCTCGATCGCCGCCGCATCCCTGGTCTTCGTGCTGCTCTTCGGGCGCGACTACGGCATGATCAACTGGGTGCTGCACTCGGTCGGCTTCGACCACGTCGACTGGCAGAACGACAAGTGGCCCTCCCGGACAGCCGTCTCCACGATCATCATCTGGCGCTGGACGGGCTACAACGCGCTGATCTACCTCGCGGCGATGCAGGCCATCCCGAACGACCTGTACGAGTCGGCGGCCCTGGACGGCGCCAACCGGTTCCGGCAGTTCTTCCACGTCACACTGCCGCAGCTGCGTCCGACCATCCTGTTCACCGCCGTGGTGTCGACCATCGGCGCCGGCCAGGTCTTCGGCGAGCCGCTGCTGTTCGACGCCAACAAGGGCGCCTCCGGCGGTGCCGAGCACCAGTTCCAGACGCTGGGTCTCTACCTGTACGAGCAGGGCTGGGTGAACCAGCACCTGGGCCGGGCCTCCGCGATCGCCTGGACGATGTTCCTGATCCTGATCGTGATCGGCGTGGTCAACTACGTCATCTCGCGCCGGCTGCGCGCCAGTGGTTAAGGAGTACCGGCCGTGACGACGACCCTGACCGAACCCGAGACCCCGACCGCCGCGCCGCGCCGGGCGCGCCGGCCCAAGGCCGCCCGCGCCGGCGGGCAGCTGCATGCCGGCCCGATCGCGTACGTGATCCTGGCACTGTTCACCATCGGATCGCTGTTCCCGCTGGTGTGGACGGCGATCGCCGCGTCCCGGGACAACAACCGGCTGGCGCGGACCCCGCCGCCCTTCTGGTTCGGCTCGAACCTGATGCACAACCTCCAGGTCGCCTGGACGGACGCCAACCTGGGCAAGGCGTTCCTGAACACAACGATCGTGGCGGGGATATCGGCGGCGACGGTCGTGTTCCTGTCCACGATCGCGGGCTTCGCCTTCGCCAAGCTCCGCTTCAAGGGCCGCGGCGCGCTGATGCTCGTCGTGATCGGCACGATGATGGTGCCCCCGCAGCTCAGTGTGATCCCGCTGTACATGATGGTGGCCAAGCTGGACTGGACCGACCAGTTGCAGGCGGTGGTCCTGCCGTCGCTGGTCAGCGCGTTCGGTGTGTTCTTCATGCGGCAGTACCTGCTTCAGGCGCTGCCGGACGAGATCATCGAGGCCGCCCGGGTGGACGGCGCGAGCAGCTGGCGCGTGGTGTGGCACGTGGTGTTCCCGGCCGCGCGGCCGGCGATGGCCGTGCTGGGAATGCTGATGTTCGTGCAGACCTGGAACGACTTCCTGTGGCCCTTCCTGGTGCTGACCCAGACCGGCAACCCGACCGTGCAGGTCGCCCTCGCGGGCCTGGGGCGCGGCTACACCCCCGACCAGTCCCTGATCATGGCGGGCGCGCTGCTCGGCACGCTGCCGCTGCTGCTGGTCTTCGCGATCTTCGGCAAGCAGATCGTGGGCGGCATCATGCAGGGCGCGGTCAAGGGCTGACGCCCGCGGCCCGTCCTCGTCCGCGCGGCGGCCCGGCCGCCGCGCACCCCCGGCCTGTCCGGGGGCCGGGTCACCGTGGTACCGGCCCCTTGTCCGCCCCTGTCCACCCCGTCGATCCCTGCCCACCCTCCCCTTTCGAACCGTCGGTCTTTCACGACCCTCCATGGGAGCGCTTCCATGCCTGATTCTGCACAGCCGGTGACCCCGGTGACCTTTCCGCCCGCTTTCCTCTGGGGCGCCGCGACCTCCGCGTACCAGATCGAGGGGGCGGTGCGGGAGGACGGCCGTACGCCCTCGATCTGGGACACCTTCAGCCATACCCCGGGCAAGACCGCCGGTGGCGAAACCGGTGACATCGCTGTCGACCACTACCACCGCTACCGCGACGACGTGGCTCTGATGGCGGACCTGGGCCTGAACGCCTACCGCTTCTCCATCTCCTGGCCGCGCGTGCAGCCGACCGGCCGGGGCCCCGCCGTCCAGGTGGGCCTGGACTTCTACCGCCGTCTCGTGGACGAGCTGCTGGACCGCGGGATCAAGCCGGCGGTCACCCTCTACCACTGGGACCTGCCGCAGGAACTGGAGGACGCGGGCGGCTGGCCGGAGCGGGAGACCGCGCTGCGCTTCGCGGAGTACGCGCAGATCGTCGGTGAGGCGCTCGGCGACCGGGTGGAACAGTGGATCACCCTCAACGAGCCGTGGTGCAGCGCCTTCCTGGGCTACGGCTCCGGGGTGCACGCGCCGGGCCGCACCGAGCCCGCGGCCACGCTGCGCGCGGCCCACCACCTGAACCTGGCCCACGGCCTGGGCACGCAGGCGCTGCGCTCGGCGATGCCGTCCCGCAACTCGGTCGCCGTCAGCCTCAACTCCTCGGTGGTCCGCGCGGTCTCGCAGAACCCGGCGGACCTGGCGGCGGCCCGGAAGGTCGACGACCTGGCCAACGGGGTCTTCCACGGCCCGATGCTGCACGGGGCGTACCCGGCCACGCTGCTGGAGGCGACCTCGTCGGTCACGGACTGGTCCTTCGTCCTGGACGGCGATCTGCGCACCGCCCACCAGCCGCTGGACGCGCTCGGTCTCAACTACTACACGCCGGCCCTGGTGTCGGCGGCGGACGCGGCGCAGGAGAGCCCGCGGGCCGACGGTCACGGGGCGAGCGCGCACTCGCCGTGGCCCGGCGCGGACGACGTGGCGTTCCACCAGACGCCGGGCGACCGCACGGAGATGGGCTGGACGATCGACCCGAGCGGCCTGCACGAGCTGATCATGCGCTACTCCCGGGAGGCGCCGGGGCTGGCGCTGTACGTCACCGAGAACGGCGCCGCCTACGACGACAAGGTGGACGCCGACGGCCGCGTGCACGACCCGGAGCGTATCGCCTACCTGCACTCCCACCTGGCGGCGGTGCGCCGGGCCGTCACGGACGGCGCGGACGTCCGCGGCTACTACCTGTGGTCCCTGATGGACAACTTCGAGTGGGCGTACGGGTACGGCAAGCGGTTCGGCGCGGTCTACGTCGACTACCCCACCCTCGCCCGGATCCCGAAGTCCAGCGCCCACTGGTACGGAAGGGCGGCCCGCACCGGAGAGCTGCCGCCGCCGGACGCCGCCTGACGGCCCGTCCGGCCCACAGCGCGCCCCGGCCGGATGGGGGTGAACCGGCCGGGGCGCTTTCCCGCGCGCGACGCGGGTGCTCAGGGAAGGGACCGGGGACGGCCGAGGCGCGCGGCCGATCCGCCCGGTCGACGACGGCGCACCGCTCCCCGGTGACCCGAGCGCACCAGGGAGCGCGCGTCGAGCTGGATCCGGATCCGCACCTCCGTGCCGCCGAGCACGGAGGAGCCGATCCGGACGTCCCCGCCGGTGGACTCCACTGGCCGGCGCACGATGTCCAGGCCGAGCCCCGTGGAGCCGTCGTTGCCCGATCCGCACCCACGCAGCTTCGCCGCGTCCGGATCGGGTACGCCCGGCCCGGCGTCGGAGACCAGCACGATCACCGCGTCGTCGCCGTTGTGTTACGTCGACCGCGAACGCCGTGCCCTCGGCGGTGTGCCGGAAGACGTTGCCGAGCAGGGCGTCCAGCGCGGCCGCGAGGTCGGCGCGGGCCTCGGATATGCGCACCGGCCGCTCGACCCCGGCCACCCGCCAGTTGCGGCCCTCGTCCTCGGCGAGCGCCGACCAGAACTCCACCCGCTCGCGGACGACTTCGGCCGCGTCGCACCCGGCGCCCGGACCGGCAGGCGCCGTCTGCGGCTCGGCCTCCCGGGCGGTGCGGATGATCGTGTCGACCTCGCGCTCCGGCTGGGCGACCGCCGTCCGGGTCTGCTCGGCGGCCGGCCCGGCTCCGAGCGAAGGCCGCGTTCAGCCGCAGCACGGTCAGCGGCGTACTACGACACCGAGGGCGGCCGGGTGGTCCTCGACCTCGGCGAGGTCTCGGCGAACCTGGTCTCCGCGACGCCGGGCACGGGCTGGTCGATGCAGGTGTGGGGGATGGAGACCTGGATCCGCGTGGAGTTCGCCCCGGAACCGGACCGGGTGTCGGTCATCTGCGCCCGGCACGACGGACCGCCGCACCTGGAGATCGGCAACTACTGGAGCGCCCCGGCTGGTTCGGCTCGCGCGGTACGCCCGGTTGCGCCCACGGGGCCGGCCGGTTCAACGGAAGGCGGACGGCGGCGGGGCCGGTGAGGCGACCGCCGCGGTGTCGGTGACCGGTGCGGCCCCTCCGGTGAAGTCGGTGAGGGCGCGGCCGTGTTCGACGCGGCCCGGGTGCGGGTCGGTGGCGGCCCGGCGGGTCAGTTCGGCGACCGGCAGCGGAAGGTCGGAGGCCACGAGCACGGCGTTGCCGAAGCGCTTGCCGCGCAGCACGGTCGGGTCGGCGACCAGCGCGAGCTCGGTGAACCGGGCGGCTGCGGTGGCGATCTGGCCGCGCAGATGGGCCAGCGGCGGGCCGTCGGCGAGGTTGGCGGCGTAGACACCGCCCGGCTTGAGGACCCTGCGCACCCCGTCGAGGAACTCCGTCGAGGTGAGGTGGGCGGGCGTACGGGCGCCGCTGAACACGTCCGCGATGACCAGGTCGGCCCAGCCGTCCGGCACCTTGGCGAGGCCCTCGCGGGCGTCCACCGACCGCACCCGGAGACGGGCTCCGGAATCCAACGGCAGCTCACGGCGAACCAGTTGGACGAGGGCCGCGTCACGTTCGACCACCTGCTGGGTGGAGCGGGGCCGGGTGGCGGCGACGTACCGGGCGAGGGTGAACGCCCCTCCGCCGAGGTGCACGGCGTGGACGGGCCTGCCGGCGGGTGCGGCGAGGTCGATCACGTGCCCGAGCCGCCGCTGGTACTCGAAGGAGAGGTACGCCGGGTCGTCGAGGTCGACGTAGGACTGAGGGGCGCCGTCGATCAGCAGGGTCCAGCCCCGCGCCCGCTCCCGGTCGGGTATGAGCTGTGCGAGCCCGCCGTCGACCTGTTCGGTGACGGCTTCGACGGCTCCTCGCCCGCGGCGGGGGCTCCTGGACCTTCCCATCGGCCCATTGTCGCAAGCGGTGCGGTGCGCCACCCACGGGAGGCGGGGGCCGTGGGCGGGCGTCCGGGCGGGCGGGGCCCCGGGGTCAGCAGCAGCTGTCCGCAGCCTCGATCATCCGGGCCGCCTCCCCCAGCGCCCGCCGCAGCACAGCGGGGTCCGTCGCGAGGTCGGCCTCCTCGGGCGGGACCAGCCAGTCCGAGCCCTCCACCGGCGGCTCCGGGGCCAGCCGCAGGCCCCGTCCGTCGGTCTCGGTGCAGGTGCTCCCCGGCACGTCCCAGGCCGCGGCCGTGCCCGCCGGCACCACGAAGCCGAGTGTGCCGCCCCCGTCGTCGTGCAGCACGGGACCCACCGCGTCCCCCGGCCCGCGGCGCAGGATGTCGACCGCCTCCAGCCCCTGGCGGGCCGGCACCGTGACCACGTCGCACGGGGACTGCGTCCAGGGATCGGCACTCCGCGGGGTTTCCATCCCGGCCTCCATCACGAAAATCCCTCCTCGTGAACGAGCGGGTCGGGAGTCTGGCCGGCTCCCGGTCCACGGGGTTCAACGCGGCAGGGCGTCAACGGCTACGGGCGAAGTCCGCCATGAAGAGTGGCACTTCATGGCAGATCACGGATGAGATATCCGGTTTGTAGCCAAACACAGCGTGTCCGGGCGGACACAGCAGGTACTTTCTTGCTCGCCGGAAACAGGGCGTCCCCCGGACGACCGGGGCGACTCGGGCGGCGGGTGACTCGCCGACCGGGTGACTCGGGCAGCTTCCCCTGCGTCCGGCATGGTTCGACGGTTCGCACGAGAGGGCCCGGCCATGACGTCGTCGACGGTGACCTCGTCTCAGTCCCCCCGCCCGCCACGGCCGAATCTCGCCTTCCGGCGGCTGCGCGGACAGCGCTCGCCGGCCGAGTTCGCCGCGGCGGTACGGCGGGCCGCCCACGAGATCGGTGAGCGGGTCAGCTGTGACGCGCGCTACATCGGCCGGGTGGAGGCGGGTGAGATCCGTTGCCCCAACTACGCCTATGAACGTGTGTTCTTGCACATGTTCCCGGGCCGCACGCTGACCGACCTGGGTTTCGCACCCCGGTCGGCTGTTCGGGGACGTGCCTCGCGCGCCTCACACGAGGCACCGGAGGCGGGCGACCCGAACTCCCCGGATCACCACTCGCCGGACCCGCACGACCCGTACCACCCGCACGAAGACCACGAGAACCACGAGGAGAGCGACGTGCTGCGTCGCGCATTCATGACCCGCGGGGGCGCCACGGTGGCCGCCGCCTCGCTGGGCCCCCTGGGCCCCGCCTTCGACGCCTCGGCCACGGACCGCCCAGCGCGCCGCGCCGGCGCGAGCGACGCCGGGGCCCTCGAAGAGGCCGTCCGCAGGATCCGGTTGCTCGACGACCGGCACGGAGCGGACGGTCTCTACCGCCGCGCGGCCGCGCCGCTGCGCGCCGCCTACGCGCTGCTCGACGCCGGCGCGACCCGGCAGACCACCGCCGACCGGCTGCACTCCGGCGCCGGTGAACTCGCCATTTCGGTGGGCTGGCTGGCCCACGACTCCGGGCGGTTCGACGACGCGCGCTCGCACTACGCCGAGGCACTGGCCACCGCGCGCATGACCGGGGACCAGGCCCTGGAGGCGCACGCCTTCTGCAACACCGCGTTCCTCGCGCGGGACGCGGGACGGCCCCGCGAGGCGGTGCGGGCCGCGCAGGCCGCACAGCGCGTCGGACGCGGGCTGGGCTCGGCGCGGCTGATGTCGCTGCTCGCGCTGCGCGAGGCGGGCGGCTGGGCCGGGCTCGCCGACCGCGCCGGCTGCGAGCGGGCGCTCGCGCGGGCGCAGGCCCTGTACGAGCGGGGTGCCTCGGACGCCGACCCCGAATGGATGAGCTTCTACGGCGAGGCCGAGCTGGCGGGGCTCGAGGCGCAGTGCTGGTCCACGCTGGGCGACTGGCCCCGGGCGGCCCGGCACGCGCGGCGCGCCGCGCATCTGCAGGATCCCCACTTCATGCGCAACATCGCGCTCTACACGGCCGAGCTGGCCGACGACCTCGCGCGCGGGGGGCGGCCGGACGAGGCGGCCGCCGCCGGAATGCGGGTGCTGGACCTGCTCGACCAGGTCCAGTCGTCCCGGATCCAGACGATGCTGGCGGGAACGGCGCGGGTGCTGCTGCCGCACCGCCGGGCGAGCGGAGTGTCCGCATTCCTGGAGAGGCACGCGAGCGCCCCTCGGACGATGTGACGCGACCGCGGGCCGGCCGGGCGCCCGGCGTCGCGTCGCGGACGGGTTCGCCGAGCCGCACCGCGCGGTGCCTCCTCCGACCCTTCAGGCGAGGGCCCACACCGCGGGTCGGCCGGCCGGGCGCCCGGCGCCGTGCCGTCGGGGCGGACGCGCCCACCCGCACCGCCCGATCCCTCCCACGGCCCTTCGGGCGGAGAGCCCACCCCCCTGCCGCCCCGGCGGCAGGGGGCCGACGGGTCACGAGAGGTGGCCCACGTCGTTCCAGTTCTCGAGGGCCGGCTCTCCGTACGCCCAGCCCAGTACCGAAAGCGACGTGGGGTTGAGGCGGATACGCGCCGCGAAGTCGAGCGGCAGGCCCAGCCACCGCGCGCCGATCGACCGCAGGATGTGCCCGTGCGCGAAGACCAGCACGTCACGGTCCTCGCCGAGCGCCCAGGCCACCACCCCGTCGGCACGGGAGGTCACCTCGGCGAGCGTCTCCCCGCGCGGGACGCCGTCCCGCCAGATCAGCCAGCCGGGCCGCTCGGCCTGGATCTCCTGCGGCGTCAGGCCCTCGTACGCGCCGTAGTCCCACTCGATCAGCGCGTCCCAGCACATCGCGCGGTCGCCGAACCCGGCGAGCTCACACGTCTCACGCGCGCGTGCCAGCGGGCTGGTGCGGACCTCGACGCCGGGCAGGCCGTCGAACGGCGCCCGCTGCAGCCGCTCCCCGAGCAGCTTGGCGCCGCGCCGGCCCTCCTCCAGGAGGGGAACGTCGGTCCTGCCGGTGTGCCTGCCGGACAGCGACCACTCGGTCTGTCCGTGCCGGGCCAACAGGATGCGCGGTGCCATGGAGAACCTTCCGGAAAAACTCAGGTCTTCGGACGGAATCCCTCCATCATCGCGCACCCTGTCCGAGGGCAACCCGGGGGGCGGTTGCTGCGTCTATCAGGGCCGGGGGCACCCCGAGGTGGTCGGGTCGGGCACCGTAAAGTGGCACGACCGTCCGGGGCCACCGCCGGGCAGCGCAGCGATGAAGGGGGAGGGGCATCGGATGCCGCAGACCGAGGCACCGGCACGGCGCACCGAGACGGCCCCGCGCA
The DNA here is from genome assembly GCF_042896465.1 of Streptomyces sp. NPDC001292. NCBI lineage: Bacteria > Bacillati > Actinomycetota > Actinomycetes > Kitasatosporales > Streptomycetaceae > Streptomyces > Streptomyces sp. NPDC001292. The sequence continues at coordinate 56,403 of NZ_JBIAXG010000007.1, forward strand.
CCCGCCTGCGCTGGTGGACCGAACTGCCGCTGATCCTGCTGGTGTACGGCTGCTACTCGGCGGGCCGGCTGCTGGCCCGCGGCGACGTCTCCACCGCAGTCGACCACGGCCTGGCGATCCTGCGCATCGAGAAGCTGCTGCGCCTCAACGCGGAGCACCCCCTCAACCGCCTGTTCACCCGCGAGCCGTGGCTGGGCGTCCCCGCCGACTTCTGGTACGCGTCGCTGCACTACCTGGTGACCCCCGTGATCCTGGTGTGGCTGTTCAGAGCGCGCACCACGCACTACCGGGCGGCCCGCACCTGGCTGATGACGTCCACGTTCATCGGCCTGGTCGGCTTCACCATGCTGCCCACCTGCCCGCCCCGCCTGCTCTCCCCGGACCACGGGTTCGTGGACACGATGGCCCAGTACAGCTCGTACGGCTGGTGGGGCGGCGAGGCCAGCGCGCCGCGCGGCCTGGGTGGTATGACCAACCAGTACGCGGCGATGCCGAGCCTGCACGTGGGCTGGGCCCTGTGGTGCGGAGTGATGCTGTGGCGCCACTGCGGCACGCGTGCGGCGAAGGCGGCGGGCGTCGCCTATCCGCTGGTGACCGCGCTGGTCGTGATGGGCACCGCCAACCACTACCTCCTGGACGCGGTCGCGGGCGTGGCCGTCATGGGGATCGGGATGCTGCTCGCGCCGTTCGTGATGCGGGGCGTGGACCGTGCCAAGGCACTGCTGACACCCCGCGCCACGGCCGTCACAGGGGACTCCGACGGCGCGGGTTCCCCGATTGTCAGTGGCGGATGCCAGACTTCGGCGGGTGAGCGAATTCCACGTCAGCGCGAAGCACGGATCGGTCCCGGAGCCGAACCGGGTGCCGTCCCCGAGGACGCGGGAGACGGCGCTCCAGCCTGGGGTCTTCCCCGCCCGAGCGAAGTCGAGAGCTTGGGGAAGGCTCGCTGAGCTGCGCGGTCCCGGCGTACCGGCCCGGGCGCTGGACGCCCGTGCCCTGGCCGCGCTGGCCGCGAACCCCGGCTGCGGACGGCGCGCGGTCCTGGACGGCGCGGGCGTGGACAAGGCGGCGCTCGCCAAGGCGCTGGGCGCACCCGCGGTCTTCGGTCAGTCGCAGTTCGCCTTCATGCGGGGCAACGCGTTCGAGGCCCGGGTCAAGGCGGACGGCGGCGCCGAGCTGCTGCGGCTCGCGCGCACCACGCTGGACCCGGGCGCCGAACCGCCGCAGGAGGGCCGGGTGCCCGACCTGAGCGCCGTCGGCCCCGAGGGGCGTACGGCGCGTACGGCGCTGGCGCTGCGCGAGGCCACGCAGGCGGGCGCCTGGACGCTCCTCGACCATCCGATGCTCGCCCTGGAGGTGGCGGGCTCGCCCGCCTACCTGGAGCCGGACGCGGTGGTGGTGCACCCGGACGGCAGCTGGACGGTGGTGGAGATCAAGTCCTTCCCGATGCTGGACGGCTCCGCCGACCCGGCGAAGGTGGGCGCGGCCGCCCGGCAGTCGGCGGTGTACGTGCTGGCGCTGGAGGACGTCGCCGCGCGCCTCGACCCCGTCCCGCGGGTACGGCACCGGGTGCTCCTGGTGTGCCCCAAGGACTTCTCCAACCTGCCCACCGCGTCCGCCGTCGACGTCCGCAAGCAGCGCGCGGTGACCGCCCGCCAGCTGACCCGGCTGACCCGCGTCGAGGACATCGCCGGCACCCTGCCCGAGGGCGTGTCCTTCTCCCCCGAGCTGTCCTCGGAGGAGCTGACGGCCGCGGTGGAGGCGGTCCCGGCGACGTACGCGCCGGAGTGCCTGGCCACGTGCGAGCTGGCCTTCCACTGCCGTGCGCGGTCCCGCGAGCAGGGCGCGGTGACCGCACTGGGCCGCTCGGTCCGCGCCGAGCTGGGCGGGCTGTCGACGGTCGAGGACGTGCTGGCGGCCGCCCACGGCGAGGCGGGCGACCCGGACGACCCGGCGGTGGCGGCTCTGCGCCGGGCCGCCGCGCTGCGGGCCGAGGTACTGGAGCCGGCCGTGCGGGAGGCGGCGTGTCGCTGATCGCCACCCTGGGCCGTCTGGAGGCCGTGCGGACCGGGCGGGCCCAGCCCGCCTCGACCGTCCGGCATCGGCATCTGTCCGAGCGGCCGCTGGTGTTCGTGCCGCTCACCACCGCCGGTGAGGCGGGCGCCCCGCTCGGCGCGCTGGTCGGCACGGACCGTGACGCGCCGCGGCTGCTGGCCGTGCCGCAGCCGCGCGACCGCGACCTGCGGTTCGCGTTCCTCGCCGAACTGGCCGATGTGGTCCTGCCGTACATCGACTCCTGTGCCGACACCGTCGAGCCCGCCGAGCGCAACGAGACCGACCCGGAGAGCGGCAAGCGGGTCAAGGTCGAGGTGGAACTGTGCGCGGACGCGCCCCAGCTGATCGTGCCGAGCCGCGCGGGCATCGACTTCGTACGGCTGCTCGGACGCTCCATGCGCTTCCGCCGCACCGCGGAGCAGGACCCGGAGACCCCCCACCCGGCGCCGCCCAGGGTGCCGTTGCTCGGCCGGTGGCTGACCCACTTCGGGGAGCGGGCCCGGGTGCCCGGCTCCTCGCTGCTGCCGGCGATGACCGACCTGCTGGCCCAGCACTGGACGACCGGCCAGTCCAGCCTGGAGGACCAGCACCTGGGAGCGCTGCTGGCGTGGATCGCCCCGCCGGACGGCGTGCCGGGCGCCGAGGCCGCGCTGCGGGCCGAGCTCGCCCGCACCGCCGACGGCCAGTTGGAGTGCCCGCCCGCGGGCCCCGCCACCGACCCGGCCTTCGACAACAAGCTGCTGGCACCCGCGATCGAGCGCTACGACCGCGCCCGGACCGCCCTCGCGGCCGCCGAGGACGGCCTGGACGCCGACGAGCGGATGGGCGCCCTCACCGCGGCCGAGCAGGGGATCCGCGACCTGGTCGCGAAGTGCGCCCTCCCCACTTGGGAGAACGTCTGGCGCGGCCTGGACCTGCTGCGGGCGCTGCCCGAGGGCGCGCACGTCGAGGAGCGCTGGACGCGCGACCGCTGGTCGTTCACCGGCCACCGCGACCGTGTGCGGGCCGGAGAACCGCCGCAGCCGCGCCGTGACGACGCGGTCACCGCGGCGAACAAGCTGGCCACGCGCGAGCGGGAGCAGGCCCGCCTGGAGGCCCAGGAGGCACTGGACGACCCGCTGGTCATGGCGGGGCGGCGGCTGGCCGGGGAGGCGTTCGCGGGCGAGGTCACGGACGTCGTCCCGGCCTACAGCGAGGGCAAGCGGCCCAGTCCGCGCCCGCTGGTCACCGTGCGCACCGACGACCGTCCGCACCTGGGCGAGCGGGCCAGGGCGTACCGGTCGCTGGACGGCAAGCCGCAGTCGGCCGAGTTCGTCGCCTGCGAGGAGGACGGCGCCGAGGGAACTCTCGTCGTCCTGCGGATCCTGGACAGGATGGGCCGCGGCAAGGAACCTGCGGCCGGTTCCGTGCCGGAGAAGGGCGACCGCGTGTGCTTCACGCTCTTCGAGCACGAGCAGCGCGGCGGCGCGAAGCTGCCCGACCCGGAGCAGACCCCATGGACGCACGGCGGCCCGCCGGGCGAGGCGGGCGCCGTGCCTGAAGCTGCCGACCCCGTGACCGAGGAGGACCTGCTTTGAACCCTCCCCCTCGGTGAACGAGAGGGATTCCTGGCTCACGCCGCTCGATCGCTCGGCGAGCAGTCGAGTCTTCCGCGATCAGCACCAGCCGGGTTGGAACCAGCCCGGCTTCCCCAAAGATTGGAGATTGCTGTGCCAGCTTGGTTCTCGCTCAACACGCGCCAATACTACGATCTGTCACGGAGTTGGAACCTTCGGTGACCACATCTGCCCCGGAGACCGCCTTCGACCCCGGCGCCGCGGCCGCCCGCGCGACCGACGCGATCCTCCGCGACACCCTGCACGGCTCGCACCGCGGTGTCGTCGTCGACTCCCCGCCCGGCGCCGGTAAGTCGACGCTGGTCGTGCGCGCGGCGCTGGAGCTGGCCGCCGCCGGACGGCCGCTGATGGTGGTCGCGCAGACCAACGCCCAGGTCGACGACCTGGTGCTGCGACTGGCGGAGAAGAACCCCGAACTGCCCGTGGGCCGGCTGCACAGCAGCGACACCGACCCGTACGACAAGGCGCTCGACAGTCTGCCGAACGTACGGAAGTCGGCGAAGGCCGCCGACCTCGCCGGACTCGACGTGGTCCTGTCGACCGCCGCGAAGTGGGCGCATGTGAAGGCCGACGAGCCGTGGCGGCACGCGATCGTGGACGAGGCGTACCAGATGCGCTCGGACGCCCTGCTCGCGGTTGCCGGGCTGTTCGAGCGGGCGTTGTTCGTGGGCGATCCGGGTCAGCTGGACCCGTTCGCGATCGTCGGCAGCGAGCAGTGGGCGGGCCTGTCCTACGACCCGTCGGCGTCCGCGGTGACGACCCTGCTGGCCCACAACCCGCAGCTGCCCCAGCACCGGCTGCCGGTGTCCTGGCGGCTTCCGGCGTCGGCGGCGCCGCTGGTCTCCGACGCGTTCTACCCGTACACGCCGTTCCGCAGCGGCACGTCGGCCGGGGACCGGCGGCTGACGTTCTCGGTCCCCTCGGACGGCTCGGGTCCCGACCGGGTGCTCGACGAGGCCGCCGAGTCCGGCTGGGGCCTGCTGGAGCTGCCCGCGCGGCACACTCCACGCACCGATCCGGAGGCGGTGCGGGCGGTGGCGGCGGTCGTACGGCGGCTGCTGGAGCGGGGCGGTGCGGCCGTCTCGGAGCGGTCGCCGGACCCGGCACCGCTGACCGCCGAACGGATCGCGGTCGGCACGGCCCACCGCGACCAGGCGGCAGCCGTACGCGCGGCGCTGGCGGAACTGGGCGTGCCGGATGTCACCGTGGACACGGCGAACCGCCTCCAGGGCCGTGAGTTCGACGTCACGGTCGTCCTGCACCCGCTCTCCGGCCGCCCCGACGCCACCGCCTTCCACCTGGAGACCGGCCGCCTGTGCGTCCTCGCCTCCCGCCACCGGCACGCCTGCGTCGTGGTCTGCCGCGCGGGTGTGACCGACCTCCTGGACGACCACCCGTCGACGGAACCGGTCCGGCTGGGGGTCACGGTGAAGTTCCCGGACGGCTGGGAGGCGAACCACGCGGTACTGGCCCACCTGCGGGAACACCGGGTGCCCTGGCGACCGTGACCGGCACTCGGCCCCCCTCCCCCCGCCTGACGGAGTCCGGCACGCCGCCCGGGACGGCCGAGGAACACAGCCCCGGCTGGGAGGCGAACCACGCGGTACCGGCCCACCTGCGGGAACACCGGGTGCCCTGGCGACCGTGACCGGCACTCGGCCCCCCTCCCCCCGCCTGACGGAGTCCGGCACGCCGCCCGGGGCGGCCGAGGAACACAGCCCCGGCTGGGAGGCGAACCACGCGGTACCGGCCCACCTGAGAGAACACCGGGTGCCCTGGCGACCGTGACCGGCACTCGGCCCCCCTCCCCCGCCGGACGGAGTCCGGCACGCCGCCCGGGGCGGCCGAGGAACACAGCCCCGGCTGGGAGGCGAACCACGCGGTACTGGCCCACCTGAGAGAACACCGGGTGCCCTGGCGGCCCTGAGGAGTTGACGAGTGGGGCGGGGCGGGCCGCCCCCTTGCGTTCGCGGGAGACAATGGAGGGTGGCCCTTCCACAGGGCGGTGTCATCCGAACCGTACGAGGAGGTCGAGACATGGCGGAGCCAACGCCGCGTCGTGACGAACCGCGGCTACGCCCCGCGCCCCTGCTCTTCGAGCCGGCCGAGGCGGCCGCCGACCCCGAGCACTTCTTCGACCTGGAGTCGATCGACGATCCGCGGGCGCTGCTCGCGCGGGCGACGGAGCTGACGCTCGCGTTCCGCGCGGCCGCCGACCGGGCGGTGGAGTTCCAGGCGATCGCGGCGGCGCAGCTCGCCGACCCGCGGCGGTTCGACCGGCTGACCCCGGCGGCCATCGCCGAGCGGGCGGACTGGACCGAGGACTACGCCAAGAAGATGGTGGAGTTCGGGCGGGATCTGCTGAGCGGAGCCGAGGGCGGCGTCCACGCCAACCCGGCCGACCCCGTCTGACCGCCGCGCTTCACGCCTCCCCCGGCTCTGGCATATGCCGAGCGCGCAAGATACCGCCGTCCACCCGCCCCTGTCCCGATTTCCCGCAACTCTGAGGGGTCATCCGCTCACAGTCTGTAGATGTATCTGCCATGAGCCGCACAGGGAACGAACCCTTCGTCGACCACCTCGACCGGTGGGCAGGCCACCGCTCCGACACCTCGGGCGTCACCGCGGACGGCGCCGCCTGGCTGGCCTCGGCGGGCGCGTATCCCCGCAGCACGCTCGCCCTCTGGCGGGAGCGGCCTGACGCACCGCTCGTACTGCCCTGCGGCACCGTCTTCGACGCGGTGAACGTGCCCGCGATCTTCGGCCGCCGGATGCTGGACCGGCTGTGGGACGAGGGCCCGGGGTCGGGCCCGGTGGCCGTCCACCGGGGACGGATGCTGCTCTTCGCCGCGCCGGGCACCGCGCACCGGCTGCCCTGGCTGCTGGAGTGGGAGGAGTGGGGGTGCCGGGGCCGGGAGGCCGGCTGCAAGGAGGGCATCCCGCCCCTGCTGTGCCACGGCAACGGCGACGCGGTGACCCTCCCGGCCCTGTCCGACGACACCCTCCGCGTACGGCCGGCCTCCCGCTGGCTCGTCGCCCCGGACACCCGCCACCCCTGGCTGCCGGGCCCGGAGGTCATGCTCTGGGCGGCCGTGCGGGCCGCCCGCGCGGCGGTGCGGATATCGATTTTTCCTCCCAGCGACCAGGATGCTAAGGTCTACGACGTCAGCAGGCGCCGCTAGCTCAGTTGGTTAGAGCAGCTGACTCTTAATCAGCGGGTCCGGGGTTCGAGTCCCTGGCGGCGCACGACGACGATGGCGGGACAGGGTCGCGGAGAGCGAACCGGTCTCGCCGTCGCTGTGTGTGCGGCAGGCGTCACGCCGAGGTGATCTTGACGGTGTACGCGCCGGACGCCGTACGGTTCTCCACCTCCACCCGGACCCCGTCGCCCGGCACCGTGAAGCTCTCCCCCACGTCGATCGGGGCGTCGGCGAGCGCGGGCTGGACCGAGGCCCCCTCGCAGGCCTCGGTGTGCGGATGGGCGTCGATCACCTCGATCGGGCCGCCACCGGACTCCGCCCCGCTGCGCACCCGGTACACCAGCACCCCCTGCCGGCACCCGGTCACGTCGTTGCCGATCGACGCCCGCGCCTCGATGGCCAGCACGCTGTCGCTCCCGGTGCGCACCACCACCAGCTTCGTTCCGCTGCCGAGCCCGAACAGCGGGGACCCGGCGGCGGACGTCACCGAAGGGCCCGCGCCCGCCGGGCCCACCTCCACCGGCTCCAGGGTCAGCCGGGTCGGCCCCCTTCCCCACAGGCAGGTCACCTGGCGGGCATCCAGCCACCCGAGCTTCCACTTGTGCCAGGCGAACAGGTCGGGTGACAGTCCGAACTGGCTGCCCATCAGGTCCCAGTCCCCGACGTAGGTGTCCCAGTCGCCCTTGCCGTCCGCGGGCCGGTGGTACAGGTCGGGCAGGTCGAAGACGTGCCCGGACTCGTGGGCGAGCACCAGCCGGTCCGGCGGGTGCCGTTCGAAGACGGTCACCACCCGCCGGATCTCCTTGCCGTCGGCCCGCAGCGGGGCGTCCAGGTTGACGACCTTCGTCGCGTCCGAGTCGACGCCGGGCGCGTCCGGGTCGGCGACGAAGTAGACGATGTCGTAGCGCGAGAAGTCGACCTCGGGGTCGGCCGCGGCGAGCGCGTCCCGCAGATACGCGGTGCGGTCCCGGGCGTTCCAGTCCCGGTGCATGGCGTACGCGGTGGACGGGCGCGGCATCCGGATCCAGCGCCGCAGCGGGTGGGGGCGCAGGGTGAATCTGCCGTACGACGCCTGTTCGAAGTACCCGCTGGTGGCCGGGAAGTGGTCGGCGGTGAGTTCGGCGGGGGTGGTCCGCGGGGTGGAGTCCGGGAAGGACAGGAACACCATGACGGCGTCCCGCGTGCGGGTCGGCCGTACGTAGGAGGGGTTCCAGGTGTCCAGTCCCTCCGAGTGGTGGGCGTCCGTGCGTTGCAGGGCGCAGGGCGCGGTGGAGAACGGCTCGGCGACCGACGGCCCGCCCAGGATCGAGGTGGCGGCGACCGCCGACATGGTGGTGCACACGGCCGCGGTGCTGCGCAGCCGGGGGCGCGCCCCGGCCCGGTTCAGCACCCTGAGGACGTCATGGCCGAGCGCCTTCAGGGGCAGCTGACACGGCACGGGGACCTCCGGGGCGTTTCGCGGGACACCGCACCCAGCCTGTGGGAGTTTGTAGGGGTACGCCCTGTTTGTCTGCACCGGAAGGGTGAGGGACGCGAGTTCACGGCAGGACGGCCGGGCGCGGGTCCGGGGAAATGACGCCCCCGAATCGCTCACGGAACGTCACGAGTGGTCAGCCATACAAAGAACTCGTCCAGGTGTGATCGAAAACGATCCTGGTGAGCCGCCGGTCGCCGCGCGGAACCGGCGAGTGGCTGGAAGGGGCTCGCCGACGGCATCTATGATCGACACACTTTCCCTGCACTTTCCTGCGCGGACACGGGCCGGGCCGCCGTCCACCACCCGGCCGGCCACCCGACGAGACCGATAAGAAGACCGAGTGCACTGCGGGAGCGAGCGGTGAGCGGAACGTCCGAAGGGCCGACGCCCGCGGCAGACCTCATCCGACCTACTGTCACGGAGAGTGACGCCACGAGGCCTCCGGGTACGGACCCGGTCGCGGCCGCCGCCGCCGAGCGGGCCGTCGCCCCCACCGCGCCCACGCCCTCCGGCACCGGTCCCGCCGAGTTCCTGTCCACCCACGGCCTCACCCCGATGGCGGAACCGGCTCCCGCCGCCCACCGATTCACCGTCCTGGCCGAACCCGCGCCCGCTGTCGTGGACCTGCTCGGGTCCGCACCACCACCGGCCTGCACCGCCCCGGAGCCAGCCCCGGAATCCCTCCCGGAACCGGTCCCGGCCTCCGCCCTGGAACCGGCCGCCGAATCCACCCTGAGCGCCGCCCCGAACGCCGTTTCGGAATCCGGCCCGGCCACCGGGGCGGAGCGCCCCTTCCGTTCCGCCTTCTCCGCGGCGCCGCTGGCGATGGCCGTCGTCGACCACGAAGGCCTGGTCGTCAGCGCCAACGACACCTTCGGCGCGCTCCTCGGCGCCGGACCCGACGAGCTGGCCGGGCAGCCCGCCGCCGATCTGGTGGACCTGGCCTCCGACGCCCGCACCCGGCACGCCTACGCCGAGGTGCTGCGCGGCCGGCAGGCCCGGCTGCGCTGCGCCCGCAGGCTCAAGCACCCCGACGGCCACCGGCTGTGGGTCCAGGTCACGGTCGCACCCCTGACGCCCGGTTCCCCGGGCGTGCTGCTGTCCGTGGCCGACATCAGCGCCCGACGTGAACTCCAGGCCCGGCTGCGGCACTTGAAGAACCACGACCCGGTGACCCGGCTGCCCAACCGCACCCTGTTCTTCGAGCGCCTGTCGGCCGCGCTGGAGACGGAGTCGTACGAGCGCGGCGGGAACGGCCGGGTCGGCCTGTGCTACCTGGATCTCGACGGCTTCAAGGCGGTCAACGACACCCTCGGCCACCGCGTCGGCGACCGGCTGCTCGCCGCGGTGGCCGAGCGGCTGACCCGGTGCGCGGACGACGCCGGTCACGGCCGGACGAGCACGCCGCTGGTGGCCAGGCTCGGCGGCGACGAGTTCGCGCTGCTCGTCGAGGACTCGACCGGCACCGAGCAGCTCGCCGAGCTGGCCGAGTCGGTGCTCTCGGCCCTTCAGGAACCCTTCGATGTCGCCGGCCGGCGCCTGTCGGTGTCCGCGTCCATCGGCGTGGTCGAGCGGCACGCGGCCGGGTCGTCGGCCACCGCGCTGATGCAGGCCGCCGACACGACGCTGTACTGGGCGAAGGCGGACGGCAAGGCCCGCTGGACCCTGTTCGACCCCGAGCGCAACGCGCACCGGATGACCCGTCAGGCCCTGGTCTCCACGCTGCGCGCGGCCGTCGAACGCGGCGAGTTCGCCCTGGAGTACCAGCCGCTGGTCGGCATGGAGGACGGGCGGCTGCGCGGGGTCGAGGCCCTCGTCCGCTGGCGCCACCCGCAGTTCGGCACGCTGACGCCGAATCGGTTCATCGCGCTGGCGGAGGAGGACGGCTCGATCGTGCCGCTGGGCCGCTGGGTCCTGGCCACCGCCTGCGGCCAGGCCCGTCGCTGGCAGCTGGACCACCCGGACGAGCCGCCGATCTTCGTCAGCGTCAACGTGGCCGTCCGCCAGGTGTGGGACTCCGACCTGGTCGCGGACGTGGCCGAGGTGCTCGCCGAGACCGGGCTGGCACCGCACCTGCTCCAGCTGGAGCTGACCGAGTCTGCCGTGATGGGCTCGGCCGGCCGGCCGCTCGAGGCCCTACGGTCCCTGAGCGACATGGGCGTGCACATCGCCATCGACGACTTCGGCACCGGGTACTCCAACCTCGCCTACCTCAGCCGCCTGCCGGTGTCGGCGCTGAAGCTGGACGGCTCCTTCGTACGGGGGTTCCAGCACGAGGAGCCGGAGGGCGCGGCAAGCCGGCCGAGCCCCGCGGACGAGGTCATCGTCGAGGCGATGATCCAGCTCGCCCACCGGCTGGGGCTGACCGTCACCGCGGAGTGCGTGGAGACGTCCGACCAGGCGAGCAGGCTGCGCCGGATCGGCTGCGACACCGGGCAGGGGTGGCTGTACTCCCGGCCGGTGTCGCCCGACCGCATCTCCGAGCTGCTGGACGGCCGAGCCTGCGGGCGGGGCTGAACCCGCTCAGCCGGCCGGAGCTGAACGCGCTCAGCCTGGCCGGAGTCGAGTTCGCTCAGTCGCGGGGCAGCGGCTGGGCGTTTGCCGGCAGTCCGTAGGCGTCCGCGATGAGTTCGTAGCTGCGCAGGCGTACGGCGCCGCTGTGCGCGTTGCTTGTGATCATCAACTCGTCGGCGCCGGTGCGCTTTTGCAGGTCGTCGAGGCCGGAGCGGACCTCGTCGGGGGTGCCGTGGACGACGTTGGCGTTCCAGGATTCGACGAACTCCCGCTCCGTCGGGCTGAATTCGTACGCCTCCGCCTCCTCGGGGGTGGGCACGAGGCCGGGGCGGCCGGTGCGCAGCCGGACCATGTTCAGAGCCGCGGCCAGCACCTGGCGGCGCGCCTCGCGCTCCTCCTCGGTGGCGAGGGCCGCGACGCCGATGAGGGCGTACGGCGCGTCCAGCACCGCGCTCGGGCGGAACGAGTCGCGGTAGAGGTCGAGGGCCGGGATGGTGTTCTGCGCGGAGAAGTGGTGGGCGAAGGCGAACGGCAGGCCGAGCGTTCCGGCCAGGCGGGCGCTGAAGCCGGAGGAGCCGAGCAGCCAGACCGGCGGGCGGTGCCGGGACTGCACGCCACCCGCAGAGGTGGCCTGGACCGGGCCGGGGACGGCGTGGATGCGGCGGTAGGGGTGGCCGTCCGGGAAGTCGTCGTCCAGGAAGCGGATCAGCTCGGCGAGCTGCTGGGGGAAGTCGTCGGCGCTCCGGTCGAGGTGGTCGGTGCGGCGCAGGGCGGCGGCGGTGGCGCCGTCCGTGCCGGGGGCGCGGCCGAGGCCCAGGTCGACACGGCCGGGCGCCATGGCCTCCAGGGTGCCGAACTGCTCCGCGATGACCAGCGGGGCGTGGTTGGGCAGCATGACGCCGCCGGAGCCGAGGCGGATGCGGTCGGTGTGGGCTGCGAGATGGGCGAGGATCACGGCCGGTGAGGAGGAGGCGACGCCCGGCATCGAGTGGTGCTCGGCGACCCAGTAGCGGTGGTAGCCGCGGGTCTCCGCGGTCCTCGACAGGGCGACGCTGGTGCGCAGCGCGTCGGCGGCGGTGTGCCCCGCGCCCACGGTCACCAGGTCCAGTACGGACAGGGGTACCGGGGCGGTCCCGTGTGCCGTGCCCCTGATCTCGTCTCCCGCCACGGGTGCCTCCAGCTGGTTGACCGTTCACTTTCCTGACCGGCGTCAACAGGGCACCGCTGTCGTTTGTTCCTCTCCCACCCACCCGTCTCGCTCACACGAGGCGAGCCGCCGCAGGGCTCCGCCCCGGACCTCGGGGGAGTCCGGGGCGGAGGTTCCCTGCGACGGCTTGTCTCGGCCCGCGCTCACGCCGCGAGCGCGTGGCCCGGATGCAGGACCACCTTGGTGTAGCCCTCGATCCGCTTGTCGAACTTCTGGTACGCCTGGGGCGCCTGGTCCAGCGGCAGCTCGTGGGAGACCACGAAGCTGGGCTTGGCGCGCCCGGCGATGATCAGATCGCGCAGCTGGCGGTTGTACTGCTTCACATTGCACTGGCCCGTGCCCATCTGCTGCCCCTTCTCGAACATCTTGCCGATGGAGACCAGCAGCTGGCCATGCTTGGCGTGCTCGTCGGGTCCGCCCGGGTCGGAGGGCACGTACAGCCCCGGTATGCCGAGCAGGCCGGTGGGCCGTACCGTCTCGACGAGCGTGTTGAGGACGACGGCGGGCTCCTCGTGACTGACGTCCTTGTGCGACTGGGCCTGGTAGCCGACGGCGTCCACACCCTTGTCGGTGCCCTCGCCGTTGGTCATCTCCTTGATCTGCTCGCTCGGGTCGCCCGCGGTGAAGTCGATGGGGATGGCCCCGATCTCCTCCGCCTTGGCGAGCCGCTCGGGCACCCGGTCGACCGAGAACACCATCGACGCGCCGCGCAGCAGCGCCGAGTAGGCGGCCATCAGACCCACCGGACCGGCACCGAAGACGGCGACGGACTCACCTGGCGACACCTTGGCGAGCTCGCACCCGTGGTAGCCGGTCGGGAAGATGTCGGCGAGCAGCACGAAGTCGGTCTCGAACTCGTCACCCGGCGGCAGCTTCAGACAGTTGAAGTCGGCGAACGGCACCCTCAGCCGCTCGGCCTGGCCGCCGGTGTAGGGGCCCATCGCCACGTATCCGTAGGCGCCTCCCGCGAAGCCGGGGTTCACCGTCAGGCAGAACCCCGTCTTCCCGGCGAGGCAGTTCTTGCAGAACCCGCAGGCCACGTTGAACGGCATCACGACCCGGTCGCCCTGGGACAGCGACGTCACGCCGTCGCCGACCTCCTCGACGATGCCGAGGTTCTCGTGGCCGAAGACGATGCCCGCCTTGGCGGCCGTGCGGCCCTCGTACATGTGCAGGTCGGAACCGCAGATCGCGGTGGACGTGACCCGTACGATCACATCGTTCGGGTGCTGGATCCGAGGATCGTCGACGTCCCTCACCGTGACGTTGAAGGGCTTTTCGTAGACGACGGCTTTCACCTGGGTCACCTCCGCGTCGAACGCTGGACGACGGCGGCGACGACGGGCCGTTGCCGGGGGACACCAACCAGGGGGATGACACAGGTGGGCGGGGGCGTCGGTCGTCCCGGGCCCCGGGCGTTCTCGCTGCACCGCCGGACACTTCCAGGGTCCGCCCGCGCGACGGGGACCGCAACCGCGCCGGTGTCACACCTGGACGATCGGCTCCCGCGTGAACAGCGCGCCCAGAGCGGGCGCGTTGACACGGCGGTCGGTGAGCCGCAGCGCCTCCCAGACGGTCACCTGGTTCGCCGTGAGGACGGGCTTGCCGAGGTGCTTCTCCAGGGCGGGCAGGTGGGACGCCGTGTGCAGGGCGGTGTCGGGCAGCAGGACCGCGTCCGCCTCGGGGACGTCCGCGTCCCGCGCCAGGGCCAGGATCTCCGGCTCGCCCCAGGTGGCCACCTCGGCCGCGGTGACGATCCCGGCGCTGCGGGCGGCGGCCACCTCCACCCGCCCGGCGTGCAGGAAGTCCGTGAACAGGCTGGTGACGTCCTTGGGGTAGGTCGCCGCGACCGCGACCCGGCGGGCACCGATCTCGGCCGCCGCGTGTACGAAGGCGAAGGAGGTGGAGGAGGCCGGCATGCCCGCCGCCCGGGCCAGCGCGCGGACCTGCTCGTGCGCGCCCTGCCAGCCGCGTACGAAGCTGCCGCTGGTGCACGCCCACACCACCGCCTCCACTCCGGACAGCCGCAGCCCCTGCACGCCCTGTGCGAGCCGCTCGGGCGCGCCCATCTCGTACAGCGCGTCCACCCGGTGCGCGTCCTCGCCGATGTCGGTGTGGACCAGGTCCACCCGGATGTCGCTGCCCAGGAGCTGCTCGATGCGCGGATAGTCGTCCTCTGCGGAGTGGCCCGGGTAGAGGAATCCGAGTGCGGTCATGGCCTGCCTTCCTGCTGTTCGTCGGACAGTACGGGCCAGGCGCCGCCGGCACCCTCCCGCGGCCTGGGCGGCTCGGGAGGCACACCGGCCGCCAGCGCCTGGTACGGCCCCACGGCTCGGGTACCCAGCCGGCGCAGGGCAGCCCACATCGTGACCTGGTTGGCCGAGATCACCGGTATGCGCAGTTCGGCCTCCAGCTGCGGGATCACGTCGTAGGTGGGCAGGTTCGTGCAGGACAGGAAGAGCGCCTGCGGGTGGTTGCGGCGCGCGGCCCGGCGCGCCATGTCGACCACACCGCGGTACGGCACCTTCCAGATGTGCCGGGTCAGCCCCATGTAGGCGTATCCGGTGACGGTGACGCCCGCCTCGGCCAGAAAGTCCTGCAGCGAGCGTGTCAAGGACACCGTGTACGGGGTCACCAGCGCCACCCGCCGGGTGCCGAGTTCCGCGAGCGCCTCCAGCAGTGCCCCGGACGTGGTCACCGCGGCGACCGCGCCCGCCCGTGTCATCGCCGCGCACATGGCGCGCTCGCCGGCGATCCCGCCGACGAAGCTGCCCGAGGCGCAGGCGTAGGCGACGACCTCGGGCGCGACGGCGGTCAGGGTGCGCACCGCGGCGTCGAGCGTCTGGTGCTCGCTGACCAGCCGCGCCAGGTCCAGGCTCACCTCCACCGGCACGAACGGCGTCCGGGTCAGATGGAGCGAGACCTCGTCCGGCACCCAGCGCCACAGCTCGCGGTCCAGCGCGAAGTCGAAGGGGGCGACGACCCCGACACCGCGCTGTGGGCACGGGCCGCCGAGGAAGGAGATCCCCATGCCGTTCATGTCGTTCGTGGCGTCCATGGCAGACACCTGCCTCACGGGAGGGAGACGGATGGGCGGCACTGACGGCAAGGTGAACGACACGGTGGGACAGCACTGATCAACCGTCCGTACGGGCGCCCGTGTTGACGAAGGTAGGTTCGGGTGCGAGCGTGGTCAATCCGTGCACGTCAGACGGCCGCCCCTTACGAGAAACGGCTCGCCATGAGTGTCCCCGTCCTGCTCGTCCTGGACGCCGATCCGCCGCCGCGTCTGGGCCGGCTCACCGGCCGCGCCCGGATCGTGCGCACGGACGCGGCCGGGCTGGCCGCGCGGCTGCCCGAGGCGGACGTGCTGCTCGTGTGGGACTTCACCTCCACCGCGGTGCGGGAGGCCTGGCCGGGCGAGGGGCCGCGGCCGCGCTGGGTGCACACGGCGAGCGCGGGCGTGGACCATCTGATCTGTCCTGAGATCGCGGCGTCCGGCACGGTGGTGACCAACGCGCGGGGCGTGTTCGACGAGCCGATCGCCGAGTACGTCGCCGCGCTCGTCCTCGCCATGGCCAAGGACCTGCCGCGGACCCTGGAGTTCCAGCGTGAGGGGCGGTGGCGGCACCGCGAGTCGCAGCGGGTGGCCGGTACGCGCGTGTGTGTCGTGGGCTCCGGGCCGATCGGCCGGGCGATCGCCCGCACGCTGGGCGCGCTGGGGGTGCGGGCGGCCGTCGTCGGCCGCGCCGCGCGCGCCGGAGTGCACGGCCCGGAGGACCTGGACCGGCTCGTCGCCCGCGCCGACTGGGTGATCGCGGCGGCCCCGCTGACCGAGGAGACCTGCGGCATGTTCGACGCCCGCCGGTTCGGCCTCATGCAGCCCTCGGCACGCTTCGTCAACGTCGGCCGGGGGCAGCTCGTCGACGAGGAAGCGCTCGTCCGGGCGCTCACGGACCGCTGTATCGCGGGCGCCGCCCTGGACGTCTTCCAGTGCGAACCCCTCACCCCCGACAGCCCGTTGTGGCGGGTGCCGGGCCTGGTCGTGTCCCCGCACATGAGCGGTGACACGGTCGGCTGGCGGGACGAACTGGCGGCCCAGTTCGTCGATCTGTACGGCCGCTGGGAGGCGGGCGAACCGCTGCCGAACGTCGTCGACAAACGGCGCGGATACGTACCGGGACACTGACCCCTGTCTGGAGGTGCGATGACCGAGCTCACCGAGCTGACCGCGGGAGAACTGCTCGACGGCTACCGCAAGGGCGAGTTCAGCCCAGTGGAGGCCACCCGGGCGGCCCTGGAGCGGGCCGAGCGGGTCCAGCCGGAGGTGAACGCGTTCGTCCGGATCACCGCCGAGGACGCCCTGGCACGGGCCCGGGAGTCGGAGGACCGGTGGCGGCGCGGAAGGCCGGCGGGGCTGCTGGACGGGGTGCCGGTCACCGTCAAGGACATCCTGTTGCTGCGCGGCCACCCGACCCTGCGCGGTTCCAGGACCGTGCCGGAGGAGGGCCGTTGGGAGGAGGACGCCCCTTCGGTGGCCCGGCTGCGCGAGCACGGCGCGGTCTTCCTCGGCAAGACCACGACCCCCGAGTTCGGCTGGAAGGGCGTCACCGACTCCCCGCTGACCGGCGTCACCCGCAACCCGCACGACCGGACCCGCACCGCCGGCGGCTCCAGCGGCGGCAGCGCGGCGGCCGTGGCGCTCGGCGCGGGCCCGCTGTCGCTGGGCACGGACGGCGGCGGCAGTGTGCGCATCCCGGCCGCGATGTGCGGGATCTTCGGGCTGAAGCCCACGTACGGCCGGGTCCCGCTGTATCCGCCCAGCGCCTTCGGCACGCTGTCGCACGTGGGGCCGATGACCCGGGACGCGGCGGACGCGGCGCTGCTGCTCGACGTGATCGGTGTGCCCGACGCGCGGGACTGGTCGGCGCTCGGCCCGGCCCCCGGCTCGTTCACGGAGGGCCTGGCGGGCGGGGTACGGGGGCTGCGGGTCGCCTACTCGCCGTCCCTGGGCGGCCAGGTGCCGGTACGCCCGGCGGTCGCCACGGCGGTGCGCCGGGCGGTGGCGGGGCTGGCGGACCTCGGCGCGTACGTCACCGAGAGCGACCCCGACTTCGCCGAACCGATGGAGGCCTTCCACACCCTGTGGTTCAGCGGCGCGGCCCGTGTCGTCCAGCATCTGGGGCCCCACCGGAGGGAGTTGCTCGATCCGGGGCTGCGGGAGGTCTGCGCGGCCGGTGCCCGGCTGTCGGCGCTGGACTACCTGGCCGCCGTGGACGTGCGCATGGAACTCGGCCGCACCATGGGCCACTTCCACGAGAGCTACGACCTGCTGGTCACGCCGACCCTGCCGATCACGGCGTTCGAGGCGGGCGCGGAGGTGCCGAGGGGTTCGGGGCACCGGCGCTGGACCGGGT
Organism: Streptomyces sp. NPDC001292; assembly: GCF_042896465.1. Taxonomy (NCBI): domain Bacteria; kingdom Bacillati; phylum Actinomycetota; class Actinomycetes; order Kitasatosporales; family Streptomycetaceae; genus Streptomyces; species Streptomyces sp. NPDC001292. Next base: position 73,889 of record NZ_JBIAXG010000007.1, read on the forward strand.
GGACACCGTTCACGTACCCGTTCAACATGACCCAGCAGCCGGCGGCGTCCGTGCCCGTGGGCAGGGACGAGGACGGTCTGCCGGTCGGCCTCCAGATCGTGGCCGCGCGGCACCGCGACGACCTGGTGCTGCGGGCGGCCCACGCGTTGTACGAGGCGGGGTTGGCGACCCGGCTCACGCCCGCCGGAAAGTGAGGGTCTCCCCCGCCGCGCCGGAGCGCCACAGGTCGTTGCAGGCCTGGGCCATGGCGTCCAGGCCCTCGGTGACCCGGCCCCAGACGATGCCGGGCACCCAGCCGACGTCCCCGTTGAGCAGGAGGTTGTTGCGCTCGTAGAACAGGGCGAGGTCCACGACCGTCGGCCCGGCGCCGGGGACACGGTCGTAGCCGTAGGCCTGCGTGCCCAGTTCGGCGCCGGCGAACGAGAAGTAGCACAGATCGCCCGGGATCGGAGTGACCGTCGGGTTCTCCAGCGGTGGCTCCGCCCGGGCGAACGGCGCGAAGAGGGCGTAGATCTCGTTGCGCGCGTACTTCGCGTGGTAGACGTCCCCGCTCAGCGGGAGCGCGTCCCAGACCGCGGCGCAGGTGAGCGGCGCCCGGTCGTCGAGCAGCCGTGCCGTGCACCGGATTCCGCGCTTTTCCAGCGCGACTTCGACGTGGCGTTCCGCCATGGCGCCTCCTCGCAGCTCTGGGGCCTGTCTGCCCTGAGGCACGGGAGTTCACACCCGCCCCGCACCTCTCCGTCCGGACACGGAACGGTCTCCCCCGGGACACCGTTGGATTACATCCCCAAGTCCACCCGCATAGACGACGGAGAGCGGGCAGGCGCCACCACTATCCGCAAAGGGCCTGAGCCGACGAGGCTCTCTTGGAGGGTGAGTGTCCATGTCCGAGTTCCCAAACCTGTCCCGCCGGGGCTTTCTGACCAGGACGGCGGCCGTGGGCGGCATGCTCACCGTCCCCGGGCTGCTGGCCGCGTGCAGCAAGACCGACGGCGGCGACGGCAAGGGCTCGAAGCTGGAACAGCTGAAGAAGCAGGGCTATGTGAAGGTGGCCTACGCCAACGAGGCGCCGTACGGCTTCGAGGAGGGCGGGCAGCTCAAGGGCGAGGCACCGACGCTGCACAGGGAGATCTTCAAGGCCCTGGGGGTGGACGAGCTGCGGCCGACCTTCTCCGAGTGGGACGGGCTGATCCCCGGACTCCAGGCCGGCAAGTACGACGTGATCAGCGCGGGCATGGCCATCATCCCGGAGCGCTGCCGAAAGGCCCTGTTCTCCGAGCCCGAGTTCGTCTCGCCCACCGCGATGATGGTGAAGAAGGGCAACCCGAAGAAGCTGACCGACCTCGCCTCCGCCAAGGCGGCCGGGGCGGCCATAGGCGTGATGTCGGGCGCGGTGGAGAAGGGCTACGTCACCGCCGCCGGGATCTCCGAGAGCGGCATACGGACGCTGCAGAAGCCGCAGGACGGCGCGGACGCGGTCGCGCAGGGCAGGATCGACGCCTTCGTGCTGACGGGCATCTCGCTGCGCTGGCTGGCCAGGACCAACCCGAAGGTGGAGGTCACCGAGTCCTTCGTGCCGGTGGTCGACGGCGTGAAGCAGTACAGCCCGGGTGGCGCCGTCTTCCGCAAGGGCGGCGAGGAGCTCCGCGACGCCTTCAACGAGCAGCTGAAGAAGATCACCTCGGATCCGGGCCGGTACGTGCGGCTCGTCGGAGAGTACGGATTCGGCAAGGACACGATCCCGCCGGCGGACCTGAAGACCGCCGACCTGTGCAAGGGCTGACGGGGACGCCTGTCCATGGGTGACTTCTACACGTACTTCTTCGACCACATCTCCGACGTGTGGTCGGGGCTCCTTGTGACGGTCGAGGCCACGGTCCTCGGCTCGGCCGTCGCGCTCGCCCTGTCCTTCGTGTTCGGCTTCGCCGCGAACAGCAGGCTCCTGCTCGCGCGGGGTGTCTCACGGGTGGTCGTGGAGTTCCTCCGCGGCACCTCGCTCTACGTCCAGCTGTTCTGGCTGTACTACGCGTTCCCGCTGCTGTCCGGGTACGAGCTGTCACCGCTGTTCTGCGGTGTGGTGGCGTTCGGCATGAACTACGGCGCCTACGGATCCGAGGTGGTGCGCGGCGCGCTGAACGCCGTGCCCAAGGCGCAGTGGGAGGCCGCCGTCGCGCTGAACATGACGCCGCTGCAACGCATGCGCCGGGTGATCCTGCCGCAGGCGTGGGTGCAGATGATCCCCTCGTTCGCGAACCTGCTGATCCAGCTGCTGAAGTGCACCCCGCTGCTGTGGCTGATCTCCGCGGCCGACCTGACGACGGTGGTCCAGCAGATGCGTGACCGCACCGGCGCGACCACGTGGGCCTATCTGACCCTGCTGGTGATCTACTTCGTCCTCGCCTACGCGCTGACCCTGCTGATGAACGCCCTGGAGCGGCACGCCAAGGCCCGGCTCGGCCTGCGGACGGACCCGCGCTCCCTGTTGCGCCGCCGCAGCGCCGAACCGGAGCGCGAACCCGAGATGGCGGGAGGTGCGTCGTGAGCTACGACTGGGACTGGGGCGCGGTCCGCGACTCGCTGCCGCTGCTGTGGCACGGCTTTCTGACCACGCTGCTGGCCACGGTCCTCGGCACCGCGGTGGCCGCCGTCCTCGGCCTGCTCGTGGCCGTGGCCGGACGGGTGCCGGCCCGGCTGGTCACCGTGCCGGTGCGGGCGGTCACCGAGTTCGTGCGGTCCACCCCGCTGCTGGTGCAGCTGGTCGGCGCCTACGCGGTCTTCAACACGGTGGACCCGCTGACCATCGGCGTCGCGGTGCTCGGCATCCACTACGCCTCCTACCTGTCGGAGGTGTACCGGGCGGGCATCGACGCCGTGCCGAAGGGCCAGTGGGAGGCCTGCCGGGCGCTGTCCATGTCGCCGCGCCGCACCTGGCAGGCGGTGATCCTGCCGCAGGCGGTGCGCAAGGTGCTGCCGGCGCTGGGCAACTACGGCATCTCGATGTTCAAGGAGACCCCGTTCCTGGCCGTCATCACGGTCCAGGAGATGGTCGCCAAGGCCCGCGAGTACGGCGCGGACCACTTCACCTACGCCGAGACGTTCACCCTCGCGGGCCTGTTCTTCCTGGCGGCAAGCTACCCGACCTCGCTTCTGATGAGAAAGCTGGAGAAGCGCCTTGGCCACTGACCCTTTGCAGAAGACGCCGCCGCAGGCGCCCGAGAACGTGACCCCGGACGCGCCGCCCGCGGATCTGGTGCGCTTCGACCAGGTGGTCAAGCGCTTCGGCGATCATGTCGTGCTCGACCGGCTGGACTTCGCCCTCCAGCGCGGTGAGCACGTGACGCTGATCGGGCCGAGCGGCTCGGGGAAGACGACCATCCTGCGGCTGCTGATGACGCTGGAGCGCGTCAGCGACGGCGTGATCCACGTGGACGGCGAGCCGCTGTCCCACATGCCCGGCCCGGACGGGACCCTGCGGGTGGCGAACGAGAGGCACCTGCGCAGGATCCGCAGGAAGATCGGGATGGTCTTCCAGCAGTTCAACCTGTTCCCGAACATGAAGGTGCTCCAGAACATCACGGAGGCGCCCGTCAACGTGCTCGGCCTCGGCCGCGAGGAGGCGGAGGAGCGGGCACGTGAACTCCTCGACCTCGTGGGGCTGGCGGACAAGATCGACGCCCATCCGGCGCAGCTGTCCGGCGGCCAGCAGCAGCGGGTGGCGATCGCCCGGGCACTCGCCATGCGGCCGGAGATCCTGCTCCTCGACGAGGTGACCTCGGCCCTGGACCCGGAGCTGGTGGCCGGAGTGCTCGACCTGCTGAGGGAGATCGCGCACACCACCGACATCACGCTGCTGTGCGTGACCCACGAGATGAACTTCGCCCGGGACATCTCCGACCAGGTGCTGATGTTCGACTCGGGCCAGGTGATCGAGTCCGGACCGCCGGAGAAGCTCTTCGGCGACCCCGACCACGAGCGCACCCGGGAGTTCCTGGGCGCCGTTCTGTAGGGGCCGCTCCGGGGGCGCCGGCGGCCTTCCGGGCCACCCCGGCGCCCCCGGCCTCCGGGGTGGTCGAAGCACCCCCGGGGACCAGGTAGTATTTTCTTTGTCGTCGGCCGCGGGGAGCGGACGGCGGGATTCATGCGCCGCTAGCTCAGTTGGTTAGAGCAGCTGACTCTTAATCAGCGGGTCCGGGGTTCGAGTCCCTGGCGGCGCACAGATGAAGGGGCCTTCGTGATCACGAGGGCCCCTTCGGCCTGTTCCGCACGCGGTCACACGCGGGCCATCTCGTCGTACGTGATCACGAAGCCGACGCCGAAGCCCACGACCAGGCCGAGGAACGCCAGGGTGGCGGCCAGTCCGGCCGCGTCGCGGGCCACGTTCGGCGGGCGGGCGGTGGCGAACACCTCGCGGCCGTCGGTGTGGTACACCGGCACGATGTCGCCTTCGACGACCGCCGCCGGGCCGTTTTGCTCCTCGACCGGGACCTGGCGGCCGTCACGGGCGGTGAACTCGTACACGTGGTGCAGGCGGGTGCGGACGTGGGAGTCACCGCCGTCGCGCGCCGTGGTGAACATCCGCAGGCAACGCGTCGGCGGTCAGCCCGCTCCGCCAGGCGCGCCTGAGCCGCAGCGTGTGGCGGACGGCCACGAATGCCATGGTCAGGGCCACGGCCATGATGGAACCGGGCACGACGTAGAACATCGCTTCCATGAGGTCCCCGAACTCCGGCGCCGCCGTGACCGGCCGGCGTGGGGGGAATCCCCCACGCCGGCCGGTCCAGTGGCTCGGGGGGTGCTCAGACCCACGCTCAGAACGTGACGTCGGAGCAGGCGTAGAACGCGTTGCCCGTGTCGGCGATCGTCCAGACCGCGAGGATGACGTGGTGGCCGCTCAGCCCGGGGGGCAGGGTGCCGCTGTGGCTGAGGGTGGCCGGCGGGCGCTGTCCGCCGTAGGGCACCGTCAGGAACGGGGTCGTGTCGAGGTCGGCGCGGGTCAGGGCGTGGTTCTGGTTCCAGCCCTGCTTGGTCACGTAGTACTTGAAGTCCGTCGTGGCGTGCATGGCCGTGAACTGCCAGCGGAAGGTGTAGCTCTGGCCGCCGTCGACCTCGGTGGTCGGCCATGCGCCCCCCGAGGGGGTCCTGGGGCTGTCGAGCTGGCTGAACCGGGTGTTGTTCCCGGAACAGAGCTGCCCGTCTGCCGCCCCGGAGGCCGGGAAGCCCTTCGGGCCCTCGACGCTCTGCGGCTCCCACTGGATGGCGCCGCAGTCGGCGACGGTTCCGTTGGCGCAGAGCTTCTGCCGGCTGATGGGCAGGTCGGTGTAGCCGTGGCTGCTCGCGCCGCCGGTGGAGAGCACGAAGGCTCCGGCGGTCGTGAGCCCGAGCACGGCTGCGGAGATCTTGGCCTTGGTGCGCATACTGCCGCTCCTGGAGACGTGGGGGAGGTTCAGTGAGCTGTGCAGGTCTAGACCAAGTTCAGGCTATTGCCGTTACTTGAACATGTCCATACCAAAGACACGCCCTCCCCCGTCCCCGTCACGGCCCCGGTTCCCGGCCTCCCGCGCAGAACGCCACCGTCAAGTCCCGCACCAGCAGCTTGCGTTCGTAGTCGTCGAGGTCGACCAGACCCCTGGTGGTCAGCCGGGTCACCGTGTCCTCCACCGAGTCCACCACCGAGGTCAGCATGCTCGCCCGGTGCTGCGCGTCCAGTGCGGCGACGCTGCGCCGGTGCATGGCGGCGGCGACCTCCGGCGCGTACTCGACCCGGACCGGCTGGACCGAGAACACCTCGAGCCCGACCGGCGCCACCTCCCGCGTCACCAGCCGGGTCAGCGTGTCCGCGGTGCCGGTCGCTTCCCGCGCACCGCCCGGCGGGTCCACCGGCACCCGGGCCAGCGCCGCCTCGACGCACCCGCGCAGGTACCTCTCGTGGTCGTCGATCCCGAGCGTGGCCCGCGCGGTGTCCCGCACCCGCCACACCACCAGCACCACCACCCGCAGCGCGACCCCGCCCGCGGCGGCGGCCGGCATCGGCTCGCTGCGCCAGTGCCGCAGCCGGACGTCGATCCGGCGGCGCGGCATCAGCGGGTTGAGCCACAGCAGCCCGGTGCGCCGGACGGTCCCCCGGTAGCGGCCGAACAGGCCGAGCACCCAGGCCCGCCCGGTCCGGCCCCGGGCCAGCCCGCCGAAGCCGAACAGGGCGAGCGCTCCCGCCCCGGCGTAGGCGGCCCACTGCGCCCCGCCGAGTCCGGTGCCCGCGGACGCCGGCAGCCGCAGCGCCTCAGCCGCGATGTCCGGCAGCCCCCCGGCCCACCACGAGGTGAGCACACAGCCCGCCGCCCCGCAGGCCCCCGCCAGCACCCCGGCCGCCCCGGGCAGCACCGGCGCCGGGTGCTCCACCAGGTCGGGGTCCATCTCCGGCACCGGGCGGGCCGGCGCGGGAGCCCGGCGCCCGCGCCCCGGCCGCGGCTGCTCGCCGGTGCCCCTCCTGCTGCCCACCACCGCGGACCGGACCGGCACGGGGGCCGGTTGGGGTTCGTCACGGAACAGCAGGTGGACGGGGATCTCCTTGGTCACCTCGTTCTGGATGAGCCGGGGGCCGCAGCGGACCGCCCGGACGTCGATGGGGATCGTGGCCTCGCACCCGTCGGATTCGGGTGAGGGGGACGTGGTCGTAGTCATACCTGTCTCCAGCCTCCGCGCCAGATGGTTCAGACGTTTGTACGGTGGGTCGGCGGCCCTGCCGGGACCGCGGTCATGCGAAGAGCCGGCGCCAGGTCTCGGGCCCCGGCCGGCCGTCCGCCGCGCCGCCCCGCCAGCCCTGGGCGCGCTGGAAGGCCTCGACGGCCCGCCGGTCCGCGTCCGACCAGCGCGGCCCCGGCCCGTTCGGGTAGAACCGGCCGTACCCCTTCTTCACCAGCTGCCGGCCCAGCTCGGTGACGTACCGGTTGTCGGCGCCGGGCCGGAACATCCCCCGTCCCGGGTAGCCGGGCACCCCGTGCGAGGCGGGGGCCGCGGCCCTGATGTCCTTGCCCTTCCCGGTCACCAGCAGCCGCCACGTCCCCGGCCCCGGCAGCCCGTCCGCGGCCGCCCCGGTCCAGCCCTGGGCCCGCTGGAAGGCCTGGGTGGCCCGCCGGTCCGCCTCCGACCAGCGCGAGCCGGGCCCCTTGGCGTAGTAGGAGGCGCCGCCGCGGGCGGCGAGCATCCGGCCGAGCCGGGTGACATGGGGGTTGTTGGCGCCGGGGCCGAAGTACGCCGCTCCCGGGTACGCCGCGGACGACGCCGCGGCGGGACCGGCCGCGCCCCGGGTCAGGCCCTTGTAGCGGTAGGGGACGTACCGCTTGGAGTTGGTCCAGTAGGCGTACGGGGTGGCCTTGCGGCGGGTGTGCCGCGGCACCTGCTCGTAGGCGATGTAGGAGGTGTGCCGGTGGTCGGTCCAGCCGCCGAAGAGCACCACGTGTGAGCCCTTCTGAGGGTTGTCGGGGTTGTGGAAGAGCAGGATGTCGCCGGGTTGGAGCTGCTCCCTGGTGATCCGCACCGCGTACCGGCCGAGGCTGCCGGTCCACTCGTTGCGCGGCAGGTTCCAGGCCATCGAGACGAACCCCGAGCAGTCCTGGCGGTATCCGTCGCGCCAATAGCGGTTCATGTTGTACGGCACCCGGGCGTCCAGCCACTTCTTGGCCCGGCCGACGATCTGGGACCGGGTGATGGCGCCGATCGCGGCCTGCTCCCCCGCCTCGGCCGGCTCCGGCCCGCCCGGCCCGAACAGCGCGCCCACCTCGCCCTGCGGGGTCTCGGGCTCGCCGGCCGGGGGCTCGTCGGCCGATGGCCCGGGCGGCCGGTCGGCGGTGTGGGTGGCTGCCGCCGCCGGTACCGCCTGGCCCGCGCCGAGGGCCACGGCGGTGACGGCCGCCACGACCAGCGCGCGGTGCGCGGCGGCCGGACGGACCGGGGTGCGGGCGGCCGGGGAGCAGGACAGGCCACGCCCGCGCGCGCACCCGGGGCAGTCGCAGTCGCTCACGGGGTCGATTTCCTCGAACACCGGAGACTTCATGCGATCTCCCTCACACTTCATAGGTACATATCCGGATCTGTGCACGTTGATCATTGCCACAACTGTCCACCGGGCGCGAACATTGACGGTCCGAATGATGTACAAGGCGGCTCCGCCGGCCCCGCCCACCAGGCGCGGGCGGTCGGGCGGCCCCCTGAGGTCATGTAAAGTGAACGGTGTCAGCAGGCGCCGCTAGCTCAGTTGGTTAGAGCAGCTGACTCTTAATCAGCGGGTCCGGGGTTCGAGTCCCTGGCGGCGCACCATGACGAAGGCGAGCCCGGTCCTGTGGACCGGGCTCGCCTTCACCGTTTGGGCGTGCTCCCCGCCCCGGCTGAACGCCTCTCCCGTCTCAGCCGTACAGAAGAGCGGGCGGCGCGGGGTGTCGAACCCCTCGGCGCACCCCCTCTCCGCAATGCGCGCGTATGGCCGGTAAACTCCGAGTTTCGCGTCTTGCGATCATGCTGAACACCGTAGAACCCTGGATGTCAAGCTGCCGCCCATTGGCGGCACTTGGGGGGTGTCGGGGACGTTGGGGGGTGTTGGGGGGTTGTAGCAGCCGGTTGCCCGGCAGTGCGGTGAGTCGTGGCTCCCGCGCGTCGACGGCCGCCACGGGGGCAGCCGTGCAACCGGCGGGCCGCGGTGCCGTGTCTCCGAGGTGGGACCGACCTGGTGACCCGCGGCCGGCACGCAAACGTCTGTGAAGCGGCCGAGGGGGGCCTCCAACGGACGAAGGAATCGACGAACACGCGCTCGCATGCGTGTGGGGGGATGAGTCATGACGTCGACGCCGACGGGCGCCCGGCACGAATCCGATCCTTCTGAGACGACCCGGTTACGAGTGCCGGGACACCGCACCGGCACCACGGGGACGTTCCGCAGAATCAAGAAGTCCCTGCCGAAATACGACTACGAGCACTACAGCCGGCTCGCCGGCCCCCTCACCGAGCCCGACCCGGACAAGCCGTACACGGTGCAGTACCGCTCGCTGATCTCGCAGGAGCCGCACCGCATCCGGGTCGCGCTGATGCTCGCGGCCGCGCCGCTGCTGTCGCTGGTCCTGCTGGCCTGGCTGCTCCAGCCCAAGCACTGGACCGAACGCGACTACCGGGCCTACGACTTCCTGCCGGCCCTCGACATGGTGATGCTGGTCTCGATCGGCCTGATCGAGTTCTTCCGCTGCATGAACGTGCTGTCCAACGCGCACGCCACCCTGGTCGCCCAGGACCCGGTCCCGGTGGTGCCGCAGTCCGGCACGCGGGTCGCGTTCCTGACCTCCTTCGTGCCCGGCAAGGAACCGCTGGAGATGGTGACCAGGACCCTGGAGGCCGCCGTACGGCTGCGCCACCGGGGCCTGTTGCACGTCTGGCTGCTCGACGAGGGCGACGACCCCGAGGTGAAGGCGGTCTGCGCGCGCCTGGGCGTGCACCACTTCAGCCGCAAGGGCGTCGAGCGCTGGAACCAGGCCAAGGGCCCGCACCGCGCCAAGACCAAGCACGGCAACTACAACGCCTGGCTCCAGGCGCACGGCGACGAGTACGACTTCTTCGCCTCCGTCGACACCGACCACGTGCCGCTGCCCAACTACCTGGAGCGGATGCTGGGGTACTTCCGCGACCCCGACGTCGGCTTCGTGATCGGCCCGCAGGTCTACGGCAACTACGACACGTTCGTCACCAAGGCGGCCGAGTCGCAGCAGTTCCTCTTCCACGCCCTGATCCAGCGGGCCGGCAACCGCTACGGCGCACCGATGTTCGTCGGCACCTCGAACGCCGTGCGGATCAAGGCGCTCAAGCAGATCGGCGGCCTGTACGACTCGATCACCGAGGACATGGCCACCGGCTTCGAGATGCACCGCGCCAAGAACCCGGCGACCGGCCGCAAGTGGAAGTCGGTGTACACCCCGGACGTGCTCGCGGTCGGCGAGGGCCCGAACGCCTGGACGGACTTCTTCACCCAGCAGCTGCGCTGGTCGCGGGGGACCTACGAGACGATCCTCAAGCAGTACTGGAAGGGCTTCGGCACACTGCCGCCGGGCAAGCTCTTCAACTACACGATGATGATCATCTTCTACCCGATGTCCGCCCTCAACTGGATCCTGGCGGCACTGAGCTGCGCGCTGTTCCTGGGGCTCGGCGCCTCGGGCGTGAACATCGACCCGACCGTGTGGCTGATGCTGTACGGCAACGCCTCGGCGCTCCAGATCGGCCTGTACGTCTGGAACCGCCGGCACAACGTCTCCCCGCACGAGCCGGAGGGCTCCGGCGGGGTGGCCGGCATGGTGATGTCGGCGCTGTCGGCGCCCGTCTACGCGCGCTCGCTGATGGACGCCGCGCTGCGACGCAAGAGCAAGTTCGTGGTGACCCCGAAGGGCGAGTCGGCGAGCCCCGACACGCTGTTCGGGACGTTCCGCATCCACTGGTTCTTCATCCTGGTCTTCGGCGGCTCGCTCGTCGCGGGTTTCGCCCTCGGGCACTCCCACCCGGCGATGATCACCTGGGCCACGTTCGCCATGCTCATCACCGCCGCACCGATCTTCGCCTGGCGGTGGTCGCTGCGGCAGGAGCGGACCAGGCAGGCGTCCGCGGCCGCCGCGCCGGAGCCGCGGGACGCGGTCCCGGCGCACCCGCACCGGGCGCACACACCGGCCCAGGGGATGCCGGTCCCGGTGGCGGAGGTACCGCCGGGACACGCGCCGGGCAGCGCGGGGCAGCAGGGGCCGGGTTGGGCCGCAGCCGAAGGAACGACGGGCGAGCACACCATGCAGATCGCCCTCGGTGGACTGGGGGGACGTAAGGAATGAAGGACCAGGCCGGCCTCCGCCGCGCCCGACGGCTCGGGATCGGCGCGGTGGTGGTAGTCGCTCTGGCCGGGATGAACGGGCCGTGGCTCTACCGCTTCGGCACGGAGCGCTATCACCAGTACAAGATCGACAAGCCCGAGTACAAGGCCGAGAACGGCCACTGGGAGATCGTCGAGTTCCCCGAGGAGTACCGGCAGAACACCATCCACGCCGTGCTGCTGCACACGGGCAAGGTGCTGATGGTCGCCGGCTCGGGCAACAACAAGAAGAACTTCGACGCCCGGCAGTTCGACACCCGTGTCTGGGACCCGGTCAAGGGCACCATCAAGAAGGTGCCCACGCCCGAGGACCTGTTCTGCACGGGCCACACCCAGCTCGCCGACGGCAACATCCTGATCGCCGGCGGCACCAAGCGGTACGAGAAGCTCCAGGGCGACGTCACCAAGGCCGGCGGCCTGATGATCGTCCACAACGAGAACCCCGACAAGCCGATCACGCTGCCCGCGGGCACGAGGTTCACCGGCAAGGCGAACGGCAAGACGTTCGTCTCCAAGGACCCGGTGCTGGTGCCGCGTGCCAAGAAGAACTTCGACAAGGCGGGCAGGTTCCTGGGCAACACCCCGGGCCTGGGCCGCATCTATGTCGAGGCGCGCAAGAGCGGCGCCCGGTACGAGACGGGCACCCAGGACAACTACGGGATCCAGGGCCTGTCCGGCGACGACACCCGCAACACCTACGGCATCGCGGAGAAGCTCGCCCTGGACAAGAAGGACTTCCAGGGGATCCGGGACGCCTACGAGTTCGACCCGGTCGCCGAGAAGTACATCAAGGTCGACCCGATGAACGAGGCCCGCTGGTACCCGACGCTCGCCACCCTGGGCGACGGGAAGATCCTCAGCGTCTCCGGCCTCGACGACATCGGCCAACTGGTCCCGGGGAAGAACGAGATCTTCGACCCCAAGACCAAGAAGTGGACGTACACGCCGAAGACCCGTCAGTTCCCCACCTACCCGGCGTTGTTCCTGCTGCGGAACGGCAAGCTGTTCTACTCCGGCTCCAACGCGGGTTACGGACCGGCCGACGTGGGCCGCGACCCGGGCATCTGGGACGTGGACAGCAACGAGTTCACCAAGCTGCCCGGCCTGAGCGACGCGCAGATGATGGAGACCTCCGGCACGGTCCTGCTGCCGCCCGCGCAGGACGAGCGGTTCATGGTGATCGGCGGCGGCGGGGTCGGCGAGTCCCAGCTGGCCAGCAGGAAGACCCGCATCATCGACCTGAAGGCGAAGAACCCGCGCTTCACGGACGGTCCGACGCTGGAGAAGGGCACCCGCTACCCGCAGTCCTCGGTCCTGCCCGACGACTCCATCCTGGTCTCGGGCGGTTCCGAGGACTACCGGGGCCGCGGCGACTCCGACATCCTCCAGGCCCGGCTCTACGACCCGGGGACCAACACCTTCAAGCGGGTCGCCGACCCGCTGGTGGGCCGCAACTACCACGCCGGCTCGATCCTGCTGCCGGACGGGCGGGTGATGTTCTTCGGCTCCGACTCGCTCTTCGGCGACAAGGCCAACACCAAGCCCGGCACATTCGAGCAGCGCGTCGAGATCTACACACCGCCGTACCTGTACCGGGACGCGCGGCCCTCCCTGTCGGGCGGCCCGCAGACCATCGCCCGGGGCGGCTCCGGCACATTCACCTCGCAGCACGCCGGCACGATCAAGAAGGTCCGGCTGATCCGCCCGAGTGCCTCCACGCACGTCACGGACGTCGACCAGCGCTCGATCGCGCTGGACTTCACCGCGTCCGGCGACAGGATCACGGTGACGGTGCCGCGGAGCCGGAACCTGGTGCAGTCGGGGTGGTACATGCTGTTCGTCGACGACGACCAGGGGACGCCGAGCAAGGCGCAGTGGGTGAAGGTCCCGTAGCGGGCGGGGCCCGGGAGCAGTCCCGTGGCCGCATGTACTCGGGGCGCTCTCCGTTCGGGGGTGCCCCAAGTCATGTCCCGGCGCCTCTACTTGCTGGCCCTCGCCAGCTTCAGCGCGTAGTCGGCCCACCAGTCCCCCGCCTTCGGGCCGCCCTTGCAGCTGCCGTCGGACTCGCCGGGCCGCTTGATCCACAGGTAGGCGTCGGCCAGCGGGTCGGCCGTCCTGGTCGTGGGCGTCTCACCGAGCGCCCGGCCGGGCGGGTTGCACCAGCGCTCGCCCGGATCCCCGCCCTCGTAGGGACCGTTGCCGTTGCGGCTGGTGTCGACGACGAAGTGCTTGCCGCCGAGCTTGGCGGACAGCTGCTTGCCGTAGGCGAGGGAGTCCTGGGTGGAGTAGAAGTTGGAGACGTTGACCGCGAAGCCGTCGGCCCGGTCCACGCCCGCGCGGCGCAGCGGCTCGAAGATCTGGTCGGAGTTACCCCAGCCGGCGTTGCCCGCGTCCACGTACACCTTGGTGCTCTTCAGGGACTTGAGCCGTTCGACCGCGCCCTTGAGCAGGTCGTAGCGCTCGTCCTGGAACTCCTCCGGGGTGCAGCCGTCCACCAGGTGCAGCACGGCGTCCGGCTCCAGGATCACCGTGGCGGGGCGGTCGCCGATGCCCCGGGCCACGCCGTCCACCCAGGCGCGGTAGACGTCCCCGTCGGCGGCGCCGCCCTGCGAGTACTGGCCGCAGTCGCGGTGCGGGATGTTGTAGAGGACGAGCAGCGCGGTGCGGCCCGCCTCGTCGGCGGCCTCGGTGAAGCCGCGGGCCTCCTTCTCGGGGTTCTCCGGGCCGATCCACTCGCCGGTCGGCTGCCCGGCGATCTTCCGGATCTGCTCGGCGTCGTCCTTCTTCCCGGCCTTGAGGTAGGCGGCGACCTGACGGGCCGCCCTGCTGTCCGGGTTGACCCAGAACGGGTCTGCTTCCTTGGGCTGTTGGGTGATCCCGGCGCCGTCGTCCTCGTCCCCGCCCCCGGAGGTGCACCCGGCGGCCAGCAGCGCCGCCCCCAGCACCGCCACGGACGCCCGGACCCCCGCCGCACGGGCACGCGAGAGGGTCCCCCTCATGCCGTACATGCCTTCCCCCTTGGTGCGCTCGGCCACGTCCCATGCTGTCACAGGTCACAGGTCGCCCGGGGCCTCAAGTTCTCATGGGGAGCGGTGCGTTGGCGGGGCCGGGTGGCGGTGGCGGATTCGGCGGTGGCCGGCGGCCTCACGGGCCGTGGTCTCACGGGCCGGTGGTCTCACGGGCCGGTGCCCGTGAGGTACGCCGACACGACCACGTGCGCGGTGCAGCCGCGGCTCACCCCGTCGGCGGCGCCGCCGCAGCCGATCAGCCGCAGCTCGGCGCGGCCCGGCTTCCGCGCCCCGGACGCCTGGCGGACGTCGAGCTGGTCGCCGGTCAGGACCGTGACGTCGTCGACGGTGAAGTCGGCGACGCTGCCGTCGTCCCGCACCACCCGGACCGCCTCGCCGGGCCGCAGCGAACCGATCCGGCCGAACGCCCCTGGCCGGCTCCCGGCGCCGAGGTCGCCCACCAGCAGCGCGGTCCCGGACGCCCCCGGTTTCACTCCTGCGCCGTACCAGCCGACCGTGCCGGCCTGGTCCGGCGGCGGTTCGACCGCGCCCCGCGCGTCCGGGCCACGGGCCACCACCGGCGCCCGCACCCCCAGGTCGGGGATTTCCAGGCGCCGCGGCGGGGCGTCGGTCAGCGAGTCGGTCGCCGCGGCCGGCCGCTCCGCGGAGGGCCGGCCGGCCGCGGCCATATCCCCGGTGGCCGACGGGGCCAGGGACTGCCGTACGTCGCTCAGGTCGCGTCCCCACAGCCACAGCCCGAGCAGGAGCACCGCCCAGGCCAGGCCGGCCAGGAGGCGGCCGGTGCAGCGGGAGCGGGTGCCGTCGTGGTCGGACATGACGATCCCGCCCTCAGTGCGATCCACGGCCGCGGCGGCCGGGCCGGCCGTCCCCGGCGCGGCCCGTGCCGCGCGCCCGGGGAAGGAGGAGGACGGCCGCCCCGGCGGCACCCGCGAGCACCAGCCCGGTCACCGCGTGCGCCGCGCCGGGCGCGGGCGGACTCGCGGGCGAGGGCGCGGCGGTGGCCCCGGGGGGCCGGGTGGCCGGAACGAACGGTGCGGGTGGCGTGCGTCGCGGGCTCGGGGAAGCAGAGGCCGTGGGCGGCCTCGACGACGGTACGACGGCTAGGGTTCCCGGGGCGGCCGGGGTACCGGGCAGGACCGGACCGCCCGTGCCCGTTCCGTCCACCCCGTCGGCCGCGGGGACGAGAGCGGCGGCCGCCAGAAGTCCCGTGCAGAGTGTGAGGCGCAATGGACCCATCGTGAAACCTCCGCTATCAGGAGACTCCCGACGGGCCAGGGACGCATCCGCTGCGGAACCGCGCTGCTCCGAATGGGTGAGAAGGGGTTTGCGGACGGGAGTGGCTTGTGAAGGGCGGTCTCAGATCCGCTCGACGAGGTCCGCGATCGAGTCGACGACGTGGGACGGCCGGAACGGGTAGCGGTCGATGTCCTTCGCCTGCGTGACACCGGTGAGGACCAGGAACGTCCGCATCCCGGCCTCCAGGCCCGCGAGCACATCGGTGTCCATACGGTCGCCGATCATGGCGGAGGTCTCCGAGTGGGCCCCGATCGCGTTCAGCCCGGCGCGCATCATCAGCGGGTTGGGCTTGCCGATGAAGTACGGCTTCCTGCCGGTCGCCGCGGTGATGAGGGCGGCGACCGAGCCGGTGGCGGGCAGGGCGCCCTCGGCGGACGGGCCCACGTTGTCCGGGTTGGTGGCGATGAACCGGGCGCCGTCGTTGATCAGCCGCACGGCCTTCGTCATGGCCTCGAACGAGTACGTCCGGGTCTCCCCCAGGATCACGAAGTCGGGCTCGTGGTCGGTCAGGATGTAGCCGATGTCGTGCAGCGCGGTGGTCAGGCCGGCCTCGCCGATGACGTACGCGCTGCCGCCGGGCCGCTGGTCGTCGAGGAACTGGGCGGTGGCCAGGGCGGACGTCCAGATGTTCTCCATCGGCACGTCCAGGCCCATGCGGTGCAACCGGGCGTGCAGGTCGCGCTGGGTGTAGATGGAGTTGTTGGTCAGCACCAGGAACGGCCGGCCGGACTCACGCAGCTTCTTCAGGAAGGCGTCGGCACCGGGGATCGGAACACCCTCGTGGATCAGGACACCGTCCATGTCGGTGAGCCACGATTCGATGGGCTTGCGGTCTGCCATGTGCTTCGGCCTCCTGCCGTACGCGCTCCTGCGTGAGTCCAGCCTAGCCAGTGGCCGGATCTTGCCGGAGATCGGTTCAGCTTCCGGTGGCCTGCTTCCACGCCTCGACGTACGTCGTGAGGTTCTTTTCGATGTCGCTCCAGTCCGGCGTGAACACCTCCACGCCGTCCATCAGCTTCTTCAGGGCCGTCGCGTTGGCGTCGTCGGCCTTGACGTCCTGGCGGACGCTGAAGCCGCCGCCGATCTCACTGACCTGCTGCTGCGCCTGCCGGCCGAGCATGAAGTCCAGGAGCTTCCTGCCGTTGGCGTCGTGCGGGGCGTGGCTGACCAGTCCGGCGGCGTACGGCAGGGCGAAGGTGGTCGGCTTCCCGCCCTGCCTGGCCGGGAACCAGATGCCGAGGTTGGGCATGGACTTGGACTGGGCGAAGTTCATCTGGACGTCACCGTTGGCGACGAGCAGCTCGCCCTTGTCGACCTTGGGCGCGAGCTTGCCGGTGGAGGCGGACGGTCCGACGTTGTTGGCCTGGAGCTTCTTCAGGTACTCGAGCGCCGCGTCCTTGCCGCCGAAGTCGTGCATGGCCTTGACGAGCACGGCGGTGCCGTCGCCGGCGACACCCGGCGTGGAGTACTGGAGCTTGTTCTTGTACCGGCCGTCGAGGAGCTGCTCCCAGGTGGTGGGGGCCTGCTTGAGCTCCTTGGTGTTGTAGACGAAGCCGAAGTAGTTGTTGACCACGGAGGTCCAGGTGCCGTCGGCGGCCTTGTCCTCGCCGGCTACCTGGTCGGCGCCCTGCGGCGCGTACTTCTGCAGCAGGCCCTTGCTGTCCGCCTGCTGGATGAACGGCGGCAGGGTGACCAGCACGTCGGCCTGCGGGTTGCCCTTCTCGCGGACGGCGCGCTGGACCATCTCGCCGGAGCCGCCCTCGACGTACTTGACCTTGATGCCGGTCTCCTTCTCGAAGTCCTTGAAGACGCGGTCGTACCAGCCGTCACCGTTCTCGCCCTTGAGGCCGTCGGCGCTGTAGACGGTGACGACCTTGGCGTCGGCGGCGGAGGAGTTGCCGCCGCAGGCGGTGAGCGGGGCGGCGAGAAGACAGACGGCGGTGGCGATCTTGAGCGTGTTCTTGCGCATGGCGAGGTGAACTCCTTGCTGGGTGGGGCGATTCGGGGGGGAAGGCAGGTGGGTGGGAACGGTCGGGAACGGTCGGGGGCGGGAGGGAGCGGTCGGAGGGCGGCATGGGAGCAGCCGGCGCCCCCGGCCTAGCGGTGGGCGGCCCTGGTGCGGATCCGGGAGACGGCGAGCAGGACCAGCAGGGTCGCCGCCATGAGGACGACGGCGAGGGCGGAGCCCGCGAACAGGGAGCCGCGGTCGGTGGCCGCGTAGATCAGGACGGGCAGCGGGGTCCAGTCCGGCGGGTAGAGCATCATCGTGGCGCTCAGCTCGCCCATGGACAGGGCGAAGCAGAGGCCGGCCGCGGCGGTGAGCGAGGGCAGCAGCAGCGGCAGCCGCACCCGCCACAGCACCCGGGCGGGTCCGGCGCCGAGGGAGGCGGCGGCCTGTTCGTAGGCCGGGTCGAGGCGGCGCAGGGCGGCGGAGACCGACTGGTACGCGAAGGCCGTGACCAGCACGGTGTGCGCGAGGACGACGATCCACCGGGTGCCGTTGAGCAGCACCGGCGGCTGGGAGAACGCGACCAGGACCGCCAGGCCCACCACCACGGAGGGGACGGCGACGGGCAGCACGAACAGGGCGTCCAGCACGGCGCGTTGGCGCCGCTCGAGTCCGGCGGCCGCGAGCGCGGCCCAGGTGCCGACGGTGAGCGCGAGCAGGCTCGCGGCCAGGGCGGTGAGCAGGCTGGTGGTGAGCGCCTGCAACGCCTCGCCGTGGGCGGCCGCCTCGTAGTGGGCGGTGGTGAGGCCGGAGGGCAGCACGCTCGACCAGTTCGTGGCGAAGGAGGCCGCCAGGATCACCAGCAGCGGCAGCGCGAACAGAGGCAGGAAGAGGACGAAGAACAGGACGGCGGCGGCCCACCTGCCCTTGCGGCTATGCACCAGCACGGCGGCTCACCACCCGGTAGAGGCCGTAGAGGCCCACGGAGATCAGGACGTTGACGACGGCGACCACGCACGCGCCCGGGTAGTCGGACTCCAGGATGGCCTTGCTGTAGACGAGCATGGGCAGGGTCGTGACTCCTTTCGCCCCGGTGAACAGCACGATCCCGAACTCGTTGAGGCACAGCACCAGGACGAGGCTGCCGCCGGCCGCCAGCGCGGGCAGCGCCTCGGGCAGGATCACGCTGCGGATGATCCGGGGCGCGCGGGCCCCGAGCGAACTGGCCGCCTCCAGCTGCGCGGTGTCCAGCTGGGAGAAGGCGGCGAGCAGTGGCCGCATCACGAACGGGGTGAAGTACGTGATCTCGGCCAGCAGCACGCCCCACGGCGTGGTCAGGAACTGGAAGGGTCCGTTCGCCGCCCCGGTGAGGTCCTGCCACAGCCCGTTGGCCATGCCGACCGTGCCGTAGACGAAGAGCAGGGCGAGGGTGATCAGGAAGGAGGGGAAGGACAGGAAGACGTCGACGAACCGGGCGACCGCCTTCGCGCCGGGGAACGGTACGAAGGCGATGACGAGGGCGAGCAGGAAGCCGAGCACGAGGCACCCGGCGGTGGCGCCGAGCGCCAGCCACACGGTCGTCCACAGGGCCTCGCCGAACGCGGCGGAGGCGAAGACGTCGGCGTACGGCCGCAGGGAGGTGCCGCCGGTGTCCGGCTGGACGGACTGCCGCAGGACGAGGGCGAGAGGGTAGAGGAAGACGAGGGCGAGCACGGCGACGGGCGGCGCCGCCCACAACAGGCGCCTAGTCATGCCGGGGACCGTTCACGGCGGGCGCCGGGTGCTGAGCCCGATCCTGGCCGGGTGTGTTCGCAGCGGGCGCCTGTTCCCGACGGGCGCCGTTCACGGCGGACGCCCGGTCGTGAGGGGGCCCGGGCGGCAGCAGCACCGCGTCCTCGGAGGCGAAGTGCACGGTCACCCGGTCGCCGAGGGCCGGCGGTTCCCTCAGTTCGGCGAGGTCCGCCATGACCCGGTGGCCGGCGACGTCGACGTAGAGCCGGTGCGTGGCCCCGCGCCACTGGACCTCGCAGACGGTTCCGGTCAGCCCGTTGGGCCCGTCGCCCAGACGCACCAGGTGCGGCCGTACGCACAGGGTGGCATGGGAGCCGCGCGCCGCACCCGCCGTCGCCACGGCCAGCTCCTGCCCGGCGAAGAGCACTCCGCGCTCCCCGACCGTCACCGGCAGCAGGTTGGCGCTGCCGACGAAGGACGCCGTGAACTCGTTCGCGGGCGCCCGGTACAGCTCCCGCGGTGTGCCGCAGGCCTGCAACCGCGCCCGGTCCATGACCGCGATCCGGTCGGCCAGGGTCAGCGCCTCGTTCTGGTCGTGGGTGACGTAGAGGATCGACACCTCCGGCAACTCCCGGTGCAGCCGGGCCAGTTCGGCCAGCATTCCGGAGCGCAGCCGGGCGTCCAGCGCGGACAGCGGCTCGTCGAGCAGCAGCACGCCCGGCCGGATGGCGAGCGCCCGCGCGATGGCGACGCGCTGTTGCTGGCCGCCGGACAGCTCCCGGGGGTGGCGGCGCGCGTAGTCCGCCATGCCGACCATCTCCAGCGCCTCGCGGACCCGCTCGCGGACCTCGCTCCGGGCGAGTGAGCGCGCCCGGAGGCCGAAGGCCACGTTGTCCTCGACCCGCAGGTGCGGGAACAGGGCGTAGCTCTGGACGACCATCCCGATGCCCCGCCGGTGGGGCGGCAGGTCCGTCACATCGCGTCCGCCGAGGTACACCCGCCCGGAGGCGGGCCGCACGAACCCGGCGACCGCCCGCAGGGCGGTGGTCTTGCCGGATCCGGACGGCCCGAGGAGCGCCATGACCTCGCCGGGCTCGACGGTGAGGTCGAGGGCGTCCAGGACGGCCGTGCCGTCGTAGGCGACGGTGACGGAGTCGAAGCGGATGCCCATCAGTCGGCTCCCCTGAGCAGGGCGGGCAGGTCGGCCACGGAGCCGAGGACGTCGGTGGCGCCGGCGTCGTGGAGGTCCCGCGCGCCGTGCGCCCCGGTCAGCACTCCGGCGACGACGCCCGCTCCGGCGCGGACGCCGCTGAGCACGTCGTAGGAGGTGTCGCCAACGACGGCCGTCTGGTGCACGCCGTCGGCCGCCTTCGTGCGGACGAACGCCTCCAGCACCATGTCGGGATAGGGCCGGCCGCGCCCGCCGGCGTCGGCCGGGCAGAGGGTGAGCGGCACGAGGTCGCGCCAGCCGAGCGCGTCGAGGATCGCGTCCTGGGTGACGCGTGCGAAGCCGGTGGTCAGCACGACCGTGCGGCCGTCGGCCCGCAGCTCCTCGATGGCCTCGCGGGCGCCGGGGACCGGGGCGACGAGGCCGCCGTCGACGAGGCCGCCGTACGCCTCCTCGAAGGCGGCGTTGGCCCGCTGGGCCAGGTCCTCGGCGCCGAACAGGTGCCGGAAGACGGAGATCTTGGACTCGCCCATGGTGGCGCGGACGTAGGCGAGCTTGTCGGCGTGGTCGGCGGAGCCGGGCTCGACGCCCAGTTCGGCGGCGGCCGTGGCGAAGGCGCGCTCGACCAGGCCGCCGTCGGCGACGGTGGTGCCGGCCATGTCCAGGACGACGAGGCGGATGTCGGTGGTGGTCGTCAGGTCGGTCATCGGTTCCTCACCAGCCCAGTTCGTCGGCGGTCTGCTCGGCGATCGCGGGTGCGCAGGTCATGCCGCGCCCGCCGGGCCCGGTGACCAGCCACACCCCGTCGCGGACCTGCTGGCGGTGCACCACCCGGCCGGGGTCGGTGCACTGCGCGTACACGCCGGCCCAGCGGCGCCGGACCTTCGGCAGCGGGCGGCCGAGGAGGGATTCGACGACCCGGGTGAGGTGGTCGTAGGGGTCCTCGACGGTGTCGAAGGCGAAGGGGTGCTCGTACTCATGGGTGTCGCCGATGGTGAGTCCGCCGTCGGCGCGCTGCAC
The DNA here is from genome assembly GCF_042896465.1 of Streptomyces sp. NPDC001292. NCBI lineage: Bacteria > Bacillati > Actinomycetota > Actinomycetes > Kitasatosporales > Streptomycetaceae > Streptomyces > Streptomyces sp. NPDC001292. The sequence continues at coordinate 94,969 of NZ_JBIAXG010000007.1, forward strand.
CATGAGCAGCTGCATCCGGTGGGCGGCGGCGATCTCGGCCTGCGCCCGGCCGGCGTTGAGCTCGTCCAGGGCCTCGGACGCGTACGCGGGGTAGTACCGGAAGCTGTCGGCGTCCGCGACCGAGGTCGGCAGCGGCTCACCGAGCGGGTCGGTCTGCATCATCTGCAGCCGGACGCGGCGGACCGGCAGGTCGGGGCCGGCGAGTTCGCGTACGAGTCCGCCGAGCCAGGCTCCCGTGCACAGCACCACCGCGTCACCGGTGTGGACGTCGCCGTGGTCGTCGCGGACGGCGCCCTCGCCGACGACGTCGCGGACCTCGCGCCCGGGCAGGAAGGTGTAGTTCGGGTGCCTGAGCAGTTCGGCGCGCAGGGCCAGCTGGGCGGTGCGCGGCTCGACGGCCGCGTCGCGCTCGCAGTACAGGGCCGCGTCGAACTCCCCGCGCAGGGCGGGGTTGAGGGCGCGGGCCTCGGCCGGGGTCAGCAGCTTGCGACCGCGGACGGCGGCGTCCGGGCGGGCCACGGCGGCCTCGGCGACGGCGCGTTCGAGGTCGCCGCGGACGGGGGTCAGGGAGCCGTTGGCGCGGAAGCCCAGCGCGGGCACGCGGCCGCCGATCTCCTCCCACAGCTCCCGGGCGCGCAGTGCGGTCTCGAGTTCCTGGCCGGCCGCGCGGCCGCTGACCCAGATCTGCCCGAAGTTGCGCAGCGAGGCGCCGCGGGCCTCCGCCTCTCGCTCGATCTGTACGACCTCATGGCCGCGTTCCACTGCTTGCCAGGCGTGCATGGTGCCCACCACGCCGGCTCCTACGACTGTCACTCTCACGAAGTCCACGCTCCTCCCGGACGGGGAACCGGAAGGGTCCTGCCGACAACGGGAGGTTGAACGAGCCGTCAAAATTGGGCTAGACCCGTTACCTTTTCGTGACCAAAGAGGGTTGGCCGGGTCCTGGCGTCAGCGGCGCAGGTGGGCGTCGAGCGTCCTCAGCCGCGCAGGTGGGTGGTGAAGGAGAACCGGTCCCCTCGGTACAGGCTCCGCACCCGCTCCAGCGGGCGCCCTTCCGTGTCCCGTGAGACGCGGTGGATCAGCAGCATGGGCACCGCCGGCGGGGTGCCGATGAGCAGGGCCTCACGCGGGGTGGCGAGCACCGTCTCGATGCGCTCGTCGGCGTCGCCGAAGGCGATGCCCAGCCCTTGCAGGTAGGCGTAGAAGGAGGAGTCGGGGTCGAATCCGGTGTCCAGGTGCGGCACGCGGGCCACCGCCACGTAGGTGCTCTCCAGGCCGACCCGCTCGTCGTCCGCGAGGAGCACGCGCTCCAGGTGCCAGACGGGCTCGCCGCGGGTGAGTCCCGTCTCGGCGGCGAGGGGATCCGGGCAGGGAAAGCGGTCCAGGGTGACGAGGGAGCGTCCGGGAGTGCGGCCCTGCCGCCGTACGCCTTCGGTGTAGCTGACCAGGGACAGCGGCTGTTCCAGCTTGGGCCCTGCGACGACCGTGCCGCGGCCCCGGCGCCTCAGCTTGCCCTCCAGGACCAGCTCGCGCACCGCCTGCCGCACGGTCTCGCGGGCGACTCCGTACTCCTCGGACAGATCGCGCTCGGTCGGGATCGGCCGGTCCTCCCCCAGTTCGCCGATGAGGTCGTCGATCCTCGCCTTCACCGCGTAGTACTTGGGGATCCGGCCGTGCTCCGGGATGCCGGAGCGCACCGGGGCGCCGGGTGCCTGGTCGTTGGGGTAGTCCACGCGGAGATCGTCGCAGATCCGCCCGACGGCCTCAGCGGCGCCTCCGGCTCAGCGTCGGCGCGCCGGCGGCGGCGAGCAGTGCGGCGGCTGCCGTGATCACGGCCCGCCGGGCCCGTGCGGGCGAATCCCTCGGCGTGCGGGTGCCGACCGCCTGGGACGTGGGGCCGCCGGGCGGCCTCGGGGTGTGCGGGGCGGTGCCGGCGGCTTCGGGGTCCGTGCCGATGCGGAACGGGTAGTCGTCGGACTGGCCGACCTGGGGCGTGTCGTCACATTCCCGTCTCCCTCGCGACGCCTGGCACGCTCCCCCGAGCTCTCCGAGCAGGGGGCCCCCACTCGCCGCACCGGGCGAAAGCCCAAGTACGTCCAGTACGAGGACTTCCGCACGGCACTCCCCCCAAGCTCTCCGAGCAGGGGGACCCCCAGAGCATGACCCCCAGAGCACGCACCAGACGCCGTGGGGCCGCCCCCGTCCTTCGGGCGACGACGGGAATGTGACGACAGGCCCCAGCCACCGTCGTGGTGCCCCCGCGCCACGGCGGCCGCCGCGGTGGCCTCGTCGGCCACGGCGTCGGAGTTGATCGCCGGCCGGGGCCACGCCGAGCACCCGTCACCCGTCCCCCCGCCCGAACATCGGCGCGAGCAGCAACTGCGCCGCGCCCTCCGCGACCCCCGACTCCCCTCCCGGCGCGATCCGGACCGGCACCGCATCGCCCGGCGCCCCCTCCCGCCGCGCCCGCGCCGCGAGCACCTCGGCCACGCCCGCCACGAACACCTCCGGCGCCGCCGCCACCGTACGACCGCCGAGCAGCACCAACTCGATGTCCAGCAAGCCCACGAGGTTCGCGGCCCCGGCCCCCAGAACACGGGCCGCCTCCGCGATCTCCCCCCGTTCCACGGCCGCCAGGCACAGAGCCTCGACACACCCCCGGTCCCCGCACCCGCACAGCGGCCCGTCCAGCTGGATCACCTGGTGCCCGAACTCCCCCGCCCCGGTCCGCGCCCCCCGGTGCACGCTCCCCCCGATCACCAGCCCGGCCCCGAGCCCGGTACCGAGGTGGAGGTACGCGAACGAACGGCCCTCCCCCGCGACCGCGAGCCCCAGCGCCGCCGCGTTGGTGTCCTTGTCGACCACGACGGGCACCCCGAGCCGCCGCGCGAGCGCGTCCCGCAACGGAAACCCGTCCCACTCCGGAAACCCGGTCACCCGATGCAACACCCCACACCGATGATCAAGCGGCCCGGGCAACGCCACCCCGACCCCGACGAGCGGACCGACATCGGCGAGTACGGGCCGGGCCCCTTCGACCTGGGTCACCCCAGCCGGGGCGGCACCGATCCGGGCCCCTGCGGCACCGGCCCCTCCAGCCTCGGCCACTCCAGCCAGCGCCGTCCCGCCCTGGGCCACCCCTGCCGACGACGACCCGGCCCAGTCCACCCCGGCCTGCGACGACCCGGCCCGGTCCACCCCGGCCTGCGACGACCCGGCCCGGTCCACCCCGGCCTGCGCCGTCCCACCCTGGGCCACCCCTGCCGACGACGACCCGGCCCAGTCCACCCCGGCCTGCGACGACCCGGCCCGGTCCACCCCGGCCTGCGACGACCCACCCTGGGCCACCCCGGCCCAGTCCACCCCGGCCTGCGACGACCCACCCTGGGCCACCCCGGCCCCGGGCACCCCGGCGCCCAGCAGCTCCCCCACCAGCCCTTCCACCTCGCGCGCCACCGTCGTCACGACGGACTCCGCGCCCGCTCCGAGGTCCAGTGGGCGGCGGCGCTCGCCGATCACGGTGCCGTTCAGGTCGACGACGACCACCCGGAGTTCGTCGCGGTCGATGTGCGCACCCACCGCGTGCCCCGCCTCCGGCACCAGTCGCAGCACCGTGCGCGGTTTGCCTCCCGTGGACGCCCGCCGTCCGGCCTCCGCCGCGAGGCCCTGCCGGCGCAGCCGCGCCGTGATCTTGCTGACCGCCTGCGGGGTCAGCCCGGTCCGCTCGGCGAGTTCCAGTCGGCTGATCCCCTCCGCGCCCGCCCCGCGCAGCAGGTCGAGCACCAGCGCGGTGTTGTGGCTGCGCAGGGCCAGCAGGTTCGCCCCCGCCGTCCCCCTGCCCGTCACTCCCGAGACCGTCACCGCGTCCGCTCCGCCCTTCCCACTGCTCACGTCGCCATTCTGCCCCGCGCTTGCACTTCGGCAACAGCGTTGCGAAAGTAGGGGCCATGACTGGCACCCCCCTCCGCGTCGGCCTCGTCGGCTACGGCCTCGCCGGCTCCGTCTTCCACGCCCCGCTGATCGCCACGACAGAGGGCCTGGCCCTGGACACGGTCGTCACCTCGAACCCGCAGCGGCAGGAACAGGCCCGCGCGGAGTTCCCGGACGTCCGTCTCGCCGCCGGCCCGGACGAGCTGTTCGCCCGCGCCGGCGAGCTGGACCTGGTCGTCCTCGCATCCCCGAACAAGACGCACGTCCCGCTCGCCACGGCCGCCTTGAAGGCGGGCCTGCCGGTCGTCGTGGACAAGCCGATCGCCGGGACGGCGGCCGAGGCCCGTGACCTCGCCGCCCTGGCCGACGAGCGCGGGCTGCTCCTGTCCGTCTTCCAGAACCGCCGCTGGGACAACGACTTCCTCACCCTGCGCCGGCTGATCGCCGAGGGAGAACTGGGCGACGTATGGCGGTTCGAGTCCCGTTTCGAGCGCTGGCGTCCGCAGCCGAAGGGCGGCTGGCGCGAGTCCGGCGACCCCGCCGAGATCGGAGGTCTGCTGTACGACCTCGGCAGTCATGTGGTCGACCAGGCCCTGGTGCTGTTCGGCCCGGCCACCCTGGTGTACGCCGAGTCGGTGGTGCGCCGCGCGGGCGCCGAGGCGGACGACGACACGTTCATCGCGCTCACCCACGCCAACGGTGTCCGCTCCCACCTCCATGTCTCCGCGACGGCCGCCCAGCTCGGCCCCCGCTTCCGGGTGCTGGGCTCCCGGGCGGGCTACGTGAAGTACGGCCTGGACCCGCAGGAGGCCGCGCTGCGGGAGGGCACGCGCCCGGGTACCAGGGCCTGGGGCGTCGAGGACGAGGCCCTGTGGGGCCGCGTCGGCGCCGGGGGTCCCCCCTCCGGGGGAGACCCGCTGACCGGCGGCGGCCGCCCCGTACCGACCCTGCCCGGCGACTACCCGGCGTACTACGCGGCCGTGACCGCCGCCCTGCGCGACGGCGCCCCGAACCCGGTGACGGCGCGGGAGGCCGCCGCCGCCCTCGACGTCCTGGAGGCGGCCCGCCGCTCGGCCCGCGACGGCGTGGCGGTGCGGCTGTGACGAACGACGTGCGCCCGGCCCCCGAGACCACCCCGGGCATCGAGGAACTGGAGGCGCAGGAACGCCGCCTGGTCCTCCCCCGCTTCACGTACGACGACGCCTGGGCGCTGGGCTCGCTGCTGGTGGAACTGGCACGGGAGCGGCAGGCCCCGGTCGCCGTCGACATCCACCGCGCCGGCCAGCAGCTCTTCCACGCGGCCCTGCCCGGCTCGACCCCCGACAACGACGCCTGGATCGCCCGCAAACGCCGCGTGGTGGAGCGCTACGGCTGCGCCTCCTACCTGGTCGGCGCCCGCTTCCGGGCCAAGGGCACGACCTTCGAGTCCTCCTCCCGCCTGGACCCGGACCTGTACGCGGCCCACGGCGGCTCCTTCCCGCTCCACGTCGAGGGCGCGGGCGTGATCGGCGCGGTGACGGTCTCCGGACTGCAGCAGCTCGAGGACCACCGGATGGTGGTGGAGGCACTGGAGCGGTTCCTGGGGCATCGTTAGTGCTCTCGGGGGAAGCCGGGGGCCACCCCGGGACGCCCTCCGGTGGGGGCCTGCCGGACGTATGACGATCGGGGCACAGGCAACCCCGTCCGGAGGGATCGGAACCGATGAGCGACACCACAGGCCCCGCGCGCCCCTTGCCGGAGACCATCGGCCGGTACGGCATCTGGAGCCTCGGCCTCCGCTCGGAGAACGCAACCCGGAGCAGCGAACTGGCCGAGGCCGCGACCGAGCTGGAGGAACTCGGCTACGGAGCCGTCTGGTTGGGCGGCAACAGCACCGCCCGCAACGCCGCCCCGCTGATCGAGGCGACCGGGCGGATCGTCGTCGCCACCAGCATCCAGAGCGTCTGGCAGCAGGACGCCGCCGACAGCGCGGCGGAGTTCACCGAGCTGGAGGCCGCCCACCCCGGCCGCTTCGTGCTCGGCCTCGGAGTGAGCCACGGCCCGCGCGTGCAGCAGTACCGGAAGCCGTACTCGACGATGGTCGGCTACCTGGACCGGCTCGACGAGCTCGACCGGTCCGGCGAGGGCGGCGTGCCCGCCGGGCGCCGCGTACTGGCCGCCCTGGGCCCCAGGATGCTGCGGCTCGCCCGGGACCGGGCGGCCGGCGCGATCCCGTACCTGGTCACGCCGGACCACACCGCGCAGGCCCGCGAGATCCTGGGCGGGACGGCGCTGCTGGCACCGGAGTTCAAGGTCGTCCTGGAGACCGACCCGGCCCACGCCCGCGCGGTGGCCCGCGGGTACCTCGCCCCCTATCTGGAGCTGCCGAACTACACCGACAACTTCCTGCGCCTCGGCTTCACCGACTCCGACGTCGCCGGCGGCGGCAGCGACCGCCTGATCGACGCGGTGTTCGCCTGGGGCGAGGAGTCCCGGATCCGCGAGCGGATCGAGGCGTTCCACGCGGCGGGCGCCGACCACGTGGCGCTCCAGGTGGTCGCCGACGGCCCACGCGACGCCCTGCCGCGGGAGGAGTGGCGCAGGCTGGCCTCCCTGCTGGCGTGAGCGGACCGGGTCAAGGGCGCGGGGCTGTGACGATATGCGGCTTCGCCGCGCGGGCGCGACGAGCCACGACGGCGCCGCGGACACGAGACCACCCGCGGTTCCCCGACCCCGCCGGCGGAGCGCCTACGCGTCCTTGAGCTCCTGCCGCTGCCGCCCGAGTCCTTCGATCTCCAGCTCGACCACGTCCCCGCCCCGCAGGTACGGCTTGGGCTCGGGCTGCCCCAGGGCCACACCGGCCGGCGTACCGGTGTTGATGACGTCACCGGGGTACAGGGTCATGAACTGGCTGACGTAGCGCACGACTTCGGCGACGGGGAAGATCTGGTCGGCGGTCGTCCCGTCCTGCTTCAGCTCGCCGTTGACCCACAGGCGCAGCGGCAGCGCCTGCGGGTCGGGGACCTCGTCGGCGGTGACCAGCCAGGGGCCGAGCGGGTTGAACGTCTCGCAGTTCTTCCCCTTGTCCCAGGTCCCGCCGCGCTCGATCTGGAACTCCCGCTCGGAGACGTCGTGCGCCACCGCGTACCCGGCGACGTGCGCGAGCGCCTCCTCGTGCGACTCCAGGTAGCGGGCCGTACGGCCGATGACGACCGCCAGCTCCACCTCCCAGTCGGTCTTGGCGGAGCCGCGCGGCACGAGCACGGTGTCGTTCGGCCCGACCACGGTGTCCGGCGCCTTGAAGAAGATCACCGGCTCGGCGGGCGGCTCGGCGCCGGTCTCGCGGGCGTGGTCGTGGTAGTTCAGCCCGATGCACACGATCTTGCCGATCCGGGCGAGCGGCGGCCCGATCCGCGACGCGGCCGCGTCCGACCCGGCCCCGTCCAGCGCGGGCAGCTCCCCCGCGGCGGCGGCGTCGCGGATCCGGCCGAGCGCCGCGTCGTCGGCGAGCAGAGCGCCGTCGATGTCCGGGACGATGCCCGACAGATCCCGCAGGACCCCGGTCGCGTCCAGCAGCGCGGGCCGCTCCGCACCCGCCGTACCGACTCGCAGCAGCTTCATGTGTCCCAACTCCCTCGATCGCGGGCGCCCGGCCGATGAAGGCGAACTGGGTGCGGCAGACGCAGCCATCGGAGGACTGGTCGATCGTCCAAGGTGAACCTCCACTCCGCAAGAGCGCGTTCACGTACTGGACCGTAGCCCCGGGGCGGGAGTGCGGCCGTACACGTGCTCACCGGTACAGCAGGAACCGCTCGACCGCGCTCCACGCCGTACTGGTCACCACGTGCAGCGCGGCGGCCGGCGGCACCACCGCCACGGTGACCAGCGTGACGGTGCCCTACACGGTGGTCGCCGGAAGGGCGCGCCCGGGTGCCCGGGGCCGCGGCCGGCCCGCGGCGCCGGGATCGCGCTGCGGCAGGGAGGCCGTACGGCGGTCCCGGTCCCGGACGGCCGTACGCACCCGGGTGGGCGGCGCGGCGGGTGCGCAGCGGGAGGCGAGCACCGCGCGGGCGACGAGCGCGGAACCGGCGGCGGCGGTCGCGGCGAGCGCGACGGCCACGGTTCCGGGCAGAGCGCCGGTGTCGAACAGGACGACCGGAAGCAGCAGGAGGAGGGGCAGGAGCAGCGGCACGGCGGCGGGAGGCGTGGCGACGCGATCGCGGATCACGTCAACTCCCTCCCCCTGAATGTGCGTTGCGGTGCTCTGGTGCCGACGGGCGGCTTCGGCTCACCGTACCGGTGTGCAACTCGTTACACAGGATCGATCTCGAGCGGTTGCAGCAGCCGCCTCGGCTCGAGCAGTGCCCGGCTGACCGGATCCGCGGGGTCCGGATCGAGTCCGGGTCCCGGCTCCATGAGGACGTCCTCGACCGGTACGACGGTTGCACAGGCGGGGCACTCGCCGTACGGCCCGAGTTCGGTGCCGCACTCCGCGTGCCGGAAGTAGCGCAGCTGGACCTCGGTGAAGTGCTCGCGCCCCCACAGGCCGAGCGCCCGCAGGATGGGCCACAGCGCGATCCCGCGCTCGGTGACGACGTACTCGTCCCGGGGCGGCGAGTCCTGGTACCGCCGCTTCTCCAGGATCCCCTCCGCGGTCAGCGTCTGGAGGCGGGCGGCGAGGACCGCGCGGGGGATGCCGAGGTGGACCAGGAAGTCGTTGTACCGCCGGACGCCGTACAGCGCGTCGCGAATGACCAGGAGCGTCCAGCGCTCCCCGATGATCTCCAGCGCGCGGGCGATCGAGCACTCCTGTGTCGCGTAGTCCTTGCCCAGTGCCATGCCGTCCACTGTAGCCACTTTCCGAGAACTTGGTTCAATGAGCGAACCGAGTGGTACGGTTCAGGAGGCAGGTCGGTTCAATGACCGAACCCATGCGATGCATCTTCTCCGCTCAGCCCCCGGAAGGACGGGCCCATGACCGGGCTGAACTCCCCCGCCACCTCCACCGCGGCGGTCACCACCCGCACCTCCGTCCCACGCCTCAAGCGCCGGGACGGGCCCCCGCACCCGCGGGCCACCCTGGCCGTGACCAGCACGGCCACCGCCGTGGCCCTGATGACGTACACGGCACCGATGGTCACCCTCCCCGGCACCGCGGCCGCCCTGCACACTCCCCTCTCCGCCCAGGCATGGCTGCTCAACGGCACCCCGCTGGGCCTGGCCGCCCTCCTCCTGATCGCCGGCAGCCTGGCCGACGACTACGGGCGCCGCCGCGTCTTCCTCACCGGCACGCTGACCCTGGGCCTGACCACCGTGCTGGGCGCCCTGGCGACGACGACCTGGCAGTTCACGCTGGCCCGCATCGCCCAGGGCGCGGCGAGCGCGGCCCTGCTGGCCAGCAGCCTGGGCCTGCTCGTGCACGCCTTCCCCGCCCCGCGCGGCCGGCTCCACGCGACCGGCGTCTGGGGCGCCTTCGTCAGCGGCGGCATAGCGGTCGGCCCGCTGGTCACGGGTGCCCTGCCGAACTGGCGGGCGGCCTACGGCGTCCTGGGCGCCGCCGCCCTGGTCGCGGCCGCCCTCGGCACCCGCGCGCTGTCGGAGTCCCGCGCGCCGAGGGGCGGCCGGCCGGACGTCCTCGGCGCGCTGACCTTCGGGCTGGCCCTGGTGGCCCTGGTGGCCGCCCTGACCCTGGGCCGGGACGGCTGGCTGCGGGCGCCGGTGGGACTGCTGCTCGCGGCGGCCGTGGCGCTGCTCGGGGTTTTCGCGCTGCTGGAGCACCGTACCGGCACACCGATGATCGACCTGTCCCTGCTGCGCCGCCCCCGCTTCCTGGCCTCCTCGGCGGGCGGACTGTTCACCGGCCTGGCGGTGATCGGCCTCTTCAGCTTCCTGCCCGCACTGCTGCAGCAGACGCTGAAGATGTCGCCGATGACCACCGCCTGGCTGTTGCTGCTGTGGTCCGGCACGGGCTTCACGGTGGCCCTCCAGGCCAAGCGTCTGGCGGGACGGGTGCCGCCGCGCCGGCAGCTGGTCCTGGGCTTCGTCCTCCACGCGGCCGGCGTCCTGACGATGCTCGGCGCGATCGGCTCCGGCTCCTGGATCCGCCTGCTGCCGGGCCTGCTGGTGGGCGGCGTGGGCAGCGGCCTGCTGAACGCCGCGCTGCCCCTGCTGTCGGTGGAGTCGGTCCCGCCGGACCGCGCGGCGATGGGTTCCGGCGCCCAGCAGACCCTCCGCTACATCGGCTCCTGCGCGGGAGTCGCCCTGACCATCGCCCTCGCCACGTCGACGGGCAGCCTGGCGCGGGGCGCCGACGTGGCGATGGTGATGTCGGCGGGGCTGGCGCTGGTGGGCGCGGTGAGCGTGGGGGTGTCGCGGGAGCGGGGGTGAGGGCACGGGACGGGGCGTGTGCACGGGGGCGGAGGGCGTGGAACGGGCGTGGGGGCGTACGTACGGGGGGTGGGGGCGTACGTACAGGGGTGAGGCCCTGGCCTGCAGATACCTCACGTTTGTCAGTGTCCGGCAGTACGGTGTCCCCCATGCGCCCCGCCACTCCCGCCGAAGACGCCGACCACGCCACCGAAGCGGCCCGCCTCGAGCGGACCGCCGATCTGTACCCCGAGGACGCCGAGGCCCTCCTCCTCCAGGCCGCGGCCCACCGGGAACTGTCCGGCGACCGCCCCGCCGCGACGACCCTCTACGACCGCCTGCTGACCTCCCCCGCCGACCTGGAGAACCCCCACCTGGTCCGGGCCCTCAAAGCCGCCAACCTCTGGGAGTACGGCCACGAGGCGGAGGCGAGAGCGATCATCGAGGGTGTCCGTTCCACGGCCCCCCGCGACCCGGCCCCCTGGGTGATCGTCGCGGAGTCCCTGGAGGCCCACGACGAACTCGAACCAGCGCACGAGACGTTCACGCAGGGCGTGGAACTGCTACTCGCGGACGCCCAGGAACCCCCGCACGCCACCCACCCCCTCCTCTTCGGCCGCCACCGCGTCCGCCGCATGCTGGGCTCGGCCCACGACGACTGGGACGTGCTGGCCGACACCCTCCACACCTCCCCGGTCCCCCTGGACGAACTCCACGACCCGAAGCGCGTCTGGTCCCTCGGCTCGGAGAACCCGGCCGAGCTGAGAGCGGAGATCACCCGCCTGCGCGCCGAACTCGGCGCCTACCGCGCGGCCCTCTCCCGCCCCTTCCCGGTGGCGGTCCTCCACTGGCCGGCGGAAGAACTGTCCGAACTCCTCACGGCCTACGCCGGTCTCACCTCCGAATACCCCTCCCACGAGGCCCACTTGGCGACGATAGAGGCGTCCCTGCGCGAACTGGCCTCCTCCGGCACCCCCAACCTGGGCATCGTCACGGGCACGGTCCCCTCCTACGAGGCCTTCGCCGCCTCGGAGGCCGCCTCCCCGTCCGACCCGACCCTGCTGCCCCAGTACGCGACGACCCTGGCGGCCCGCGGCCGGGCGGTCCCCTGGCCACCGCAGCGGGGGGCGCAGTGCTGGTGCGGGTCGGGGCGGGCGTACGGGGAGTGCCACGGGGTGACCGAGCCCGCCGAGCCCGCCGGAACCGTCTGAGCGCGTACTGCGCGCTTTCCCCCGGCCGCCCGGCCGCGGACGCACCGACCCGCACCCGCCGCATCGACACCATCGACGTCCACGGCACCGTCGCCACCGCGTCCATGACACTCCGACACGGCCCGGACACGGCACGCCCAGTCGATCCAGCAGCGGGCTCGTCAGCCCCACGACCGCGAGATTGACGGCGAGGCCGACCACACCCGCGTAGACCTGGAAGTCCACCTGGCCGAACGACAGCCGGACCAGGGGGGAGAACCCTCCGTGGTTCACCAGGGCGGTGCCGACCAGCATGCCCAGCAGCCAGCCGGTGAGCAGAGAGACGCGGTGGGGCGTGCGGCGCAGCAGCCCCAGCACGATCACCGGCAGGATCTGCAACACCCACACCGCTCCGAGCAGGTGCAGATTGATCGCGGCCTGGTCGCGCAGCCCCAGCGCGAACACGAGTGCCCCGACCTTGACGACCAGCGACATCAGCCGGGCCATCCGGGTCACTTGGGCCGCCGTCGCCATCGGATTGACGAACTCCAGGTAGACGTTCCTCGCGAACAGCGTCGCCGCGCCGATCGACATCACGGCGGCCGGCACGAGCGCCGCGACGATGACGGCGCCCAGCAGGAGTCCGGCCGCCCACCCCGGTGCGAGGTCGAGGACGAGCAGGGGGATCGCCAGTTCACTGCGTCCCGGCGGAGGCCGGACGCCCGCCGCGACTGCCGCGACACCGAACAGCGCGAACAGTCCGAGCATCACCGTCCAGCCGAACAGGGTGACGGACGACCTGCGCAGTACGTCGCCCGTGCGGGCGGAGAAGGCCACCAGGAGCATGTGCGGGAAGGCGAACAGGGCGAGCGCCGAACCGATGGCGAGGGACAGGTACGCCGGTGCCAGCGAGGGCTCCGGCACGAGCGCGGCGACGCCGTCGGTCACCGCGAACGCGGCGTCGGCGCGGGCCTGATGCCCGGGGCGGACCGGGGATCTCCGTCCCGGACGGCGGCGGAAAAGCCCTCGGGGTGGAAACCCGGCCGCGCGGTAAACCCTCGTGGGTCCACACGCAACTACCGGACGTAGACCCCGTGCCGGGAGGCCGTCGTCAGGCCGGATCAGTCATCAGTGCGGAGAGGAACTCGCCCCTGACCGTTGTGGAGTGAACCACGCAATCCAGCCAAAGAACAGACCGGTGACGTCGAGATGTTTACGCGCGCAGCGGGGCCACCAGCTGCCCGAACGACGTTCGCGATGAGAAGGGAAGAGGTGTTGGCGCATGGCTGAAGAACGGCCTTCCGCGGCCGGGCCGACGACGGCGGTTCGACCCGTCGGCCACGCTGCCGCCGCACGCGTGGCCGGCCGACTGTGCCTGGCGGCGGTGTTCGTCGGACCGCTGCTCGCCCCTCTGTACATGAGGGCGGAACCGCGGCTGCTCGGCTGGCCCTTCTTCTACTGGTACCAGTTCGCATGGGTACTGCTGGGCCCCCCCACTGGTCCTGGGCGCCCTCGCCTTCCGGCGGCTGGGAAGGGAACAGCAGCGTCCCACGGCCAACGGCAACTCCCTCTCGAACTCCTGAACATCACTTCCCGTGACGTACGAGAGTCGTCCCCAAACCCCTGGAGCCCCTGTGTCCGTCAACGGCGCCCGCAGCACCACGCGCCCCACCCCGAAAACGATCCTCACATGGACGGGCGTCGCTCTGGTCGGCGCCGTCGCCTGGGGCTTGATCGCCCTGGCCAGGGGCGAGGAGATCTCAGCCATCTGGCTGGTCGTGGCAGCGGTCGGCTCATACGCGATCGCCTACCGTTTCTACTCGCGCTTCATCGCCCGCCGTGTCCTGGAAGTCGACGACCGCCGCGCCACACCCGCCGAGCGCATCGATGACGGGATCGACTTCCAGCCCACCGACCGGCGTGTGCTGTTCGGCCACCACTTCGCCGCCATCGCGGGCGCCGGGCCGCTCGTGGGTCCCGTCATGGCGGCGCAGATGGGCTACCTCCCGGGCACGATCTGGATCGTCGTCGGCGTGATATTCGCCGGAGCCGTCCAGGACATGGTGGTGCTCTTCGTCTCCATGCGGCGGGACGGGAAGAGCCTCGGCCAGATGGCCCGCGAGGAGATCGGCCGGGTGGGCGGCGCCGCGGCGCTGATCGCCGTCCTGGCCATCATGATCATCCTGCTGGCCGTGCTGGCCCTCGTGGTCGTCAACGCGTTGGCGTCATCGCCCTGGGGCACCTTCTCGGTGGCCATGACGATCCCCATCGCCCTGTTCATGGGCTTCTACCTGCGTTACCTGAGGCCCGGCCGGGTGATCGAGACCAGCCTCATCGGCGTCGCCCTCCTGCTGCTCGCGATCGCCGGCGGCGGATGGGTCGAGAACTCCTCCCTCGCTGACACCTTCACCTGGGCGCCGACCACCCTGGTCTTCTGCCTCGTCGGCTACGGTTTCGTCGCCTCCGTGCTGCCCGTGTGGATGCTGCTGGCACCGCGCGACTACCTGTCGACGTTCATGAAGGTCGGCACGATCGTGCTGCTCGCGGTCGGCGTCGTGTTCACCGCACCGATGCTGAAGAACGACGCCGTGAGCCCCTTCGCCTCGTCGGGGACCGGGCCGGTGTTCGCCGGGGCGCTGTTCCCGTTCCTGTTCATCACGATCGCCTGCGGTGCCCTGTCCGGCTTCCACGCCCTCGTGTCCTCCGGCACCACCCCCAAGCTCATCCAGAAGGAATCGCAGGTCCGGCTCATCGGCTACGGCGCGATGCTCATGGAGTCGTTCGTCGCCGTGATGGCACTCGTCGCGGCGTCCGTGCTCGACCCCGGCCTGTACTACGCGATGAACGCCCCGGCCGGTCTGCTGGGCACCACGGTGGAAAGTGCCTCCCAGGCAGTGGCGAACCTCGGCTTCACCATCAGCCCGGACGCCCTGGCGGCGGCCGCCCACTCGGTGGAGGAGCAGACCCTGATCGCCCGTACCGGTGGTGCGCCGACCCTCGCCTTCGGCATGGCGGAGATCTTCTCCGGAGTGTTCGGCGGGCACGCCATGAAGGCGTTCTGGTACCACTTCGCCATCATGTTCGAGGCGCTGTTCATCCTCACCACGGTGGACGCCGGCACCCGGGTCGGCCGCTTCATGCTCCAGGACATGCTCGGCAACGTCTGGAAGCCGATCGGCCGGGTCACCTGGAAGCCGGGCATCTGGATGACCAGCGCCGTCATCGTCGGCCTGTGGGGCTACTTCCTCTATGTCGGCGCCACGGACCCGCTCGGCGGGGTCAACCAGCTCTTCCCGCTGTTCGGCATCGCCAACCAGCTTCTCGCGGCCATCGCGCTGGCCGTGGGCACGACCCTCCTCATCAAGGCGGGCAAACTGCGCTGGGCCTGGGTCACGGGCGTCCCGCTGGTGTGGGACGTGGCCGTCACGTTCAGCGCCGGCTGGCAGAAGATCTTCGACAGCAACCCGAAGATCGGTTTCTTCGCTCAGCGCCGGCTGTACGCGGACGCGATCGACGACGGGAGGATCCTCGCCCCGGCGAAGTCGCTCGACGACATGAAGACGGTGGTGCTCAACTCCACGGTGGACGGTGTCATCATGGCCGTCTTCCTCGTCCTGGTCGCGCTGGTGATCGGCCACGCGGCCGTCGTCTGCGTCCGGGCCGTACGCTCCGCGCAGCCGCTGCCGACGACGGAGACCCCGTACGTGGAGTCCACGATCACCGTCCCCACGGCCGACTCCAGGATGCTGGCCGGAGCGTCCGCGGGGCAGGCCGACCGGGAATGAGCGCGGACAGCAGAACGGCGGCACTCCTCGGTCCCCTGACCCGGCTGCTGCGAGGCGTCCGCTGGTACCTGAGGGAGATCTCGGGCACGGCGGACTACGAACGCCACTGCCGGCGGTTCGAGGAGCAGCACCCCGGCGAACCGGTGCCGACCCGCCGGGCCTACGAACGCCACCGCTCCCGCCACCGCGAGGCGAACCCACAGAGCCGCTGCTGCTGAGTGACCCCGGGCCCCCGGGGCAACGGCCTACCGGCCTTTGCCCCGGGGGCGGTTCATCTCCGGCGGCCCGTTTCGGGTGCGCCCGTACGAACTGGGGGGCATGCAGTGCTTTGGTCGACTCCCCATCCGTCAACGTGCCGTGGGGCTGCGGAGCCCGGGCGCTGGCGAAGGCCCCGATGTGTCCTCGGCAACGGACTTCCTTGCCTGGTACGAGCGGTGGCTCGACCATACGCCCCAAAGCCTGAACAACCGGGGGCTAGGACTACCTCACCGGGACTCCGCAGCCACCAAACCGGCATCGACTCCTCCCACTCTCCGTAGGAGCGGTACAGAAGATGAGTCAGCGCCCGTTTTCGCGGGCAAAGCCGCTTCCACGTATGTCGCTGTCAGTAGGTCCTGTTAGAACAGAGCCATTAACTTTCACCAGGGGGCAAGGTGGCAAAGGCACGGGACCTGGAGCAGCCGACCGCGGGCGTGTACGAGAAGCTGATCACTGAGGACGTACGCAATGAGCTGGGACAGCTCGAGGCCACGGGGTGGAGGGCCATCGACGCCGAGGTCAGCAAGGAGTCCTCGCCTCACGTTCTGGCTCGGCACGTCGGTGAAGTGGTCGCCCGCACCCTCACCCAACTCCCCTCCGATCAGCGGGTCCCCTTCGTCAACAAGATCCTGGAATCTCTGACCACCGCCACCACCGGCCAGACCGGCACCGAGCCCATAAGCACGGTCGTCGAAGGTCCCCGCCAGTTGCTCGCCCTCGCCGAGCAGGAGGCGCCGGGCGCCTACGCAATCCGGCCCCTCACTCCGTTGTCCGAGACCTCGCTGCTCACGAACTCGCCGGAGGACCTCAGCCTGGGTGCCGAGCTGCGGGCCGAGCTCGCGACCGCGGACCGTATCGACCTGCTCTGCGCGTTCGTGAAGTGGTACGGCATCCGGGTCCTGGAGGACGCTCTTCGCGCCGCCAAGGAGCGCGGCGTACAGATTCGGGTCATCACGACCACGTACATGGGGGCCACCGACCGTCACGCACTCGACCGGCTGGTGCGGGACTTCGGCGCGACCGTCAAGATCAACTACGAGATCCGCTCCACACGCCTGCACGCCAAAGCCTGGCTGTTCCGGCGCAAGACGGGCTTCGACACTGCCTACGTCGGCAGCTCGAACCTGTCCAGAGCCGCACTGCTCGACGGCCTGGAGTGGAACGTACGGCTGTCGTCCGTCGCCACCCCCGCCGTACTGGACAAGTTCGAGGCGACATTCGACGCGTACTGGAACGACACGGCTTTCGAGACGTACGACCCCGATCTCCACGGTGAACGCCTCGATGGAGCGCTGGCCCAGGCAAGTGGCACCAGCTCCACCGCCGACATGAAGATCAACCTTTCCGGCCTCGAGGTACGCCCCTTCCCGCACCAGCGGGACATGCTGGAGCGGCTCACCGTCGAGCGGGAGCTCCGTGGGCGGCACCGGAACCTGCTGGTCGCAGCCACCGGTACCGGAAAGACGGTCATGGCTGCCCTCGACTACCGCAACCTGTGCCGAGAGGCGGACGGCGGCCGGCCGAGGGTGCTGTTCGTGGCCCATCGCAAGGAGATCCTCAAGCAGTCTCTACGCACCTACCGGGAGGTGCTGGACGACGCGTCGTTCGGGGAGCTGCTGTACGCGGGGCAAGACCCGCGCGACTGGAACCACGTCTTCGCCAGCGTCCAATCGCTCAATGTCCAGCGCCTCGAGCAACTCGCTCCCGATCACTTCGACATCATCGTCGTCGATGAGTTCCATCACGCCACCGCGACCACGTACAGGCGGGTCATCGACCACTTCACGCCCAAGGAGCTCCTCGGTCTGACGGCGACCCCCGAGCGGATGGACGGGCTCAACGTCCAGGACGAGTTCTTCGAAGGCCGGATCGCTGCCGAGATGCGGTTGTGGGAAGCTCTGGAAAACGACCTGCTGTGCCCCTTCCACTACTTCGGCATCCCTGACGGCACCGATCTGACGAACCTGGGCTGGCAAAAGGGCTCATACGCCGACCAAGAGCTCGGCAACGTCTACACGGGCAACCACGCCCGCGCCCGGATCGTGGTGAAGCAGATCCGGGACAAGGTCTCCAACCCGGGAGCCATGCGCGCGCTCGGGTTCTGCGTGACCAAGGCGCACGCACACTTCATGGCGGACTTCTTCCGCGAGGCCGGTTTCAAAGCCGTGGCGCTCGACAGCGACTCACCCCCTGACGTGCGCGCCCAGGCCTTGTCTGACCTGCGCGACGGAAACCTCCAGGTGCTCTTCTCCGTCGACCTGTTCAATGAAGGCCTGGACATTCCTGACGTCGACACGCTGCTCCTCCTACGCCCCACCAACAGCGCCACGATCTTCCTCCAGCAACTGGGCCGGGGGCTTAGGCGCACCGAGACGAAGCCGGTGCTCACGATTCTCGACTTCATCGGACAGCACAGGGCGGAGTTCCGCTTCGAGGAGCAGTTCCGGGCACTGACCGACCTCTCGCGGAACCGGCTCGTCGATCACATCGAGCACGACTTCCCGCAACTGCCGTCCGGCTGCCAGATCATCCTGGAGGGCAAGTCCAAGGACCTCATTCTCGACAACATCCGGGCCCAAGTGAACGCCACGGTGAAGACGTTGGTGAAGGAGGTCAAGGCCTACAGCACGCCGCGCCTTGCCGACTACCTCAGGGAGAGCCGTCGGGAGATCAAGGAGCTCTACAGGAGGGAAAACTCCTGGACGACCGTCCTGCGCCGTGCCGGCCTGATCGAGGAGCCGGCGCCAGCCGAGGAAGCGACACTACTCAAGCGGGTCCACGCCTTTCTCCACGTGGACGACCCAGAGCGCGCAGATGCCTATCTCCGCCTCCTCCAGGATGGCGCTCCACCGTACGAGGAACTGAGCTACACCGATCAGGCGTACGCCCGCATGCTCTTCTTCAACCTATGGGACAACGCGGGAGGCTTCACGAGCTTCCAGGAAGGTCTCGAAACCCTTCGCTCTCAGCGGGTATTCCGTGACGAGCTCAGGCAGCTGCTGTCGTACGTCATTGAGCGGGCCGACCACTTCCCCATCCCGCTGCCCGGTCGTCTCGGCCACGTCCCGCTGAAGATCCACAGTGCGTACAACCGTTCCGAGATCCTTGCTGCGCTCGGTGTGGCACGCTTCGGCGGCCAGATGCCCCTGTTCTGGAGCCAGGGCGTGCAGTGGGTCGAAGAGCTTCAGACAGACGCTCTGTTCATCACGTCGGAGAAGAACGAAAAGGACTTCTCGCCAACCGTCCGTTACAAGGACTACGCGCTGAGCCCAACACTCTTCCACTGGGAGTCGCAGAACACCACGGAGGCCAACTCCCGCACAGGCACGCGCTACCAGCAACACGACCAGCGCGGGAGTCAAGTCCTGTTGTTCATACGGCGATACAAGAACACCGACATAGGGAAACCCCAACCGTGGATGCTCCTCGGCCCGGCGACCTACCAATCCCATACAGGCAGCAAGCCAATGGCGGTCACCTGGCGTTTGAAGCACGAACTCCCGGCCGACGTGTGGACGTACTCGGCCATCACGGCGAGCTGATCCGCAGCACTGCTAAAAATCAGCGGGTTCGGCCTCGGCCTGGAAGTGGGTCTGGGCTCGCTCCAGTACCTCGTCCGGGTCCCGGCCATGGGCGCCGAGCCAGTGGAGGAGATCGGCGATCACGTTGATCGCCGTCTCCTCCGCTACCGCCGTCCCCAGCCGAGTGAGCCGGGTCCCTTGTGGCAGCTTCGCCACCTCGGTGTAGAGCCCGAGCACGTGCGCGGCTCGTGCCATACGAGGGCCTGTGATGTGCCCGTCGGCCGCAGTGAGACGCGTGCGCAACTCACACCACGTGGCCTTGCGCCCGGCGGTGAGGTCGACGCCCCAACGGTCGGTGATGGCGTCGATGAGGGCGATACCTCGCCCCGTCTCGGCGTCCGAGTCCACGTCCGCCAGGACCGCGAGGGCACGGGGGTCGGGGTCGTGGACTTCGATGCGCAAGCGGGTGCCGTTCATGAAGACGGCGAGCGTGGTCGGGGTCGCGGGCCCCACGTGCTTGATGACGTTGGCGACGAGTTCGCTAACGCACAACTGGGCAGCTTCGCTAACTTCCTGCAAGCCCCAAAGCTCCAAGTGGAGCCGCAACAGTCGCCGCAAAGCGGCAACTTCTTCCGCCTGCGCCAGGAACGGCAGCTCCCACATCCTTCTTGGCATACATCCGGTGCACTCCATGACGTACTCCGCTTCCTCGCTCACACTGTCTGTGGTGCTCTGTGCGCTCCGTGGCCTCACAACAACCAAGAGTTGCAGTGAGAGTTTCAAAATGGAACTCTCGTATCCGGTGAAGAGGAGCACGGCACCGCACAACGCGCCCCGGCGCACGCCACCTTGCCGTCTCTCCCGAGAGGCGACGACGATCTACCGCAGCGGCAGGAAGGGCCACACGCATGGCAGTTGGACCAACTACCCGTAGGCGCCAACTGGGAGCCGACCTACGTCGACTTCGAGAACTGAAGGGACTAACTCTGGAGGAGGCGGGCGCTCGAGTCGGCATCTCGAAGGCGACACTCAGCCGCTACGAAACAAAGGAAGGGACGGTGAAGTGGCCGGCCGTCGACGCCCTTTGCCGTGAGTACGGCGCCACGGACGAGGAACGTCTAGCGCTTGTAGAACTGGCCAAGGGCGCCAAGATCCAAGGCTGGTGGCGCTCCCTCGCCGACCCCATCCCCGAGTCCATGAACCTCATGCTCACCCTCGAAGACGAGGTCGTGCGCGAGGACCACTACGCCTGCATGTACATCCCCGGCCTGCTCCAGACTCGCGCATACGCCGAAGCCGTACACCGGGCTTCGGAGGTGCAGTGCCCGGAGCGCGAGGTTCAGCACATGGTCGACATTCGCATGAAACGGCAGGAGTTGTTGGATCGCGAGGAGCCACCACACATCTGGTGTGTGATCGACGAGGCGGCGATCCGGCGCCAGGTGGGCGGCCGAGAGGTCATGCGGCAGCAGATGGAGCACCTGCTGGCTGTGTCCCAACGACCACGTATCACCGTCCAGGTGCTGCCGTTCGCATGCGGTGCACACGCAGCAGCCGTCGGCAGCTTCGCCGTCCTCCGCGGACAAGCTCCCGAACTCGACGTGGTGTACGTGGACCTCATCGGCGGCGGCCTCTTCATGGAGAAGCCACAGGAACTGGAGCGTTATAGATTGGCGTTCGAATACCTCAGCGCCCAGGCACTCGACTTCGAGTCCTCTGCTGAGCTCATCGAACGGATTAGCAGGGAGCCTTGATGGCGAAGTCGGCAGAAGTGCACTGGTTCAAATCCTCTTACAGCGGCGGCAGTGGGACCGAGTGTGTAGAGGCCGCTTTCATCCCGCCTGGCGTGCTCGTGCGGGACTCCAAGCGGCCCGAGCATCCGCATCTCACCGTGTCGGCGGAGGCATGGGCGAGCTTCGTGGCTGGTGTGCGCCATACCTAACTCGCCTACATGTAAGGCTTTTCGACAGTCTGAGAGGCAGTCCCGCGTACGTAGTCATCGCAACACCTCGATACCCATGTCAAGTGGAGGGTTTGGGCCACCCGCCCTGATGTGACCAGGTATTTCCCAGGTCGCGGGCGGCCCAATTCCCCCACTTCCCCCTATGGGAGCACTCCTGTCGCCCAGTGCAGTGACGCGGCGGGCCTACCCGACCAGTGCCAAACCGACGTCGACCCCTTCGACAAACACGGTTGTGTCTCCCTGGGCACCGTTGCCACCGCAGTCCTCGTCATGCGGATCCGGAAATGAACGGGGTCCTCACAAGGCGATCGGCCGATACGCCGAGGCCTGATCGACCACCTCATCGGCCGAGAGTTCTCGCTCGGACGGCCAGAAGATCAAGTCGCCCGACGTGCCCAGTTGGACATGCCAGGGCCCTGTCGAGCATGTCCAGCCAGTTGCCTACCTCCGCTTCGGAGGCGTAATCCGCGTCCATGATCCGCTGCACGAACGCAACAGCCCGGGCCCGGCTCATCTCCACGGAACCCATCTGATCACGGTCTGGGTCGCGGTGTTGCCCTTGCTGTCCGACGCGGTGACGCGAATGGAGACGTAGGGCGCCGACTTCGGGGCCTTCACAGCGGTCTGCAAGGAGGCCCGGACCGGTTCAGGTCGGCCTTCTGCCAGGTGGCTCCGTCGTCGTACGAGACCTCCAGCCCGGTCGAGGTGACGGTGCCCGCGTCCACGGCACCGCCGATGGTCGACGGAGTGACGGTCAGGTCGGTGTTGCGGTGGGCGTAGCCGTTGGCCTCGGTCTCCACCCCGTAGTCGAACTGGATCAGCGGCAGCAGCTCGATGGCGTCCCACATGGTGCGGGCCGCGTGCGCCTGGTCGCCGCTGAGCCGGGACTCGGCAGGACTCACTGTCGGCCGGGTGCGGTGCCCGAACTGCCGCTCCGGTCGTCCGGTTGACCTGCTCGGTGATCCGGTGGGCGCCGCCCACGGCGATGTTGTCGACGTTGACGGCCACTGCCCCGCCATTGCGCATGTGCGCATCCCGCAGGTTCAGCTGCCGAGGGGAGTCACCTGGCGCAGGGCGGCTCGGGGGGCCGCGGCGACGGGGTCGGCAGGTGGTGGAGGCTTTGGCTCCAGCCCCCAGGCCGTGGCGCGGCTCGCGGCCGCCACGCGGTTGGGGAGGTCCAGCTTGGCGAGGATGTGCTCGACGTGTGTGGCGACGGTGCGCACGCTCACGAAGAGGCGTTCGGCGATCTCCCGGTTGGTGAGCCCGGTGGTGAGCTCGGCCAGGACGTCCAGTTCACGCGGTGAGAGCCCGCCCGGGGGCGTCACGCGACGGCACACCGCGAGCGTCGCGGTGCCCCGGCGGGTGAGCCGCAGTTCGAGCAGCCGCTGCCCGTGGGGCACGAGGATCGTGGCGGGCAGGGTCCGCCGCGCGGCCGCACGCCGTACGACGTCGCCCAGCGGCACCGCGTCACCGAGCCAGGCCGGGACGCGACCGCTGAGGGGCAGGGGGGCCGCCCGTGGCGGGTCGGGTACCGCCAGCGTCCACGTGTCGGCGGGGGAGTCCGCCGGCAGGCCGACGGAGCCTGCCGGCGCGAGGACGTCTACGGCCGCTGCCAGGCAGTCGCCGAGCAGAGCCAGGACGAGGTCGGTGGGCCGAAGCCGCTGCCGCCGCCGCCTCATGCTGAGGTTCAGCACGCCCACGTAGCGGCCGTCCGGGGAGAAGAGGCACTGGGTCACGCCGTCCTCGAACCCGGACGGTTCGAGGACATCGCGGATCGTGGTGGAGGCGGCCCGCAGGTCCTCCGGCACGTCATGCAGCCAGAGCAGCCCGCCCGGGCGGCGCACCAGGGCGAACAGCGGGTCCTCGTGCAGCCCGCTGCTCAGGTGCTCCCGCGCCCGCTCCGGGTAGTTGTTCGCCAGACTGACGTGACGGCGGTTCGCGGGATCCCACCGGGCCAGGGACGCGTGATCACAGTCGACCACCTCGGACAGCGCCGAGAGCACCGCGTGGGCGCTCCCGGCCTCGTACGTGCCCCGTCGCGCGGCCTCGCGCACCCGCAGTGCCGCCTCCAGGACCGTTTCCATCCGGGCTGCTGCCTCCATCCGCGTAGCATCGGGCGCCGCGCGGCCCTCGTCAACGCCTGTTCAGCCGGTGAGAAGGTCGTGCACGACCTCACCGCCGAGCACGGTCAGCGTCACCGGCAGGTCGGGGATGTCGTGCGGGTCGGCGGTCAACAGGTCGCCGCCCAGCACGCACAGGTCGGCGACCTTGCCGGCCTCCAGCGTGCCCTTCCAGTCGTCCGCGAAGTCCTGCCACGCGCCGTTGGCCGTGTAGGTGCGTACGGCCTCGGCGAGGGTGATGCGCTGATCGGGGCCGCTGACCCGGCCGCTGGCCTTGGACTCGCGCAGCAGCATGGTGGCGATGCCCTGACGCCAGTCGGGGAGCGTGACGGGCGCGTCGGAACTGCTCGCCACGGTGACTCCCGCGTCGATGGCGTCCCGGTAGGGCCACTCGTACGCTGCTCGCTCCGGGCCGACGAGTTCCTCCTCCAGATCGGCGATCGTCCACTTGATGGTGGGGTTCATGTTGGCCCCGAACCCGTGCTCGGCCAGCCGCTTCATGCTGCGGGGCGTGAGGAAGTCACCGTGGATGACGTAGTGCCGGGCGTCGGGACGGGGATGCGTGTCGGCCGCGGCCGCGAAGGCGTCGACGACGGTGTCGATGCCCCGGTCGCCGGTCACATGGACGCCGACCTGGTAACCGGCGGCGTGCGCGTGCCGCACCATCTCGCGGACCTCCGCCACGCGTTCGTCGTCGGTCCCGCCGCCCACGCACAGGGCGCCGCAGCCGCCGCCGAGGTACGCCTCGTGCATCCAAGCCGTCTTGTTCGGCGGGATGCCGTCGGCGAAGACTTTCACGCCGATGACGTTCAGGCGACGCGGGTCCGCGTTCGCCGGCGCGTCCATCCCGTCCAGGGCGCGGGCGAACTCCGTCGCCGTGCCGGACATGCCGACCGGCAGGAGCAGCACGCTGACGCGGGCGGTGAGTTCGCCGTCGGCCAGCAGTTGCCGGTAGACGTCGAGGGTCTCCCCCGCCAGCGCACCGCCCATGATCTGCTCACCGCCGGGGCCGAGGCCCGGCTCGGTGTAACTGGTGATGCCGAGAGCGCGCAGCTTCGCCAGCGTCGAGCGGATCGCCGTGGCCCTTGCCTCACGGGTGAGCGGCGGCAGCACCCGCTGAACACACACCTGGGCACCTTCCCGCAACAGCCCGGTGGGCTCTCCGGACCCGTCCGTGACGATGACCCCGCCAGGGGGCGTCGCGGTTGCCCGGTCCACCCCGGCGCGCGTGAGCGCGGCGGAGTTCACCCAGCAGGCGTGCCCGGAGAAGTCCTGCAGAAGGACCGGGTGGTGCGGGCTGACGGCGTCGAGGTCGTGACGGGTCGGCAGCCGCGAGGAGTCGGCCACGCATTCGGCGAGATAGCCGAGGTCCCAGCCGATGCCGGTGATCCACTGACCGGGCGGGGTGCTCTCGGCGGCCTGCCGGACCGCTTCGGTGACGTCCGCGATCGACCCCACGGCGGGGTGGCCGAGGTCGAGCGCCAGCGGGGGCGAGCTGACGCCGAAGGCGCAGCCGTGCAGGTGGGAGTCGTTGATGCCAGGCAGCAGCGTGCCGCCCTTCAGATCGATGACCCGGGTGGCGGGACCGGTCAGAGCGTCTGTCTCGCCGCGTCCGCCGACGGCCGTGATGGTGTCCCCGGTGACCGCGAGCGCGGAGGCGATGGTGAAGTCGGCGTCCACGGTCAGCACGGAACCGTTGACGAAGACCAGGTCGGCGAATGCGGGCAAGGCGACTCCCGGACAGGACGCGGTTGGATGACGGGCCGCCCAGGGGCGCACCCGGAGTGGGAGCGACTCTGCGATGTCAGCCGGGCGCCGCGCATCGGTCATCCGACCGATGCGCCGGGATGCCGATGCCTCCTGCGCGGTCAGGACGGGAAGGCCGCACGGGTCAGGCGTGGCTCACGCCTCGCCCAACCCGTGCGGCCACGACCACGTCACGGGTGAACCGCGACCGTCGCTACTCCGAGGGCTGCTTCGGCCGTACCGGCCAGACCACTGCCTGGGCGACCACGACGTTCTCGCCGTTGAAGGTGAGGGCAGGGCCGTCGTGCAGTTCGTAGCCGAGGCCGAGCGCCTCGCTCACCCGCCGGCAGAACGCGGCGTCGTCCGGGCCGGTCAGGACTCGGTAGAGGGGCAGTCCGTCTGGTGGTGTCGTCATGGGGTAAGGGTCTCAACATTTTTTGGATCAGTTGCTCAGCGTTCGCCCCGGACCATGGAGACGTCCGGTCTCACCTTGGCGATGGCCGCGAAGTCGTCATCGGCATGAAGCACGGTCAGGCCGTGCTGCCCGGCGGTGAGAGCGATCAGGATGTCCATGGGGGAGGGACCGCGATGATGGCCGATCTTCGCCAGGTCCCGCTGCACCTCCACGATCTTCGACCAGGGATCGTCGAGTGCGGGAACCCAGCCGAAGGTCTGGCCGAGCATGGTGAAGAAGGGCTCGTAGTCCCGGCCGGACCGGAGGCCGGGCATCAGTTCGGCCTCGACGGGCGGGCAGATGGCGACCAGCCCTCGTGCCACGCGATCGGGCCAGGGAGAGCCGAGTCGACCACGCAGCAGCCGCCACACCGCGGAGGTGTCGGCCAGGTAGGTCACAGGCCTGCCCGTTCCCGTTCCGCGAGGACGTCGAAGTCCAGGAAGGCGTCGGCGTTCTCCTGGAGCCAGCGCAGGGCGCGCGCCCGGTCATCGGCGCTGATCGCGGACGCTATGGTCAGCGCGCGGTCGATGGTCTCCCGTTTGGTCTTGGTGCCGAGCTGCCGCTGGGCGAAAGCCAGCTTGTCGTCGTCGATGTCAACCAGTGTCCTGGACATGAGGCCTCCCACGACCGGGTTTATATATCGCGGCCAATCTTATATCAGGCCGCGAATGCCGCCCTCACGGAAACCGACTCCCCCCACCGGACGCCAGGATGAGACGGACGGGCCGTGGGAGGAGCACCGGCAGGCGGCGAACGACACCACTGAGGTCGAGGCCGCCCGCCGGCGGCTGGTCACAGTGCACCGGCCGGACGGCCGGACGCCCCGACCGGACCCCCCGGCCGCCGCCCCCACGCCGGGTGGGATTCGGCGGCCGCGTAGGCCCGACGCGCTCAGCAGAAGCCCGGCCGGAGCACGGCCGAGACGCTCACCCGAACATGCCCGGTTCGTAGTCGCCCGCGGGCTGCTGGACGATGACGTTCAGGCGGTTGTAGGCGTTGATCATGGTGATGAGGGCTACCAGGGCCGCCAGTTGGTCCTCGTCGTAGTGCTTGGCGGCGTTGGCCCAGGCCTCGTCGGTGACGCCGCCCGCCGCGTCGGCGATGCGGGTGCCCTGCTCCGCCAGTTCCAGGGCGGCACGTTCGGCCTCGGTGAAGACCTTGGCCTCGCGCCAGGCGGCGACCATGTTGAGGCGTACGGCCGTCTCGCCGGCGTGGGCGGCGTCCTTGGTGTGCATGTCGAGGCAGAAGCCGCAGCCGTTGATCTGGCTGGCGCGGATCTTCACCAGTTCCTGGGTCGAGGCCGGGAGCGACGAGTCCGACACGGTCTTGCCCGCGGAGTTGATCTGGCGGAGGAACTTGGCCGCGAGGGCGTTGCCGAAGAGGTTGAGACGGGCTTCCATCCTGGGCTCCTTGTGGAGGTTGGTTCTGCTTCGTTCTGCTTCGCTCGGTTTCGCTTACACCTCTACGACGGACCCCGTAGGCGATGTGTGACAGACCCGCCGAGGCGACCCATGTGACCTGCGTCTCACCGCTCCGCTGGGGCCGCCGGCCCGCCGGAACGCCGCGTGACGTGCGGGTTAGCCTGGTATGTCCTACGAGTGCGGGAGGCAGTGATGGCCAGGGTTCCTGCGGCAGTGGTCGCCGCGAGTGGGCTCGTCGGTGGGTACGGCGTGGCCCGGTGGACCGGGAAGCGGCAACTGGGCGGGGCCGTGCTGGCCGCCGCCGGGGTCGCGTCCGCGTGGCAGTGGCACCGACGGGCCGGCGGGAAGGCGGCAGGTGCGCTCACCGCCGCCTACGTCGCCGCCTTCGCCGGGTCGCATCCGCTGGCCAGGAAGGTGGGCGCATGGCCGTCCGTGTTCACCGTGGCGGGCGCGGTCGCCCTCGCCTCCTGGGCCGTGGCCGACCGGCGAGACGCCCGGTAGGCCCGGGTCCCGGCCTCGGTCGGGCGGTCGGGCCTCGCTCCGGGCACCGGTCCGGCACTGGTCCGGCACCGGGGGTGTGCGCCGGCGCTCACCCCTGTCGTGCCTGATGGCGGTGCCCGCGATCGTCGGCGGGCCGGGGCTGGCGAGAATCCGTCGGTCCCTGTCACTCTCGCCACTTCTTCAAGATCGGCCCGGTGTCTAGCGTCGGGGACGTGACCAAGTTCCTTCTCGCCGTGCACGTCCTGGCCGCGATCGTCGCCATCGGACCCGTCACCGTCGCCGCCAGCATGTTTCCGCCCGCCGTGCGCCGCGCGCTGGCCGCGCCCGAGGATCTTCATCGAGAAGGGCACGCGGTACTTCTACGGCTGATCCGCGGCGGATGCCCGTGCGGCTGCCCCTCGGCGGATGCCCTTGCGGCTGCCCTCGGCGGGCGGCTGCCCCGCTAGGGCAACGACTCCGCCTCCGGTGTCTTCACCGCCGTCAGCGGTGTGGCGATGTCCTCCAGGGAGCGGCGTTCGGCCCTGACCGCGAGGAAGGCGGCGACCAGGCCCGCCGCGCACATCAGGGCGGCGCCGATCTGGAAGGCGAGGACCGTGTCGCCGACCCTGCCGGTGCTGGTGAGGTCGGCGAAGATGAGCGGGCCGCTGATGCCGCCGGCCGCGGTGCCGAGGGCGTAGAAGAAGGCGATGGACATCGCCCGGGTCTCCATCGGGAAGACCTCGGAGACCGTCAGGTAGGCGCTGGAGGCGCCGGCCGAGGCGAAGAAGAGCACCACGCACCAGCAGGCCGTCAGCGTGCCGGCGCTCAGCACGCCGCGGTCGAACAGCCAGGCCGTGCCGAACAGGAGCAGGCCGGACAGCAGGTAGGTGGAGGAGATCATCACCCGGCGGCCGACCGTGTCGAAGAGGTGGCCCAGCAGCAGCGGGCCCAGGAAGTTGCCCGCCGCGATGACGGCGAAGTAGTAGCCGGTGTGGTCGGAGGGGACGTGGAAGAACTTGGTCAGGATCGCGCCGAAGCCGAAGGTGATGGCGTTGTAGAGGAAGGCCTGGCCGATGAAGAGGGAGAAGCCGAGGACTGCGCGCCTGCGGTAGTCGGCGAAGACCGTGCGGGCGATCTCGGTGAAGCTCACGCCGCGGCGCTGGTGGATGGTGATCGCGCCGTGCGGCTCGGCAAGCGGCTCGTCCCGCTCGGCTTCGATCCGGCGTTCGATGTCGGTCACCACCTCTTGGGCCTCCCGGTCCCTGCCGTGGATCAGCAGCCAGCGCGGGCTCTCCGGGACGTGCCTGCGGACGAGGAGGATCACCAGGGCGAGGACGGCGCCGAGCGCGAACGTCAGCCGCCAGCCCAGGTCGGCGGCCAGGACGCCGGTGTTCAGCGCGAGGATCGACAGCAGGGAGCCGCCGACGGCGCCCACCCAGAAGCTGCCGTTGATGATCAGGTCGACGCGGCCGCGGTACGCGGCGGGGATCAGCTCGTCGATCGCGGAGTTGATGGCCGCGTACTCGCCGCCGATGCCGAAGCCGGTCAGGAAGCGGAAGAGGAAGAACCACCAGGCCTCGAAGGAGGCCGCGGTCAGGGCGGTGGCCGCCAGATACACCGCGAGGGTGATCATGAAGAGCTTCTTGCGGCCGTAGCGGTCGGTCAGGCGGCCCCAGAAGAGGGCGCCGGTGCAGGCGCCCGCCACATAGAGGGCGGCCGCGGTGCCGGTGACCTGTGCGGAGCTGATCGACAGGCCGCTGCCGGGCTCGGACAGGCGGCTGGCGATGTTGCCGACGACCGTGACCTCCAGACCGTCGAGGATCCACACGGTGCCGAGACCGACGACGATCGTCCAGTGCCAGCGCGACCACGGAAGGCGGTCCAGGCGGGCGGGGATGTCGGTGGTCACGGTACGGCCGGTCTCGGCCTCGGCGGTGGCCATGGGCTCCCTCCACGTCGAGCGGAACGCCATGCGGGTTCCCCCGAACCGCGTGGATCACGCTCGGGAGACGGCCGACCGGCCCAAAGGCCCGCCCTGCCCGCAGGCCTCGCCCCATCCGAATGCCCGTCCTGCCATCCAAAAGCCCGTCCCGCGGCCCACAGGCCCCGCCCGGCCCAAGGGCCCGTCCCGTCCAAGAGCCCGGCCCCCACCCAAAGGCCGTCCCGCCCAAGGACACCCCGCCCAAAAGCCCGCCCCGTCCGCCGACCACGACAGGGCCCGAGGGGCCCCCGGAAGCCGACAGGCCCCGGGTCCCCCGGACACACCAGGCCCGGAACCCGTCCAACCGCCGGAGGCCCTACGCTCCCATCGCCCGCGTCACCGCGTAGATCAGCACGCCCGCCAGGGAGCCCACCACCGTGCCGTTGATGCGGATGAACTGGAGGTCGCGGCCGATGTTGGCCTCGATCTTGCGGGTGGTGTGCTCGGCGTCCCAGCCGGCGACGGTGTCGGTGATCAGGGAGGTGATCTCCCTGCGGTAGGTAGTCACCACGTAGACCGCCGCGCCCTCGACCCAGGAGTCGACCTTGCCCTGCGCCTTGGAGTCCTCGGCCATCCGGGCGCCCAGGGACAGCAGCGAGGCGCGGACCCGCAGGCGCAGCTCGCTGCGCTCGTCCTCGGCCGCCGCGACGATCATCGACCGTACGGCCGTCCAGGCGGAGGCGATCAGCTCCTGGACCTCGCCGCGGCGCAGCACCTCGCCCTTGAGCCGCTCGACACGCGCGCGTGTGTCGGTGTCGGACTGGAGGTCGGAGGCGAAGTCGGTGAGGAAGCGGTCGAGCGCGCCGCGCGCCGGGTGCGAGGGCATGTCCCGCATCTCGGTGACGAAGCGCAGCAGCTCCTTGTAGACGCGCTCGCCGACCTTCCTGTCGACGAACCGCGGGGTCCAGCCGGGCGCGCCGCCCTGCACGGCGTCCATCACGGAGTCGCTGTGCAGCACCAGCCAGTCGTGCGCGCGGGAGACGACCAGGTCGACGACCCGTTTGTGGCCGCCGTCGGCGACGACCCGCTCCAGCAGCTTGCCGATGCCGGGCGCGATCTCCTGCGCGTTGGCCCTGCGGGTGATCGCCTCGCCGACGACGGCCTGGACGTCGGAGTCGCGCAGGACGGCCAGGGCGCCGCGCAGCGCGGTGGCCAGTTCCGCGGTCACCCGGTCCGCGTGCTCCGGCTGGGCGAGCCAGGCGCCGAGGCGGCTGCCGATGCCGACGGCGCGCAGCCGCTCCCGTACGACGTCCTCGGAGAGGAAGTTCTCACCGACGAACTCGCCCAGCGAGACGCCGAGCTGGTCCTTCTTGTTCGGGATGATCGCGGTGTGCGGGATGGGCAGGCCGAGGGGGTGGCGGAAGAGGGCGGTGACCGCGAACCAGTCGGCGAGCGCGCCGACCATGCCGGCCTCGGCGGCCGCGGCGACGTACGACGTCCAGGGGCCGGCGCCCGCGTGCTCGCCCCACTTGGCGAGCACGTACACCACGGCGACGAACAGCAGCAGCCCGGTGGCGGTCAGCTTCATGCGGCGCACCCCGCGGCGCCGCTCCTCGTCGGCGGGGCTGAACACGGTCATCGCGCGGCGGGAGACGGCGTCCGCCGTTTCCGGACCGGCCTTGGTCGTCTGTTCCATCCGCTCCACCCGTTCGGTGATCCCGCACACAATTGTCCCTTCCTGACCGACTCCCGGAACGGAACAAGAGTTCCCGGCGTCTGTCCGGAGGGGGGTTCGGCGGGATCCTGTCCATTCTCCCCGGGCGCATGACCCACCATGTGCCCATCAGTTCGGAGCCCCGGGCTCCGGTCGGCGTCGCCCGAGGAGAGCATCACCCGCATGACCAGACGCCACGGTTACGCCCTGCTGACCGCGATCGTCGCACTCATCGTCGTCGTTTCCGCCGCCATCTACGCCGGGATCGCCTCCGGCAACGGCCGCCTGGCCGGCGCCCCGGCCGGCGGCCGTGGCCCCGGACAGTCCGCCGCCCCGGCCTCCTCCGGTACCTGGGTCGCCACCTGGGCGACCTCCCCGGCCGCCGCCGAACCCGGCACGGAGACCACGGGCATGGCGGGCCTCTCGGTGCGCAACGTCGTGCACACGAGCGTCGCCGGGACGAGTGCCCGTATCACGCTGTCCAACCTCTACGGCCAATCGCCGCTGAGCGTCACCCACGCCTCGATCGCCGTCGCCGCCGGCGACGCCACCGCGGCCGCCGCCCCGCGCACCATGCGGCGGCTCACCTTCACCGGCGCCCCCTCGGTCGTCGTACCGGCCGGCGGGCAGGTGATGAGCGACTCCGTACGCATCGCCGTACCGCGGGGCGGCGACGTCCTGGTCACCACCTACTCCCCCACCCCGTCGGGCCCGGTCACCCACCACCCGCACGCCCGCCAGATCTCCTACGTCGCCCAGGGCGACCGTACCGAGGACCTGACCGGAGCCCCGTACACCGAGCGGACCACGGTCTGGCGCTATCTGACCGCGCTGGACGTGCTCAGCGACGAGGCCGAGGGGACGGTCGTCGTCCTCGGCGACTCGATCACCGACGGCACCACCTCCACCCTCGGCGCCGACCGCCGCTGGACCGACGTCCTGTCCGGCCGGCTGCGGGCGGCGATCGAGGAGGGCCGGGACGTGCCGCGCTACAGCGTCGTCAACGAGGGCATCAGCGGCAACCAGGTGCTGGCCGACGGCCTCGGGCGGCCCGCGGACAACCCCAGCGGGCTGAGCCGGTTCGAGCGGGACGTGCTGGAGCGGACCGGGGTCAAGGTCGTCGTCGTCGACCTCGGCGTCAACGACATCCTGCGCGATCCGCTGCTCGCCGACCCGGAGCGGATCACCGGCGGACTGCGCACGCTGGTGCGGCAGGCGCACGCGCGCGGGCTGAAGGTCGTCGGGGCGACGCTGATGCCGTTCGGGGGGCACCGCGGGTACACACCCGCCCGGGATGCGGTACGGCAGCGGGTCAACGCGGAGATCCGGGGCGGGCGGGTGTTCGACGCCGTGGTCGACTTCGACAGGGCGCTGCGGGACCCCTACGATCCGCGGCGGCTGCGAGGCGAGTACGACTGCGGGGACCATCTGCACCCCAGTGACCTGGGGTACCGGGAGATGGCCGAGGTGTTCGAGCTGAGGCTGCTGAAGGGGGCGGGGCAGGCGCAACTGTAGGGCGCGCAGTGGTGGGGGCCGCGGGGCTACTCGAGCCTGCGGCGTTCTTCCCTGCGCTCCAGTCTCTCCTGGCGACGCTGCTCCTTCAGGCGGCGCCGTTCCGCTTCGGTGATCTTTCGCCTGACGCCCACGCCGCCCCAGAAGGCCACGCCGGTCACGATCACGCGCGGTGCCCCCGGCACGCCCCGCACGCCGTCCTCTCGGTGGTCGAAGCCGCCCATGATGCCGATGCCGCGCACCACCACCTCGACGCCGGGCGGCACGATCACGTCCACCCCGCCCATGATCGCCACACAGTTGATCACGACCTCGCGGTCGGCGAAGTCCGCGTCGCGCAGGTCGATGCCGCCGCCGCCCCAGAAGGTGAAGCAGTTGAACCGCTTGGGCACGGTCCAGCGCCCCTTGCGCTCGAACCCGCCCATGATGGCGACGGCCCACGACGAGGACCCCTCGCCGCCGACCACCCGCGACGCCCAACTGCCGTCCTGCACGGGCTGCTTGACCATGTTCACCGCCGGGGCGACCATCCCGGGCACGGGCAGGTCCCGGGTGAGCGGCGCGAGTTCGCCGTACGTGCGCGCCCGGTACGCCGCCTCCAGCCGCTCCTCGAACTCGGTCATGTCGAGCCGCCCCTCCGCGAGGGCGTCCCGCAGTTGCTCGGCGACTCGTTCACGATCGGCGTCGGAAGCGCGAAGCTCCGGCAGGTCCTCCGTCATGACAGCAGCCTACGAGACCGCTTTCTCGGCGTACATCCTCGCGATGACCGCCTCGATGTCGGGCTCCCGCACCGACAGATCCACCAGGGGGTACTCCGCCGCGATCCGCGCCACCAGGGGCGCCGCCGACTCGGCCGCCGGGAAGGCCAGCCACTGCCGGGGCCCCTCGACCCGCACCACGCGCGCGGACGGAATCTCGATCGGCGGCAGCTCTCGCTCCAGGTCGACCACCAGGGTGCGTTCGCTCTCGCCCGCCTCGTGCAGGCCGGTGAGCGGGCCGTCGTACATCAGGCGCCCGTGGTCGATGACCATCACCCGCGAGCACAGCTGCTCGATGTCCTGGAGGTCGTGCGTGGTCAACAGCACCGTCGTGCCGCGTTCGGCGTTCAAGTCGCGCAGGAACTCACGGACCTTGGCCTTGCTGATGACGTCCAGGCCGATGGTCGGCTCGTCCAGGTAGAGGACCTCCGGGTCGTGCAGCAGGGCGGCGGCGATGTCGCCGCGCATCCGCTGGCCCAGCGAGAGCTGCCGTACCGGCACGTCCAACAGGTCGCCGAGTTCGAGGAGTTCGATGCAGCGGTCGAGGTTGTCGCGGTAACGGCCTTCGGGGATCCGGTACATGCGGTGCATCAGCCGGTAGGAGTCGATCAGCGGCAGGTCCCACCACAGGGTCGTACGCTGCCCGAACACCACCCCGATGCGCCGGGCGAGCCGGGTCCGCTCGCGGGAGGGGTCGATGCCGGCGACCCGCAGCCGGCCGCCGCTGGGCGTCAGGATGCCGGTGAGCATCTTGATCGTCGTCGACTTGCCCGCGCCGTTCGGGCCGATGTAGCCCACCATCTCACCGCGCGCCACGCTGAAGGAGATCGAGTCGACCGCCCGCACCTGCCGCCGCTCACGCTTGAGGAACCCGGTCTTCTTCCGTACGTCGAAGACCTTCTCGACCCGGTCGAGTGCGATGAAACCACCGCCCGCGCCGTCCGTGTCGTCCACGCCGTCCACACCGTCCCTGCCCTCCACACCGTCCATCGCCGTCGCCATACGCCCTGTACGCCCTTCTCCCCTTCATTTCCCGTCAGTTCCCGGTACTCCGATACGACCGCAGGCCCACCCGCCAGGCCGCCCCCGCCAGCGCGCAGCACGCCACCGCGACCAGCGGCGGCGCGAACGCGGTCCAGCCGGGCAGGCCGAGCGGATACGGCCGCCCCAGCACGTACAGCGCGGGCAGCCAGTTGACGAAGGCCAGCGGCAGGACGAACGTCACCCCGCGCACCAGCTCCTTGGCGAACACCGTCGGCGGGTACTGGAGCAGCGTGGTGCCGCCGTAGGTGAACGCGTTCTGCACCTCCGAGGCGTCCTGGGCCACGAACTGGAAGGCCGCCCCGGCCACGAACACCGCGCAGAAGATCGCGCAGCCGCTGACCACCATGACCGGCATCAGCAGCAGCTTCGGCAACGTCCAGTCGACGTCGAGCCGGGCCATCGCCCAGCCCAGCACCAGCGCCCCCTGCGTCACCCGGCCCAGCCGGCGCAGCGCGAACCGGTCGGCGGCCACCTGCGCGAGCACCGGCGCCGGCCGGACCAGCAGCGTGTCGAGGGTGCCGTCGCGCACCCGCCGCCCCAGCCGGTCCATGGAGCCGATCGCCAGGTCGGCGAGCCCGAAGGCGGTGGCGGACAGCCCGTACAGGAAGGCGATCTCGGGCAGCGTGTAGCCGCCGAGCGCGTCCACTCGGGAGAACATCAGCAGGATCGCCACGAAGTCCAGCCCGGTCGCGACGAAGCTCCCGGCCGTGGTCATGACGAAGGAGGCGCGGTAGGCCATCGTCGAGCGGATCCACATCGCGGCGATCAGGCGGTAGGCGCGCAGCCCCTCCACCAGCCGGTTGCCGGCCGGGTCCGCGGTGAGCTCAGCCACCCTGCACCACCACCCGCCGGGTCGCCGCCGACTGCACCAGCCGCCCCGCCGCCAGCAGCGCCACCGCCCACGCCCCCTGGAAGACGTACGTGTCCAGCGGGTCCGCGTGCCCCAGCAGGATGTCGGCGGGGGCCTGGAGCAGCGAGGACCACGGCAGCGCCCGGACCACCTCGCCCAGCGCGCCCGGGAAGACGTTCAGCGGCAGCAGCATCCCCGAGCAGAAGTACCCGGCCAGCCAGGCCATCTGCACCACGCCCGCCCCGTCCAGCAGCCAGAACGCGCTCAGCGCCACCAGGAAGCGGATCCCGAAGCCCACCAGCAGCGCCAGCGGCACCGCTCCGAGGAACGCCGCCCAGGTCACCGGGTCCGAGGGCAGGTACACCGGGAAGAACAGCGACCCGAACACGAAGGGCAGCACCCCCCGGCCCACCAGCTGGAACAACGCCCGGCCCGCGTCGGCCGACAGCCACCACAGCTGGAGATCGGCCGGCCGGTAGAGGTCGACGGCGATGTCACCCGTACGGATGCGTTCCATCAACTCGTCCTCGACGCCGCCCCCGCCGATCGCGAGCGCCGCCAGGAACGCCTGCCCCAGCCACACGTACGTCACGGCCTGTGCCTGGTCGTAACCGCCCAGGTGCGGCCGGACATCCCACAGCGCAAGGTACGTGTACACCAGGATCAGCCCGAATGCCGTATTGGTGAACACCCCGGCCGCCGTCGCCGCCCGATACGTCGCGTACCGTCTGAATCCCCCCGCCGCGACGGCCCCGTACAACCGTCCAGCGCCCACGTGCACCGCCTCCCAGGCCACGACACCGAAAGCGCCGGAGCCTAATGCGCCCGGGCGTGACATGCCACGCATTTTCCGGCCCGGACAAGTGCCCGTGACCGGGAACGGAACGGTTGCTGCGAGAGTCTTCATCTGGGGGCGCCGAAGGCGCATGAGGGCGTACGGGGACGTACGACGTGAAACGTACGGCGACGTACGACGTGAAAACAGGAGTCCGAGCACGACATGAGTGACGAGCCGCAGCCGCAGCAGCGGAACCAGGGCTGGGCCGACCACCAGCCACCGGCGGCGCCCGGGACCGGGGGCGGGACGGAGAGCGAGACGGGGAGCGGGGCGGGAAGCGGGGCGGAGAGCGAGACGGGCGACGAGAAGGCCGGACGGCCCCGGCGCACCGGCTGGCGCCGCGCCGTACCGACCTGGCGGATGGTGCTCGGCGGCTTCCTCACCGTCATGCTGCTGGTCATCGGCGCGTTCTTCCTCGGCTACTCCCTGGTGAAGATCCCGCCGGCCAACGCCATGGCCGTCAAACAGGCCAACGTCTACCTGTACGCCGACGGCACCGAGATCGCCCGCGACGGCGAGATCAACCGGGAGAACGTCACGCTCGCCCAGGTCTCCAAGGACGCCCAGCACGCCGTGCTCGCCGCCGAGGACCGCGACTTCTACACCGAGTCCGCCGTCGACCCCAAGGCGATGCTGCGCGCCGGCTGGAACACCGCCACCGGCAAGGGCAAGCAGTCCGGCTCGACGATCACCCAGCAGTACGTGAAGAACTACTACCTGGGCCAGGAGCAGACCGTCACCCGCAAGGTGAAGGAGTTCTTCATCGCGATCAAGCTGGACCGCACCGAGTCCAAGGACGACATCCTCGAGGGCTACCTCAACACCAGCTACTTCGGCCGCAACGCCTACGGCATCCAGGCCGCCGCCCAGGCGTACTACGGCGTCAAGGCCAAGGACCTCGACCCGGCCCGCGCCGCCTACCTGGCCGCGCTGGTCAACGCGCCCAGCGAGTACGACGTCGTCGCCCACCCGGAGAACAAGTCCGCCGCCGTGGCCCGCTGGAACTACGTCCTGAACGGCATGGTCAAGAAGGGCTGGCTGAGCGCCTCACAGCGGGCCGGGATGAAGTTCCCGATGCCGAAGGAGGCCACCGCCCCCACGGGCATGTCCGGGCAGCGCGGCTACATCGTCCGCGCGGTGAAGGACTACCTGGCCAAGAACAAGATCCTGGACGAGGACCAGCTCTCCGCGGGCGGCTACCAGATCACCACGACCCTGGAGAAGAACAAGCAGGACGCCCTGGTCAAGGCCGTGGACGACCAGGTGATGAGCAAGCTCGACCGGAAGAACCGCAAGGTCGACACCTACGTCCGGGCCGGCGCCGCCTCCATCGACCCGAAGACCGGCGAGCTCGTGGCCATGTACGGCGGCATCGACTACGTCAAGCAGTACACCAACAACGCCACCCGCCGGGACTTCCAGGTGGGTTCCACCTTCAAGCCGTTCGTGTTCACCTCCGCCGTCCAGAACGGCTCGGCGACCCAGGACGGCCGCCCGATCACCCCGAACACCTACTACGACGGCACCAACAAGCGCCCCGTCCAGGGCTGGAGCGGCTCCTACGCCCCCGAGAACGAGGACCAGCAGTCCTACGGGGACATCACCGTCCGCGAGGCCACGGACAAGTCCGTCAACGCGGTGTACGCGCAGATGGCCGTCGACGTCGGCTCCGACAAGGTCAAGGACACCGCCGTCGCCCTCGGCCTGCCGGCCGACACCCCCGAGTTGACCGGCACCCCGTCCATCGCGCTCGGGGTGGCCCGCGCCGGCGTCGTCGACATGGCCCAGGCCTACGCCACGCTCGCCAACCACGGCCGGCACGCCCCGTACACGATGATCAAGAAGATCACCAAGGACGGCACCGACACCGTCGAACTGCCCCAGCGCTCGGAGTCCCAGCCGATCAGCCGCGAGGCCGCCGACACCACCACCGCGGTACTGCGCAGCGTCGTGCAGAACGGCACCGCCACCGCCGCCCAGGGCGCCGGCCGGCCCGCCGCCGGCAAGACCGGCACCGCCGAGGAGGACACCGCGGCCTGGTTCGCCGGCTACACCCCCGACCTCGCCACCGTCGTCTCGGTCATGGGCCAGGACCCGGTCACCGCCCATCACAAGTCGCTCTACGGCGCCATGGGGCTGGTCCGCGTCAACGGCGGCGGGCCACCCGCCCAGATCTGGGCGCAGTACACCCAGGAAGCCCTGAAGAACACCCTGGTCACCGACTTCGACCTCCAACTCCAGCCGGGTGCCGACCAGATCCAGCCGCCGCCCTCGGAGCCCGCCGAGAACCCGGGCGACGGCGGCCAGAGCGACGGCGGCACGACCGGCGCCGACACCGGCGGCCAGGACCACGGACAGGACCAGGGCCAGGACCAGGGGCAGAGCCAGGGCCAGGGCGACGGCGGCACGGGTGACGCCAACAGCGGCGACCCCGCCACCGGCGGGACCGACAGCACCCCGCCGGGCGGTCCCACCGGCGGGGAGCCCGGGGACGTCGGAGGCACCCCGCCGGGAGACGTGACCGGCGGAGCCGACACCGGCACCCCGGGCGACGCGGGCGGGAGCACGGGGGCCGGTGCCTCGGGCGACGGCGGCACGAACACCGGCCTGTAAGGGGTGTTCAGTGGCCGGACGTGACCTTGAGCCCCACCACAGCCACCAGTAGCAGACTCACGAAGAAGATCCGGGCGGCGGTCGCCGGCTCCCCCAGCGCCACCATGCCGACCACCGCCGCACCGGCCGCCCCGATGCCCACCCACACGCCGTAGGCGGTGCCGATGGGCAGGGAACGGGCGGCGTACGACAGCAGGACCATGCTGGTCACGATCCCGGCGCCGGTGAGCACGCTGGGCAGGGGGCGGGTGAAGCCGTCGGTGAACTTCATCCCGATCGACCAGCCCACCTCCAGCAGACCGGCGAGGACGAGCAGGACCCAGGCCATGACGGGCACCTCCGGGACGACGTAAGGACATGAACGGGGGTGCGTCGTCTTTGCGTTCATCCCGGTACGGCGCGTCTCGTCGGGTTGGACCCGAGGCTAGCAAAGAAATGACAAAGGGGCTGGTGACCATGGTCACCAGCCCCTCGGCGGTCGGTCTGCGAAGCGGTCGTGCAGCGTCGTGCAGGACGTCCTCGCACTTCTACAGATACAGGCCGGTGGAGTCCTCCGAGCCCTCGAACCGGTCCGCGGCCACCGCGTGCAGATCACGCTCGCGCATGAGCACGTACGCGACCCCGCGCACCTCGACCTCGGCACGGTCCTCCGGATCGAACAACACCCGGTCCCCCGGCTCGACGGTCCGCACGTTCTGCCCCACCGCGACGACCTCGGCCCAGGCCAGCCGGCGTCCCACCGCCGCTGTCGCGGGAATCAGGATGCCACCGCCCGAACGCCGCTCGCCCTCGCTCGTGTCCTGCCGGACGAGCACCCGGTCGTGCAGCATCCGGATGGGCAGCTTGTCGTGGTGGCTGCTGTGCTCATTTCTGTTGGCGCTCACGACTCGAACCTACCTGCCTTCGGCACGTCGTCACGCGGTGGGGCGTCGTGCCGCTCAGCGGCGGCGCCGGCGGGCGCCCAGAGCGAGCAGTCCTACCAGGCCGACGGCGACGAGCGCGACCGGCACGACCCGCTCCAGGCGCGGGGTGCCCTCCTCGTCGACGAACTGCGCGCGCACATCGCTCACCACTCGGTTGACCTGCACGTAGGCCCGTCCGAGCGTGTGGTCGATGTTGGAGACGACCTTGGCCTTGGCGTCCCCGACGATGGTCTTCGGGTGCACGCGCACCCCGATCTCGTCGAGCGTCTCGGCCAGCACCTCGCGGCGGCGCCTGATGTCCGCCTCGATCTCAGCCGGGGTTCTGGTGTCCGCGGTGTCCGCCACCGTGCCGCCTCCGAAGTCAACTGATGCCTGTTCGGGACAGTCTGTCAGTTCTCGCTCCGACCGCACCGTCGGCACCCCCGGTTACCCTCGGAGCGACACGGTATTCGCACGCACGATGCGCACGCACGAGGAGACGAGCTTCGATGACCGAGCGACTCCAGCCCGGGGACGTGGCCCCCGCCTTCGCCCTCCCCGACGCCGACGGCAAGGAGGTGTCGCTGGCCGACCACAAGGGCCGGAAGGTCATCGTCTACTTCTACCCGGCCGCCCTCACCCCCGGCTGCACCAAGCAGGCCTGCGACTTCACCGACAACCTGGACCTGCTGGCGGGCGCGGGGTACGACGTGATCGGCATCTCCCCCGACAAGCCGGAGAAGCTGGCGAAGTTCCGCGACAAGGAGTCCCTCAGGGTCACGCTGCTCGCCGACCCGGACAAGAAGGTCCTGGAGTCCTACGGCGCCTTCGGCGAGAAGAAGCTCTACGGCAAGACCGTCGTCGGCGTCATCCGCTCCACGATCGTCGTCGACGAGGAGGGCAAGGTCGAACGAGCCCTCTACAACGTGAAGGCGACGGGCCACGTGGCCAAGATCATCAAGGACTTGGGCATCTGAGGGCGCCGCCCGGCCAGTAGCATGGCCGGGCAGCACCGGGCGGCCGTGGTGGAATTGGCAGTCACGCTGGGTTTAGGTCCCAGTGGGGTAACTCCCGTGAGGGTTCGAGTCCCTCCGGCCGCACCAGCTCCTGCTCGGGCTATCCGAGCAACTCCCGCACCACCGGTACCAGGGCGCGGAACGCCTTGCCGCGGTGGCTGATCGCGTTCTTCTCGTCCGGGGTCAGCTCCGCGCAGGTGCGGGTCTCGCCGTCGGGCTGGAGGATCGGGTCGTAGCCGAAGCCGTTGGCACCCGCGGACTCGTGGCGCAGAGTGCCCCGCAACTGGCCTTCGACGACCCGCTCCCGGCCGTCCGGCAACGCCAACGCCGCCGCGCAGGCGAAGTGGGCCGCCCTGTGATCGTCGGAGATGTCCGCGAGCTGGGCCAGGAGCAGGTCGAGGTTGGCCTTGTCGTCGCCGTGGCGACCGGCCCAGCGGGCCGAGAAGATGCCGGGGGCGCCGCCGAGGACGTCGACGCAGAGGCCGGAGTCGTCCGCGACCGCGGGCAGGCCGGTGGCCTGGGCCAGGGCGTGGGCCTTCAGCAGGGCGTTCTCGGCGAAGGTGACGCCGGTCTCCTTGACGTCGGGGACGTCCGGGTAGGCGTCGGTGCCCACGAGTTCGTGGGGCAGGCCGGCGTCGGCCAGGATCGCCCTGAGTTCGACGATCTTGCCGACGTTGCGGGTGGCGAGGATCAAGCGGGTCATGACGGGCTGCTCCTCTACTTCGCCAGGGCCGTCTCGAGTGCCGTGCGCTGGATCGCCGCGAGTTCGGTGCAGCCGGCCACGGCGAGGTCGAGGAGGCTGTTGAGTTCCTCGCGCGCGAAGGGCTCGGCCTCCGCGGTGCCCTGGACCTCGACGAAGCGGCCGTCGCCGGTGCAGACGACGTTCATGTCGGTCTCGGCGCGGACGTCCTCCTCGTAGCAGAGGTCGAGCAGCGGCACACCGCCGACGATGCCCACCGAGACGGCGCTGACCGTGCCGGTGAGCGGCTGGCGGCCGGCCTTGATCAGCTTCTTGCCGCGGGCCCAGGCGACGGCGTCGGCCAGCGCCACGTAGGCACCCGTGATGGCCGCGGTCCGGGTGCCGCCGTCGGCCTGGAGGACGTCGCAGTCCAGGACGACGGTGTTCTCGCCGAGTGCCTTGTAGTCGACGACCGAGCGCAGGGAGCGGCCGATGAGGCGGGAGATCTCATGGGTGCGGCCGCCGATCCTGCCCTTGACCGATTCGCGGTCGCCGCGGGTGTTGGTGGCGCGGGGCAGCATGGCGTACTCGGCGGTGACCCAGCCCTCGCCGCTGCCCTTGCGCCAGCGCGGGACGCCTTCGGTGACGGAGGCGGTGCAGAAGACCTTGGTGTCGCCGAAGGAGACGAGGACGGAGCCCTCGGCGTGCTTGCTCCACCCGCGTTCGATGGTGACCGGGCGGAGTTGTTCGGGGGTGCGGCCGTCGATACGAGACATGGCGTCGAGCGTAGTCCCCCATGGGCAAAGGGCTCCTCCCGCATCGGGAAGAGCCCCTTGAAGGTGAACCGCGGCGGACCGCAGGGGCCGGCCGTGCTCTGCGGCCCGCAGCAGGCGGTGCCGCTGTCGGAACGCACCTACACCTGCACCGCGTGCGGAGCCGCCTGTCCCCGCGACAAGAACTCCGCCCGCGTGATGCTCGTCCGGGCAGGTCTGGACCCGGCTGGCGTCGAAGGCGCACGACCTCCTGGAGCGCTGCTCCAGGAGGCGGCCTGAGCCAGGAATCCCCTTTCCTTCAGGGAGGGGAGCGGTCAAAACATGTCTTCGATCTCCGCGGCGATCGGGTCGGCGTCGGTGCCGATGACGACCTGGATGGCGGTGCCCATCTTGACGACGCCATGGGCGCCGGCGGCCTTGAGGGCGGCCTCGTCGACCAGGGAGGCGTCGTGCACTTCGGTGCGGAGCCGGGTGATGCAGCCCTCGATCTCGTCGATGTTCTGGATGCCGCCCAGCCCGGCGACGATCTTCTCAGCCTTGGTGGCCATGTTCCTTCTCCCTGATCCGATCCGCTTTGTCG
The DNA here is from genome assembly GCF_042896465.1 of Streptomyces sp. NPDC001292. Taxonomy (NCBI): domain Bacteria; kingdom Bacillati; phylum Actinomycetota; class Actinomycetes; order Kitasatosporales; family Streptomycetaceae; genus Streptomyces; species Streptomyces sp. NPDC001292. Next base: position 137,382 of record NZ_JBIAXG010000007.1, read on the forward strand.
CAGTAACCCATGGTTGCCCATCTTTGCGAGCGGTCGCGCCATGGGTGCAGAATGGTGCGCTCACGGCAGCGGAACCGTCGCCGACTGGTCTACACCAGTGTAGGCGCGGGGGCCAAACGCGGCCCGGCACCGCCGGATCGGCCGCGGGCCGGCACGGGAGCGGAGACGCTCCCCGCTCCACATCACCGACTCTCAGTCGGATCCACACGGTGCGTAGCGGTTCGGTCGCGGGAATCGCGGGTTCCTCGGGCGCCCTTCATCGTGTACAACAGGTCTACACCACTGAGTGGTGTAGACCACCACCCGATGGAGGACGTCATGACCACCGCCACCGCCACGTCGACGGCGGCACCCTCGAAGAAATGGGGATCGGGCCTGCTCCAGGGCCTTCAGAAGATCGGCCGCAGCCTTCAGCTGCCGATCGCCGTGCTGCCGGCCGCGGGCATCCTGCTGCGTCTGGGCCAGCAAGACCTGCACGACAAGCTGCACCTGCCCGACAAGGTCACGGCGGTGTTCGCCACGGCCGGCGGCGCGATCTTCGACAACCTGCCGATGCTGTTCTGCCTCGGTGTGGCGATCGGCTTCGCCAAGAAGTCGGACGGCTCCACCGCGCTGGCCGCACTGGTCGGTTTCCTGGTCTACAGCAACGTCCTGAAGGCCTTCCCGCTGACCGAGCAGCACATCGAGGGCGGGAAGGTAGTCGAGGCCACCTACAACAACCCCGGGGTGCTCGGCGGCATCCTCATGGGTCTGCTGTCGGCGGTGCTGTGGCAGCGCTACCACCGCAAGAAGCTCGTGGACTGGCTCGGCTTCTTCAACGGCCGCCGGCTGGTGCCGATCATCATGGCCTTCGTCGGCACCGCGATGGGCGTCTTCTTCGGCCTGGTCTGGAAGCCGATCGGTGAGGGGATCTCCAGCTTCGGCGAGTGGATCACCGGCCTCGGCGCTCTCGGTGCCGGTCTGTTCGGTCTGATCAACCGCGCGCTGATCCCGGTCGGCATGCACCAGTTCGTCAACACGGTCTCCTGGTTCCAGATCGGCGACTTCAAGAACGCGTCCGGTGACATGGTCCACGGCGACCTCAACCGCTTCTTCGCCGGTGATCCGACCGCCGGTCAGTTCATGTCGGGCTTCTTCCCGATCATGATGTTCGGTCTGCCGGCCGCCGCCCTCGCGATCGCCCACTGCGCCCGTCCCGAGCGGCGCAAGGTCGTGACGGGCATGATGGTCTCGCTCGCGCTGACCTCCTTCGTGACCGGCGTGACCGAGCCGATCGAGTTCGCGTTCATGTTCATCGCGCCGGTGCTCTACGCGATCCACGCGGTGCTGACCGCCGTGTCCATGGCGATCACCTGGGCGTTCGGCGTTCACGCCGGCTTCACCTTCTCCGCCGGCTTCATCGACTACGCCCTCAACTGGAACCTGGCGACCAAGCCATGGATGATCATCCCGATCGGCCTGGTATTCGCGGTGATCTACTACACCGTGTTCCGCTTCGCCATCATCAAGTTCAATCTCCCCACCCCAGGCCGCGAGCCCCAGGAGGAGACCGAGGAACTCACCAAGGCGTGAGCCCGGTCACGACGTCAGAGGACCCCCGGAGTTCCATGACTCCGGGGGCCTTTCGTCTCCTGGACCTGCTGTCCTGGGCCTAGATGTCGTACGACGCTCCGCGCGCCGCGAGCTCCACCGGGCCGGCGTAGGCCGCGCGGGCGTCGGCGAGGTTGATCTGCGGGTCGGTCCACGGGGGGATGTGGGTGAGGACCAGGCGGCGGACTCGGGCGCGCGCGGCGGCCTCACCTGCCTCGCGGCCGTTGAGGTGCAGATCGGGGATGTTCTCCTTGCCGTCCGTGAAGGCGGCCTCGCACAGGAAGAGGTCGCTGTCCCGGGCGAGTTCCTCCAGCGCCTCGCTCACCCCGGTGTCCCCGGAGTACGTCAGCGCGCGCCCGCCGTGCTCGATGCGTATGGCGTAGGCCTCCACGGGGTGGGCCACCCGCTCGGTGTGCACGGTGAAGGGGCCGATCTCGAAGGTGCCGGGCTTGACCGTGTGGAAGTCGAAGACCTCGCTCATCGAGGACGCCGTGGGGGTGTCGGCGTAGGCGGTGGTGAGCCGGTGCTCGGTGCCCTCGGGCCCGTACACCGGGATGGGGTCGCAACGGCCTCCGTCGTACCGGTAGTAGCGCGCGACGAAGTAGCCGAGCATGTCGATGCAGTGGTCGGCGTGCAGATGACTCAGAAAGATGGCGTCGAGGTCGTAGAGACCGCAGTGGCGCTGCAACTCGCCCAGGGCGCCGTTGCCCAGGTCGAGAAGCAGCCGGAAGCCGTCGGCCTCGACGAGGTAGCTCGAGCAGGCCGATTCCGCGGACGGGAACGACCCCGAGCAGCCGACGACGGTGAGCTTCATGAAGCAGAAACCTCCGCTGGCGGGAAACTTCAAAGAGGAAGGTGACGGGGGTCGTGCGGTCCGTCGAGCGTAAGGCGCGATACGTCCGGTCGCTGCTCCGGCAAGGGCTGTTGTGGGCGAACTCACCTGTGGTGTCACCGGTTCGGCTGGACCTGGGGCGCATTGGGGGAATTGAAGGGCGCGCACCGTGGATCGCACGCCGGTAACGTCATGGTTGTGGACACGTCCTGGTGGCTGGCGCTCGCGGCGGTGGTGCTGCTCGCGCTCGTCGCCACGCTCGTCGACGGCTGGGGGCGGGGCCGCCGGCCCCCGAGAGGCAAGCTGCGTCCCGGCCGCCCGGCCGGCCGCCGTGCCGCGGCGCGTCCGCAGCCCGCGGAGATCTGGTGGGCCAGCGTGCCCCACGGCGAGGGGCCGGGGACGAAGGACCGGCCCTGTCTGGTGCTGGCGGTGCACGGCAAGCGCGCCAGGGTCGCGGAGATCACCAGCAGATACCACGACGAGCGCTCCGGAGTGATCCCGCTGCCGCCCGGCTCGGTGGGGGACGCGCAGGGGCGGGCCAGCTTCCTGGAGACCGACGAGGTCCGGGAGGTGCCGGTGTGGGACTTCCGCCGCCGGGTGGGGGTCGTGGACCCGGTGCTCTGGGACCAGGTGCGGTATCTGGCCGGCTGAGCGAGGCGGGCACGGCCCGGCTGAGCGAGGCGGGCACGGCCCGGCTGAGCGAGGCGGGCACGGCCCGGCTGAGCGAGGCGGGCACGGCCCGGCTGAGCGAGGCGGGCACGACCCGGCTGAGCGAGGCGGGCACGACCCGGCTGAGCGAGGCGGGCACGACCCGGCTGAGCGAGGCGGGCACGGCGCTGCCGTGTATGTGCGCCGAGGCGCGTCGCGCTCATGGCCCTGTCACCCGCACGGTGACCGTCCACTGCTGGATGCCCTGGCATGCGATCCGGCCGGGGCCCGCCGCGCACAGCGGGCGGGCGGAGGTGAGCCGGGCCGTTCCGGGCGTGACGGCGTCGAAGGCGGCGACGGCGTCGCCCGGCAGGATCACGATGCCGGCGTTGGTCGCCCGCAGCGCGGTGCCGCTGGACCTGACCGGTGTCCAGGGGCGGTCCTTGGTGCCGTCCAGGGTGAGCCGCACCTGTCCGCCGACGGTCAGGCAGAGGGCGCGCCCGGAGTCGGCGGCGGTGAGTTCGGCGCGGTCCGTGCAGCCGGGGGCGGGGCGGGCGGAGGAGGCCGGGGCGGTCCCGGAGGGGGAGGCGGATCCCGGCAAGGGTGCGGACCCGGACGCTGAGGCGGACCCGGGCGGGGATGCGGGCGCGGTCGTCGGCGGGGAGAGCGCGCCGTCCTTGCCGGAGCCCGCGCCGTCGTGCTGTGCGCCGCAGCCGACGAGGAGCAGGGTCGCCGCCGCGGCGGTGACGGTGGTGGCGTGAAGCGTCGAACGGCGCATGGGGGCGGCCGCCTTTCTGCTGTGCCCGGGGTGCCGTGCCCTGTCCTTCTGCCGGTGTGACGTTCCTCCAGCACATCAGGATCCCGTCCCCCACGCACGCCGGGGCCCCGGCCGATACGACGGCCGGGGCCCCGCGTGCGGACATGGCGGTGGGCGGCAGGCCCTACGCCCAGAGCTGGCCCTGGAGGGTCTCGATGGCCTCCTCGGTGGTGGCCGCGGTGTAGACGCCGGTGGAGAGGTACTTCCAGCCGCCGTCGGCGACGATGAACACGATGTCGGCGCTCTCGCCCGCCTTCAGCGCCTTCTTCCCGACGCCGATCGCCGCGTGCAGGGCGGCGCCGGTGGAGACGCCCGCGAAGATGCCCTCCTGCTGGAGGAGTTCACGGGTGCGGGTGACCGCGTCGGCCGAGCCGACCGAGTAGCGGTTGGTGAGGACGGAGGCGTCGTAGAGCTCGGGGACGAAGCCCTCGTCGAGGTTGCGCAGTCCGTACACGAGGTCGTCGTAGCGTGGCTCGGCGGCGACGATCTTCACGTCCGGCTGGTGCTCGCGCAGGTAGCGGCCGACGCCCATGAGGGTGCCCGTGGTGCCGAGGCCCGCGACGAAGTGCGTGATGGAGGGCAGGTCGGCGAGGATCTCGGGGCCGGTGGTGGCGTAGTGGGCACCGGCGTTGTCCGGGTTGCCGTACTGGTAGAGCATCACCCAGTCCGGGTGCTCGGCGGCCAGTTCCTTGGCGACGCGCACGGCGGTGTTGGAGCCGCCCGCGGCCGGGGAGGAGATGATCTCCGCTCCCCACATGCCGAGCAGGTCCCGGCGCTCCCGCGAGGTGTTCTCGGGCATCACGCACACCATGCGGTAGCCCTTGAGCTTGGCCGCCATGGCCAGCGAGATGCCGGTGTTGCCGGAGGTGGGTTCGAGGATCGTGCAGCCCGGGGTGAGCCGGCCGTCCTTCTCCGCCTGCTCGATCATGTGCAGGGCAGGCCGGTCCTTGATCGAGCCGGTCGGGTTGCGGTCCTCCAGCTTCGCCCAGATACGGACGTCGGCCGACGGCGACAGCCGCGGCAGGCACACCAGCGGGGTGTTGCCCACCGCCGCCAGCGGGGAGTCGTAACGCATCGCTGATCAGCGACCGATCAGCGCATGCCGCCGGCGACGGCCGGCAGGATCGTCACGTTGTCGCCGTCGGCGAGCTTGGTGGAGATGCCGTCCAGGAAGCGCACGTCCTCGTCGTTCAGGTAGACGTTGACGAAGCGGCGCAGCTGCTCGCCGTCCACGATGCGGGCCTGGATGCCCGGGTGCCGGGTCTCGAGGTCGGCGAAGAGCTCGGCGAGGGTCTCCCCGTTGCCGTCCACGGCCTTCTGGCCGTCGGTGTACTGGCGGAGGATGGTGGGGATGCGGACCTCGATGGCCATGGTTGCGGGCTCCTGTCGGTAAGGATGTCGTCGGGGTGGACCCCGGCTCGGACGCGGCCGGGCGCACGGTGGGGGGTACCCCCAGGCTTTCGGCACTGGGGGCGCGCCGCGGCCCTCACGGCCGTGCGGCGGCGCGGAACGTCAACAGATGGCGCTGTTCAGCCTGCACAGGTCGACGTGCAGCCGCGCCACGAGCAGCATGCCCGGCGTCTTCTCGCTCACGTCGTGGAGAACCATGCGGTCATCGTATCGATTCCCGGTCCGGGATCCGGAGTGTGATCTCGGAACTCGGACAGTTCCCATCCACTTCACGAGACGTTCCGCGCTCAGTACGCCTCCACCACCTTGACCTCCTCCTCCGTGACCTCGCCCTCCACGATGCGGAACGACCGGAACTGGAACTCGCCGAGCCCGTCGGTGTCGGCCGTGGAGACCAGGACGTAGTGCGCGCCCGGCTCGTTGGCGTAGCTGATGTCGGTGCGGGAGGGGTAGGCCTCGGTCGCGGTGTGCGAGTGGTAGACGATCACCGGCTCCTCGTCCCGGTCGTCCATCTCCCGGTAGAGCTTGAGCAGGTCCTGCGAGCCGAACTCGTAGAAGGTGGGCGAGCGGGCCGCGTTCACCATGGGGATGAACCGCTCGGGCCGGCCGGAGCCCACGGGGCCGGCCACGACGCCGCACGCCTCGTCGGGGTGGTCCTTGCGGGCGTGGGCGACGATCTGGTCGTAGAGGGCCTGGGTAAGGGTCAGCATGGCGGCCAGCATAGACAGGCGGGCCGTTCCGTACCGGAGTTCGGTACGGAACGGCCCACATTGCGGACGTCCTGAGCGGCCGCGGGAGCGGGCGCCCTTGGGTGCCCGCTCCCGCCGGACGTCCGGTCCTGGAGCGCCGCGGGGTCAGCCGACCTTCTCGAGCTGCGGCTCGCGGCGGTCGGCGACCTGCGGGTTGCGGGTCTTGAGGACCGCCCAGCCGATGGCCAGGGCGGCGGCCCACCCGGCCATCACGTACAGGCAGACGCGGGAGTCGGCGTCGTACGCGATCAGGCCGGTGACGAAGAGCAGGAACGCGATGGCGACGTAGGAGCACTTGGCGCCGCCGGGAGCCGGGAAGGAAGAGGCGCGCAGCCGGCCCGCCTCGACGCCCCGGCGGTACAGGACGTGGCTGATCAGGATCATCAGCCAGGTCCAGATGCCGGCCGCGGTGGCGACGGAGGTGACGTAGCCGAAGGCCTTCTCCGGGACGACGTAGTTCAGCACCACGCCGATGCCCATGAAGGCGACGGAGACGGTGATGCCGAGCGCCGGGGTCTTCGAGCTCGACAGGCGGCTGAAGAACCGGGGGGCCTCGCCGTTGTCCGCGAGGGTGCGCAGCATGCGGCCGGTGGAGTACATGCCGGAGTTGCAGGAGGACAGGGCCGCGGTGAGCACCACGAAGTTCACGATGCCCGCGCCGGCCGGGATGCCGATGACCGCGAACGCCTTCACGAAGGGGCTGACGCCCGGGGCGAACTCGGTCCACTTCACCACGCACAGGATGACGGTGAGGGCGCCGACGTAGAACAGGGCGATCCGCCAGGGCAGGGTGTTGATCGCCTTGGGGAGGGTCTTCTCCGGGTTCTCGGACTCGCCCGCGGTGACGCCGACCAGTTCGACGGCGAGGTAGGCGAACATCACGCCCTGGAGGGTCATCAGGGAGGATCCGATGCCCTTGGGGAAGAAGCCGTCGAACTCCCAGAGGTTGGTGACGGTGGCGGTGTCACCGGCGGCGCTGAAGCCGAAGGTGAGGACGCCCAGACCGATCACGATCATGCCGATGAGGGCGGTGACCTTGACCATCGAGAACCAGAACTCGATCTCGCCGAAGAGCTTCACGGAGATCAGGTTGGCCACGAACAGGACGACCAGGAACACCAGCGCGGTCACCCACTGCGGGATGGCCGGGAACCAGTAGTGGACGTAGATCGCGGCGGCCGTGAGCTCGGCCATTCCGGTCACCACCCACATCAGCCAGTACGTCCAGCCGGTGAAGAAGCCGAAGAACGGGCCGAGGAACTCGCGGGAGTACTCCGCGAAGGAGCCGGAGACGGGGCGGTAGAGCAGGAGTTCGCCGAGCGCCCGCATGATGAAGAAGATGATCAGGCCTGCGAGGGCGTACATGACGATGAGGCTGGGTCCGGCCTTGGCGATGTTCGCCCCCGCGCCCAGGAAGAGGCCGACGCCGATGGCGCCGCCGATGGCGATCATCTGGACCTGGCGGCTGCCGAGCCCTCGCTCGTACCCCTCTTCGGGGGTTTCCGTGACCTGCGGTGAGGTCATGTGGTGTGCGCCTTTCTCCATGCCGACCCGGGCCCTTCGGTCGGCCCCGGATCGGGTTTCGATCCCCCCGGATTGATGGAGCGCGTGCCGGGTCTCCCCGGATCCGCTGTGCCTGGCCGGTGGTTGCCGGCTCGGTGGCGCACCCGGCCGGACATGGGTGGTGTCCGCCGGGCGGTCGTGAAGATTTATCACGGCCGCAACACTGATCGACGGCGAGCTGTGTGATGCATCCCACGGGAAGAAGCGGACGAAGCACGCAGAGCGCACCCATACCCGGCCGCCGCGGTGACCTGATCGTTATCCGGATTTGAGCGTCCCCTGAGCGAACGCGGAATCCGGACGTACCGGGTGGATCACGGCATGAGCCGGGTGGATCACGGCATGAGCCGGGTGGATCACGGCATGAGCCGGATGGATCACGGCATGAGCCGGGTGGATCACGGCATGAGCCGGATGGATCACGGCATGGGGCTACGGCATGAGAGGCGCGGGGCTACGGCATGAGAGTGGAGACGAGGGTCTCCTGGAGCCCGCCCAGCCACAGGTAGGCCATCACCATCGGCTTGCGCGGATCCTCGTCCGGCAGGCGGTAGAAGTCGTCCGTGTCGTCCTCGTCGGTGATCTCCAGCCGGGAGCCGATGGCCAGCCGCAGGTCGTTGAGCGCGCCGAGCCACCGCCGGGACTCGGCCGGCGTCAGCTCCAGCACCGCCAGGCCGCCTTCGCCCGGGGCGAGCGCGTTGAGCGAGTGGATCACCGCGAGGGCGTTCTCGCGCTTGCCGGCCCGCAGGTCGTTCTCGGTGTAGCGGCGGAACTCGGCGGAGTGGGCGCGCTGCTCGGCGGCCTCCTGCGGGTTGCCGGGAGTCTGCTCGGGGTCGCGGTAGGCGTCCGGGAAGAGCCGCTTGAGGACGGGGTCGGAGGGCGGTTCGCTCGGGCCCTCGGCGAACAGCTCGGCGAGCGGGTCGGCGGGGGTGTCCTCGGCGGGACCGGGTCCGATCAGCTCGAGCAGCTGCACGGCCAGCGAGCGGATGATGGAGATCTCGACGTCGTCGAGGGCGACGGACGCGCCGCCGCCGGGGAGCGGTTCAAAGGTTCCGGGCATGAAGGGAGTTCGCTACTTCCGGTCCTGCTGCAGGGTGGCCCACAGACCATAGCCGTGCATGGCCTGCACGTCCCGTTCCATCTCCTCGCGGGTTCCGCTGGAGACGATCGCCCGGCCTTTGTGGTGGACGTCGAGCATGAGCTTGGTGGCCTTGTCCTTGGAGTAGCCGAAGTACGTCTGGAAGACGTACGTCACATAGCTCATGAGATTGACGGGGTCGTTGTGGACGATCGTCACCCAGGGCACGTCGGGCTCGGGTACGGCGAATACCTCCTCCGCCGACTCGGTCTTCTCGATCTCGATGGGTGCGGCTGCCGTCACACGGCCCATGCTGCCATCCCGAGGGGGTACTCGCATAAGCCGAGGGCCAAATCGTCAGTCTGACGAAATGGGAGTACGATTCTTCGCCAGGCATCATCCGGGGACGGTCCCCGGACCCCCGGCCGACGCCGGGGGCACCCGCACGACTTGTCTAGGAGAGCTTCGGTGGGCGTTGCGGACCTTGGGCTGCCGGTGGACGTTCCCTCGACGGCTCTGTTCACCGATCACTACGAGCTGACGATGCTCCAGGCCGCTCTGAAGGCCGGGACAGCCGGGCGGCGCAGCGTCTTCGAGGTCTTCACCCGGCGGCTGCCCGACGGGCGCCGCTACGGGGTCGTGGGCGGCACCGGGCGGGTGCTGGACGCGGTGGAGAACTTCCGCTTCGACGCGGGCGTCCTCGCTTTCCTGCGCGAGCGCCAGGTGGTGGACGAGCCGACCCTGGAATGGCTCGCCGACTACCGGTTCGGCGGGGACATCTGGGGCTACCCCGAGGGTGAGGTGTACTTCCCGGGCTCGCCGATCATGCGGGTGGAGGGGTCGTTCGGCGAGTGCGTGCTGCTGGAGACCGTGATCCTGTCGATCCTCAACCACGACTCGGCGATCGCGGCCGCCGCCTCCCGGATGGCCTCGGCCGCGGGCGACCGCCCGCTGATCGAGATGGGCGCCCGCCGCACCCACGAGCTGGCCGCGGTCGCCGCCTCCCGGGCCGCCTACGTCGGCGGCTTCACCTCCACCTCCGACCTGGCCGCCGGCTTCCGCTACAACATCCCGACGGTGGGCACCTCCGCCCACGCCTTCACCCTGCTGCACGACCGCGAGCGGGACGCATTCCAGGCGCAGGTCGACTCCCTCGGCCGGGACACCACACTGCTGGTGGACACCTACGACGTGGCCGAGGCGGTCCGTACGGCCGTCGAGATCGCCGGGCCCGAGCTGGGCTCGGTGCGCATCGACTCCGGGGACCTGCTGCTGGTCGCGCACCGGGTGCGCCAGCAGCTCGACGAGCTGGGCGCCCGGGACACGAAGATCATCGTCACCTCGGACCTGGACGAGTACGCCATCGCCTCGCTGGCGGCGGCGCCCGTGGACGCCTACGGCGTCGGCACGCAACTGGTCACCGGCTCCGGCCACCCGACGGCTTCCATGGTGTACAAGCTGGTCGCGCGCGCCGAGACCACCGACGCCGGGGCGCCGCTGGTGCCGGTGGCGAAGAAGTCCACCGGCGGCAAGACCTCCATCGGCGGCCGCAAGTGGGCGGCGCGCCGGCTGGACGCGCACGGGGTCGCGGAGGCCGAGGTCGTGGGCACCGGTCCGGTGCCGGACGGACTGGACGGTCGGCAGCTCCTGGTGGAGCTGGTCAAGGGCGGCGAGGTGGTCGCCCGCGAGCCGCTGGACGCCGCCCGGGAGCGGCACGCGGGCGCCCGCGCCAACCTGCCGCTGTCGGCGACCCAGCTCTCCCGAGGGGAACCCGTCCTTCCGACGGAGTACGTCCACGGAGGCTCGGGTAGCTAAAGCCCGTGCCCCCGCTTCGGTACGCCCCCGAAAGTCCCCTCCCGTCCGAGTGGCGGAGTCCCTGGGCCCGTGGCCTCATGACCGGACCCGCGCCCCCTCCGCCCACCGATCCGACAGCCGAAGGACACCGACCATGCGCCGCGCCTTGATCGTCGTCGATGTGCAGAACGACTTCTGCGAGGGGGGCAGCCTCGCGGTGGCCGGGGGCGCCGACGTCGCCGCCGCCATCACCGAGCTCGTCGGGCAGGCGCCCGCGGGCTACCGGCACGTGGTGGCGACCCGGGACCACCACATCGCGCCCGGCGGCCACTTCGCCGACAACCCCGACTTCGTCCGCTCCTGGCCCGCGCACTGCGTCGCGGGCACCGAGGGCGTGGGCTTCCATCCCAACTTCGCCCCCGCCGTCGCCTCCGGAGCCGTCGACGCGGTCTTCGACAAGGGCGCCTACTCCGCGGCCTACAGCGGCTTCGAGGGCACCGACGAGAACGGCGAGCCGCTGGCCGGCTGGCTCAAGGCCCGGCAGATCGACGAGGTGGACGTGGTCGGGATCGCCACGGACCACTGCGTGCGCGCCACCGCCCTGGACGCCGTGAAGGAGGGCTTCCGCACCCAGGTGCTGCTGGACCTCACCGCCGGGGTGGCCCAGGCGACCACCGAACGGGCGCTGGAGGAGCTGCGGCAGGCGGGCGTGGAACTCACGGGCAAGCCGGTCGTCGCCTAGGTGTTCTGTCCACGGAGGTTGGTGACAGCGATCACTGACGTGTGATCTTGAAATGGGTGAGGGCCCTCTGGCTCGGTGTGGATTGCCACATCTGCACCGGCGACCAGAAAGGCCCTCATGCCGCACCGTAACGCACCGCTGACCGAGACCGGACGCCTGCGCCTGGCCCGCTGCGTCGTGGACGACGGCTGGCCTCTGCGGTGGGCGTACGCGGGCGATCCCGACAACGCGGCGAGGCGCCGTGCCAGGCGTCGCGGGGCAGGCGGGACTTTCGAAACGCGCCCTAGGGTCTTCCGTGGATCGCAAGGCGGAGGAGGGCGGCAGGGCGGAGCCCTGCCGACCGACGACAACGCGGCTGCGGGTCCCCCTGGTCGAAGAGCTTGGGGGAGCGGCACCAGTGCCCGCGAGCCGGCACGATCCGAACGAAAGGCCCCAGCCGGCCCCCAGGTCGTGCCCCGGGCCTGTCCGGGCCGTGTCCGGAGCGCGCCGTCACGACGCCTGCCGGTGTGTGGCCGGTCTGCGCAGCAGGGCTCTGATCGGGTGCCACAGCTCCGGGGCGCCGACCGTGTCGCCGGGTGACGTGCGCCATATCAGGCCGTCGGGGTGGTGCAGGACCGCGGTGACCTCGTCCGGGGTCGGCGGAGCCGCGTTGCCCCGCAGGTAGACCGCGCGCAGGCCCAGGTTGCGCAGCCGGGTCAGGGCCCGGGCGCGGTTGTGCGCGTGGACGAGCACGCGCACGCCGCCGGTGCCGTCGAGGGCGGGGCTGGGCAGGTTCAGCGCCACCACCACGGTGCCGTTCGGCAGCTTGCAGAAACCTCCTGCGGCCATGCGGTCACTCCCCCGTTCCGGTCGGTGTCAATAAGCGGGTCACAGGACGCACCTAAACACGATCGGCGGCAACCCGCCAGAGGGTTGCCGCCGATGTGCTTCTGACCTGCGTAAATACCGATTACTTCAGCGCGCTGCCGATCTCGATCTCGATCGAGGAGCCGTCCTTGGCCTCCTTGGTGATCTTGATCTTGGTGTTGGTGTCAGTGATCTTGACACCGCCGGCCGGGTTCGCGGGGTCGTAGTAGGTGTTGGTGCGGTCGTTGAAGACCGACACCCCCTGCGACGACTTGATCCTGGTCGGCACGCCCGCCTTGTGCAGCGTGATGCCGTCCGTGCTGTACAGGCTGAACGTCGAGTCGTAGGTCTGGATGCGGTTGCGCATCAGCGTGCCGTCCGACCACTTCAGTGCGTCCGGGTGCGAGTCGACCGGGAGGATCCGGCCGGTGCCCGGGTGCTTGCTGGTGTTGTTGTCGGCCTGGGAGGTGTCCCACTTCCAGATCAGCAGGCCGTTCTGGTACGGGAAGTGCTCCACCCAGTCCGGACGGTCGGCGAAGCCGAAGTTGTACGGGCCGGTCTCCAGCGTGGTGTCGTACGACACGTACTGGCGGTTCTCGGCGATGTAGTACTGCTTGTAGTCCTTGGTGAAGGACTCGCCGATGCGGGAGAAGCCGTTCGCCGTCCACGCCGGGTCCGCGGTCTCGGCGTCGTCCGCGAAGAGCACCGAGCCGTCCGCGGTCAGCGTGACCTCGTCCGCGGCGAAGCCCTTCAGCGCCACCCCGCCGTCGGTCTGGTAGCGGAAGCGGAGCTGGATCTCCTGGCCCGCGTAGGCGTCGAGGGAGTACGACAGCTTCTTCCAGCCGTCGACCGAGCCGTGCAGGGCCGGCTTGTTGCTGCCGTCGCGCGGGATCGGCCGGCCGTCCACCGTGCCGTCCAGGGCGGTGAAGTTGGCGCCGCCGTCGGTGGAGACCTCGGTGTAGAGGAAGTCGTAGTTGGCCTCGATGTCGTACCAGCCGTCGAGGGTGAGGGCGGCCGACTTCTTGCCGGTGAGGTCCACGGACCGGGTCAGGGTGTTCTTCAGGTAGTGGCCGCTGCCGCTCCACCACTGGGTGGCGCCCTGGGGCGGGGTCACGATCTGGGTGGTGACCGGCTTGGCGGGCAGGGAGACCACCACGGCCTGCGGGTCCTTGGTGTTGTACTCGGAGGGGCCCAGCTTGTGCGAGGAGCTCACGCCGGCCTTGGCGATGTCGTAGTCGAGCCAGCCCAGTTGCAGCTTGTCCCAGGCGTTCATGTCGCCCGGCAGGTCGCCGATGGCGTCCTTGCCGCGGCCGAGCCAGGAGCCGGAGGACATCAGCGTCCAGAAGCCGGTGGGGTTCTCGCCGCCGGCGGTGTCGTACTCGTCCGGCAGCCCGAGGTCGTGGCCGTACTCGTGGGCGAAGACGCCGAGGCCGCCGTTCTCCGGCTGGATGGTGTAGTCGCCGACCCCGATGCCGGTGTCGCCGATCTGTGCGCCGCCGAGCTTGTTGTACTCGGGGCCGGTGGAGCCGGCGTCGCTGCCGAAGGCGTACCAGCGGTGGGCCCAGATCGCGTCGGTGCCCTGTGTGCGTGCTGCTCGACCGGCTGCGGGTCGTGCCGGGTCACGGCGGCGGAGTCGGCCGTCGTCCCGGCCTCCGCCACGGCGAACGTCGAGAACGTGGCGGTGGCCGCCGCGAGCGCGACACCGATCGCGGCCGTTCTGAACGTCCAGCGTCCACTGGTCACTTGTGGTCCTCCCCTGCCGCGTCCATGCGCGCGGAAGGGGGGTCATGGGCCATGGAAAGGTCCGCGCACGATGAACGCGTGTAGTCAAGTGACGTCATTCGACTGGACGTTCGCAGGAAAAGACAGATCTTGACTTGACCCCGTCAAGTGCATTGTGCGGAGCGGGCGTTCGCTTCGCGGACACGGGCGGGCCAGGGCCGAACGGCCCCTCCGGGCGCGTACGCCCGTCCACTCCGTGGACCGCATGACTCCGTGCGCCCCCCGTGCACCGGCACCATGGGTTAGGTCGTGCTTACCAGCGGTTCCACTCGGGCACACAGGCGAATAGAGTCGATTGGCGAACCGCCCGGAAACCGGTGGAAAGCCAGGCCGACACCTGCGTCACACCTCCAGATCCCTGTCCGCACCCTCCCCCGCAGCGAGAGGCACGGGGGGAGACCCCCACTTCCGAGGACCGATTGCCATGCCTCGTCCCACCGCCGCACAGCTCGCCTACGGTTCCTGCACCGTGATCCTCTCGACGCTCGCCATGCTGCTGCTGTCCCGGACGAGTTCGGGCCCGGGGATCGTGGTCATCGCCCTCGCGGCACTCGCGCTGGGGCTCCTGGTCGCCATGACGGTGCCGATGCCGAAGGTGGGCACGGCCGAGCCGGCCCGCGCCCGGACGGCCGACGCCGGGCAGACGCGGGTGCGGGCCCGGACACACCGGGAGCCCGTCCCGGCCGGAGTCGAGCCGGTACGCGGGCCGACGGCTCCCTGACGAGCCGGTACGGGGGCCGACGGCTCCCTGACGAGCCGGTACGGGGGCCGACGGCTCCCTGACGAGCCTGTACGGGGCCGACGGCTCGTGACCTCCTCGCCGCCCCGGGCAGGGGTCAACCGGTGCTGACCACCACGGTCTTGGCCGCCTTGTCGTGCAGGCCCTGCTTGTAGGGGCGGTCGAAGAAGCTCCAGCCGCCGCTGATCGCCAGCCACAGGCAGGCGCAGCAGAACCAGAAGGGGACCCAGAGCACCGCCGCGCGTCCCAGCGCGGTCGGGACGGACGGGGTGGAGCCGTCGTCGAGGTTGGCCACCCGCATGCCCAGCCACTTCTTGCCCAGGGTCTGCCCGTATCGGGAGATCATGAAGGTGTCGTAGGCCATGTAGAGCACCACGCCGACCACCGACTGCGCCACGGACTTGCCGACCTGCACGTTCTCGGCGTTGACCGCGTACTCGTTGACCCGCAGCGCCCAGGTGATCAGGGTGACGACGATGCCGACCAGGATCAGGTCGACGATCCGGGCGAGGGTGCGTTTGCCGCTGTCGGCGAGCGGGGGCATTCCGGCGAGCGGATCACGGCCGTAGGGACCGCCACCGTAACCACCGCCCTGCGGGCCGTAGGGGCCCCCGCCGCCCTGCGGACCACCGCCGTACGGCCCGCCGCCCTGGGGCCCGCCGCCAGGGGGCGGCTGCTCGCCGGGCGGCGGGGGCTGCTCGCCCGGGGGCGGGGGCATGCCTGCCGACGGATCGTCGGAGTACGGGGAGCCGCCGGACCGTCCGCCTCCCTGGCCGCCGCCCCACGCTCCGCCGCCCTGCCCGTCGCCGACCCGCGCGTCGTCGCCCCGTGGGCCGTCGCCCTGGGGTGGCTGCCGACCTCCCGGGGGAGGGGGCTGCGGTCCGGAGCCGGGGGGCGGTTCGGTGCTCATGCGCCGAGTGGATCGCGGCCCCGACCGCCTCGCATCCGGTGCGCGGCCGTACGAATGAGACCGGCGCGGATGAGACCGGCGCGGATGAGACCGGCGCGGGCGCGGAGCCGCCCCGCCGACGTCAGCCCGCCACGAACGTGTGCGCCGCCTTGTCGTGCCAGCACTGGCGCCACGGCCGGTCGAACAGGCACCACGCCATGCCCACGAGGCCGATGCCGAGGAGACCGGGGACACTCCAGACGAGCCAGCGGCGCAGGGCCGGGCCGAACGAAGGGGGCTCGTGGCCCTCGATGTCCCGCACTTCCAGGCCGCACAGCTTCTTGCCCAGGGTGCGGCCCCACTTGGCGGTGGGCAGCACCTCGTAGACGACGCCGAAGAGCAGCAGGACGGCGAGGACGACGGCGAGGTACGTCCCCGTGGTGCCGTCCAGGAGCCACACCGTCACCGTGCGGCCGGAGAGCTTGGCCTCTTCGATCTTGTCGTTGACGTGGTCGATCGCCTTGGCGCCGAGCGGTACGGCGGCCACGGCGGTGACGCCCCCGAGGACGACCGAGTCGACGAGCCGGGCGGTCAGCCGCTTGCCGAGGCCGGCGGGCCGGGCCGCCGCCTGCCGCCGCGCCGCCGCCTGGAACGGGTCCTCGACCGGCGGCTTCCAGGGCGCTACGGGCTGCTGCTCACCCGACCCGGCGAGCTGGTGCACCTGCTGCGCCCAGGAGGACTGCCCGCCGCCGGCACCGCTGGTCAGCGGCGTCGCGGTGGAGGCGCCGGGGCCTTGCGGTCCAGCGGCCTGAAGGGGCGGGGACGGTGCGGAGGACACGGCGGGCGCGGCCGGGGCGGGGGCGGGGGCGGAGGCCTGCGCGGAGGCGGCACCCGCCCGGGATCCGGCCTGGCCCGGCGCCTGCGCGGCTGCCGCCCGCGCGGCGGCGGCCTTTCCGGCCCCGAAACCCGGACCGCCGGCACCGCTCGCGGCGGGCCCACCGGCAGCGGGAGCCCCTGCGGGCCCGGCCGGCCCGGTGCCGCCCGGGGAGTGGGCGCCGCCGGACGAGCCCGGCCGGCCGGAGCCGGAGGCGGGCCCGGAGGCGGGCGAGCCCTGGCCGGGGAGGCCCGGCGCGCCTGCCACCGGGGCCCTGGGAGGCACCGTACGGAAGGTCATCGTGCCCTCGTCGACGGGCGTCCCCGGTCCCGGAACCCCGGGGGCGGCGCCACCGGGGGTCCCCGGGGTGCCGCCCGCCGTGGGGCGGCGGAAGACGAACGTGCCGTCGGAGCGGCCCTCGTCCCGGGCCTGCTCCGCGTCGGCCGGTGCGGGGTCCGCCGTGTGGGCCACCCTCGGGTCGGCCGGCGCCGGAGCGCCCCAGGAGACGCGGCGGTCCTGCTCGCCGCCGAAGCCGGACTGCCGGCTCCGGTCGGCGCCCCACGCCGACGCCGGTTCGGGCCGGCCGCCCTGCGGTGCCGCGGCGGGGCCGGGGTCGGCGACGGGGTCCTCGTCGAAGAAGTGCGGCCCCGTCTCCTCGACCGCCGGGACCGCCGTGGTGCGCACACCGGGAGGCGGTCCGAGCGGCTCGCCGTCGGCCGGCGCCGGGCGGCTGGTGCCCGGCACCCAGGCGGCGCCGTTCCAGTACCGGACGTAGCCAGGGATGGACGGGTCCGGGTAGTAGCCTTCGCGGGGCCTGTCGTCACCGGGTGCCGGGGTTGGGGCGCTCATGTCCGTCGTCCCGTATCTGCTCGGGGGTCGTCTGGGAGCCTCCACATCTATCAGACCGAGGCAGGCGACACCCCCGGTCCGGCCGGACCCAATCCTTTCCGGGCAAGCTCGAACAGGTACTTCACGATCACGTGACATCCGGATCAAAAGAATTCGGGCAACCCGCGTAACGCCCGGCGTCCACCGCTCTCTCCCTTCACACGGGCCCAAGGCGGCCCGCGCTCCGGCGGCCGGCCGCCGTACCGTCCCCGGGCCCGGGCGGTGCGAGGGGCTCGTGTGAGAAGAGGAGAGGACCCATGTGGCACACCGCGGTGGAGCGCGAACTGGAGCTGGGACTGATCCTGTCGCCCGAGTGCGGCATCCCCGTCCCGGCACGGCTCGTCTACCGCACCGACGCCCCGTACGCCGTGCACATCGTCTTCCACGTCGACTCAGAGCACCCCCGTGCACTGGACGTTCGCGCGGGAACTGCTCGTGGAGGGGGTGTTCCGGCCGTGCGGGGACGGCGACGTGCGGGTGTGGCCGTCGAGGGCGCTGGGCCGCGGCATGGTCCTGCTGGCGCTGAGCGCGCCCGACGGCGAGGCCCTGCTGGAGGCGTCGGCCGCGCCGGTGTCGGTCTGGCCGGAGTGCACGCTGCGCCTGGTGCCGCCGGGCCGCGAGGGCGGGCAGCTCGGCATCGACGACGAGCCGGCCGGTCTGCTCGCCCAGTGAACGCGGGGGCGTCAGAACAGCTTGCCGGGGTTGAGGATGCCCAGCGGGTCGAAGGCATGTTTGATCGCCCGCTGCATCTCGACCCCGACCGGGCCGATCTCGCGCGCCAGCCACTCCTTCTTCAGCACGCCCACGCCGTGCTCACCGGTGATGGTGCCGCCGAGTTCGAGGCCGAGGGCCATGATCTCGTCGAAGGACTCGCGGGCGCGCCGCGACTCGTCGGGGTCCTGCGCGTCGAAGCAGACGGTCGGATGGGTGTTGCCGTCGCCCGCGTGCGCGCAGACCCCGATGGTGAGCCGGTACTTCTCGGCGATCTGTTCGATGCCCTCGAGCATCTCGCCGAGCCGGGAGCGGGGCACGCACACGTCGTCGATCATCGTCGTGCCCTTGACGGCCTCCAGCGCGGTGAGCGACAGCCGCCGCGCCTGCAACAGCATCTCGGACTCGGCGGCGTCGTCGGCGGGGACGACCTGGGTGGCGCCGGCCGCCTCGCACAGCGCGCCGACCGCGGCGAGGTCGGCGGCCGGGTCCGGCGTGTCGAACGCGGCCAGCAGCAGCGCCTCGGTGGTTTCCGGCAGTCCCATGTGGGCGAGGTCGTTGACGGCCTTCACCGTCGTACGGTCCATGAGCTCGAGCAGGGAGGGCACATGTCCTCCCGTCATGATCCGGCACACGGCGTCGCAGGCGGCGGCCGCGGACGCGAACTCGGCGGCCAGCACGAGCTGTTGCGGCGGCTGCGGCTTGAGCGCAAGGACGGCCCGCACGACGATGCCGAGCGAGCCCTCGGAGCCGACGAACAGGCGGGTCAGGTCGTATCCGGCGACGCCCTTGGCGGTGCGGCGGCCGGTGGACATCAGCCGCCCGTCGGCCAGCACGACGTCCAGGCCGAGCACGTACTCGGCGGTGACCCCGTACTTCACGCAGCACAGGCCGCCGGAGGCGGTGCCGATGTTGCCGCCGATGGTGCACATCTCCCAACTGGAGGGGTCCGGCGGATAGTACAGACCGTGCTCGTTCACCGCGCGGGACAGCGCGGCGTTGACGACGCCCGGTTCGACGACGGCGATCCGGTCGACCGGGCTGATCTCCAGGATGCGGTCCATTTTGGTCAGGGACAGCACGATGCAGCCGTCGGAGGCGTTGGCCCCGCCGGACAGGCCGGTGCGGGCGCCCTGCGGAACGACCGGGACACGCAGTTCGGTGGCGGTGCGCATGATGTGCTGGACCTGTTCCACCGTGCGCGGCAGGACGACGACGGCCGGGGCTCCGGACGGGCAGAAGCTCGCCATGTCGTTGGCGTAGGAGGCCGTGACATCGGGATCTATGAGGACAACCTCGGCCGGCAGGCCCGCGAGGAGCCGATCGGTGAGGTTGTCCTGGGCTTCTTCGGGTGCGGCTTCAATACGGCTCACGATCACAGCCTCGCACCCGGGGCCATCGGTGTGAACCCCGTCGGTCCCACCCCTCGGCCTGCCGGGTGACGGTCGCCGTCCTGACGCACAGTGTGCGCCATGGAGAACCCTCTGCGGAGCCCGGACACGTCCGTGACCAGCGAGCCGCGGCGGCGCCGTTCCCGCCGGGTGCGCCGGGTGCTCCTCGCCCTGCTCGTGGCGGCCGGCGTGCTCGGCGCGGTGTGGCTGATGCTGCCGGCTCAGCGGGACGGGGCGAGGGCGCCCGGGCCGCCCCGGCCGCCGGCGCCGGCCCCCGGGGCGGCGGGGCTGGCCGCGGTGGGTGCCGGGGCGCCGGCCTCGCTGCCCGCCCTGACGGCGCTGATCGCCGAGCGGGAACGGCACCTGCGGGCGCGGCCGAAGGACGCGGGGGCGTGGGCGGTGCTCGGGGTCGCCTACGTCGAGCGGGGGCGGCGCACGGTGGACCCGGCGGACTATCCGAGGGCCGAGGAGGCGCTGCGGACCTCCCTGCGGCTGCTCCCGCAGGAGAAGAACACCGAGGCGCTGAACGGGCTGGCGATGCTGGAGAACGGGCGGCGCGACTTCGCCGCGGCGCGTTCGTGGGGCGAGGCGGCGGTGAAGCAGGAGCCCGAGCGGTGGACGGCGTATCCGCCGCTGATCGACGCCTACACCGGGCTCGGCGACCACAAGGCCGCGCAGCGCACCCTCGACAAGCTGTTGACGCTCAACCGGTCCCCGGCCGTACGGGCCGAGGCCGCGGCCGTGTACTGGGACCGGGGGTGGCGCGAGGACGCGGCGGCCGAACTGTCGGACGCGGCGGCGGGTGCGGCCTCGCCCGCCGAGCGGGCCGCGTACCTGGAGCAGGCCGGCCGGATCGCGCTCGAGCGCGGTGACCGCGAGGACGCGCTGCGCCGCTTCGACGCGGCGCTGCGCCTCGACCCCGACCGGCTGGCCGCGCGGGCCGGGCGGGGGCGGGCGCTGGCCGCGCTGGGCCGCACGGCGGAGGCGCTGACCGCGTACCGGCAGGCGCTCGGCGACCGGCCGTACCCCGAATACGCCCTGGAGCTGGGCGAGTTGTACGAGTCGCTGGGCAGCCGGCCGGAGGCGCGGGAGCTGTACGGCCTGCTGCGGGCGCGGGCCCTGCAGAACGAGGAGGCGGGGGTCGACGACGAGGTGGTGCTGGGCCGGTTCGAGGCCGACCACGGCGACCCGGGGTCCGCGGTGCGGCGGCTGCGCGCCGAGTGGGAACGCCGGCCCGGGACCGCGGTGGCCGACGCCCTGGGGTGGGCGCTGCACCGGGACGGGCAGGACGTGGAGGCGCTGCGGTTCGCCACGAGGGCCACGGAGGCGGCCGAGGGCGGCGGGGTGCGCAACGCGCTGTACGCCTTTCACCGGGGGGTGATCGAGCAGGGGCTTGGGCTGCCGGGGGCGGCGCGGCGGCATCTGGAGAACGCGCTGCGGACCAATCCCTACTTCTCGCCGCTGTGGGCGCCGGAGGCGCAGGCGGCGCTGCGGGCGCTGGGCGAGCCGCCGCCGGAGGAGGTGCCGGCGGGCGTCGTCGGGGCCCGGTGAGCGCCGCGACGGCGGCCCGCCCGCCGCGCGGGTGTCGCGGCGGGCGGACGTGGTGCCGGGAGCGGTGCCGTGGGCGGGCTCGCGGCGGACGGGCTCAGAGGTTCCCGCGGCGCTCCTGCTCGCGCTCGATCGCCTCGAACAGGGCCTTGAAGTTGCCCTTGCCGAAGCCCATCGAGCCGTGCCGTTCGATGAGTTCGAAGAAGACGGTCGGGCGGTCCTGGACCGGCTTGGTGAAGATCTGCAGCAGGTAGCCGTCCTCGTCGCGGTCGGCGAGGATCTTCAGCTCGCGCAGGGTCTCCACGGGCACGCGGGTGTCGCCGACCCACTCGCCGAGGGTGTCGTAGTAGGTGTCGGGGGTGTCCAGGAACTCGACACCGGCCGCGCGCATCGCGCGTACGGTCTGCACGATGTCGTTGGTGTTCAGCGCGATGTGCTGGACGCCGGCGCCGCCGTAGAACTCGAGGTACTCGTCGATCTGGGACTTCTTCTTGGCGACGGCGGGCTCGTTGATCGGGAACTTGACCTTGAGCGTGCCGTCGGCCACGACCTTCGACATCAGCGCGCTGTACTCGGTGGCGATGTCGTCGCCCACGAACTCCTTCATGTTCGTGAAGCCCATGACCTTGTTGTAGAACTCCACCCACTCGTTCATCCGGCCGAGTTCGACGTTGCCGACGCAGTGGTCGACGGCCTGGAACATGCGCTGGGCGGGCGGCTCGACGATAGGCTTCGCGGCCACGTAGCCGGGCAGGTACGGGCCGTCGTAGCCGGCCCGCTCGACCAGGGTGTGGCGGGTCTGGCCGTAGGTGGCGATCGCGGCGAGGACGACGGTGCCGTGCTCGTCCTTCAGCGCGTACGGCTCGGTCACCGAGCGGGCGCCGTGCTCGATGGCGTAGGTGTACGCGGCGCGCGCGTCCGGGACCTCGATGGCGAGGTCGATGACGCCGTCGCCGTGCTCGGCCACGTGCTGGGCGAGGAAGGTGCCCCAGTCGGTGCCGGGCTTGATCACCGAGGTGAACACGAACCGGGCGGAGCCGCTCTCCAGGACGTAGCTCGCGGTCTCGCGGCTGCCGTTCTCCGGTCCGGAGTAGGCGACCAGCTTCATGCCGAAGGCGGTGGAGTAGTAGTGCGCCGCCTGCTTGGCGTTGCCCACGGCGAAGACGACCGCGTCCATTCCCTTGACCGGGAAGGGGTCGGCCTGCCGGGCGGTCGCGTCGGGAGTGAGGTGTGTGGTCTGCGTCATAGCGGAAGCGTCACCCGGTCTCGCAAGGTGCGCAATAGTTCGCACATTCACTGGGCAATGTGCTCGGTGAAAGCGCGGGACCTTCGGGCTTTCTGTACAGGATGACCATTCGGGAGGCGGGACACGTGGCGATCGATCATCTGGACGGCCGCATCATCGTGCTGCTGGCGCGCGAACCGCGCATCGGCGTGCTGGAGATGTCGCGACGGCTGGGGGTGGCGCGGGGGACGGTCCAGGCGCGCCTGGACCGTCTCCAGGCGCGCGGGGTGATCCGCGGCTTCGGCCCGGAGGTGGACCCGGCGGCGCTCGGCTATCCGGTCACGGCGTTCGCGACGCTCCAGATCCGGCAGGGGCAGGGCCCGGACGTACGGGCCCATCTGGCGAGCGTGCCGGAGGTGCTGGAACTGCACACCACCACCGGCACCGGCGACATGCTGTGCCGGCTGGTCGCCCGCTCCAACGCCGATCTCCAGCGGGTGATCGACCTGGTGGTGGGGTTCGAGGGCATCGACCGGGCGTCGACGGCGATCGTCATGGAGAACCCGGTGCCGCTGCGGATCATCCCGTTGGTGGAGCAGGCGGCGCAGGAGTGACCGGGGCGGCAGCCGGGTGGCCGACTTACAAAGGAACCGTTGCAAAGACTCCTTTGCAAGGTTATCTTTGTACGCATGAACGAGCCCAGGGAATGGCCGGTCCGCCCTCTCGACGCCCGCTCGCTGCGGGGCCTCGCCCACCCACTGCGCATGCGACTGCTGACCACGCTGCGGCACCGCGGGCCGGCCACCGCCTCCCAACTCGCCGC
Organism: Streptomyces sp. NPDC001292; assembly: GCF_042896465.1. NCBI lineage: Bacteria > Bacillati > Actinomycetota > Actinomycetes > Kitasatosporales > Streptomycetaceae > Streptomyces > Streptomyces sp. NPDC001292. The sequence goes on from NZ_JBIAXG010000007.1 coordinate 160,321, forward strand.
GAAACTCGGCGAGTCCAGCGGAGCCACCAGTTACCACCTGCGCCAGCTCGCCGCGCACGGGTTCGTCGAGGACGCGCCCGAGCACGGCAAGGGGCGGGAGCGCTGGTGGCGGGCGGCCCACGGGGGAGTGAGCTTCGACGAGACGCTGCTGAAGGACGCCGACCCCGAAGTGCGCGGTGCCGCGGACCTGTTCCTGCACGAGATCGCGAACCAGCGCACCCAGGAGCTGGCGACCTGGCTCGGCACCAGGAACGACTGGTCCGGGGCCTGGCGCCGCGCCTCGGACCTGAGCGACTGGACGCTGCGTCTCACGCCGGCGCTCGCCCTCGACCTCATCGAGAAGATGCACGAGCTCGTGGAGGGCTACCGGGCCCTGGCCCCCGAGGACGGCACCACGGACACCGAGCAGGTACGCGTCCACACGCACGTCTTCCCCACCCACACGGACTGAGAGGCCGCCCCATGCACCCCGAGACACACCTCGTACTGCACCGCACCCGAGCCGCCGAACTCCGGGCCGAGGCCGACGCGCGCCGGCTGGCCGCCCGGGCCGGCGGACCCGGCGCCCTGCGCACCCGGCTGGGCTGGACCCTCGTGGAGCTCGGCCTGCGTCTGGCCATCGCGCCCAGGACGGCCCCTGCCCTGTAGGCGTGGCGGAGAACGAGCCCAGTGCTGTGATCAGGGGGGTTCACCGGCTCGCGACGCCCGGCACGGCACCTCGCCGCGTTGTCGCATCACCCGAGTACAACCAGTACGCGGGTGATGCTCCGCCTTGCGATGCTCCCCCACTGCCTGAAGGGCGTGGGAGGTGCTCCCGGCACCGGACGCCGCGAGCTCTCCGGCAAACCTTCCCGGTCACAGCACTAGCAGCTCGGGACCGTCTCCAGGCCCTTGTCCAGGACGACCAGGGCGTTGACCGCGCTCTGGAGGGTGGTCACCGGGATCAGGCGCAGGCCCTTGGGGAGTTCGGATTTGGCGTCGGCGCACTCGGCCTTGGGGACCAGGAAGACGGTGGCGCCGTCCCGGCGGGCGGCCTGGGTCTTGAGGGCCACGCCGCCGACCGCGCCGACCGTGCCGTCGGCGTTGATGGTTCCCGTGCCGGCGATGGTGCGGCCGCCGGTGAGGTCGCCGCCGTTGCCGTTGCCGTGGAGCTTGTCGACGATGCCGAGGGAGAACAGCAGGCCCGCGCTGGGGCCGCCGACGTCGGCGAGCTTCAGCGAGACCTTGACCTTCTTGTCGTTGATGCCGAGGTACTTCAGCGCGGCCCGGGTGGCCGCGTCCTGGGACTGCCGCATCTGCTCGGCGTTGTGCCGCTCGATCTCCTTGACGCTGCCGCCGCTCGGGTAGACCGCGTCGCGCGGCATGACCGCCCGGTCGGTGGCGAACCAGCCGTCGATCACGTCCCCCAGCGAGACGCGCGCGTCCGGGCCGGTCGCCTCGATCGTCGTCATACGGAGCTGACCGCTCGTGCTGCGGGTGGGCGCGCCGGAGACGGTGATGACCTGGGTGCCCTTGTTCTCCCCCAGCACGTTCGCCGTCATCCCGGGCTGTGCCACCGAGAACGGCAGCGGCGCGAACACCGCCGTGGCGATCAGAGCCGCGACGGGCAGCGCGCAGACGGCGAGGGCCTGGGAACGTGTGAGACGAGAGAGCACGGATTCAATCTATCCCGCGCACGAATTCCGGCCATCCGACGACCGTTCCCCGCACCCGCGGACAGCCGTGCTGGCGAAACGGCACAAGGTGCGCCCGCCGGGGCGGCACGAGGCACACCCGGCGGCACGGCACGTGGTACGCCGCCGACACGGCATGGGCCACACCGCCGACACCGCACGAAGTGTGCCCGGCGGCACGGCACGGTGAGCCCGGCGGCACGGCAGGTGCACCGCCGGCACGGCACGGACGGACCCGGCGGCACGACGAGAGGTACACCGGCGGCACGGCACGAGAGGGGGCCGGCGGGGCAGCACGAGGCAAGCCCGGCGGCACGGCACGGTGAGCCCCGCGGCACGGCAGGTGCACCGCCGGCACGGCACGGACGGACCCGGCGGCACGACGAGAGGCACACCGGCGGCACGGCACGAGAGGGGCCGGCGGGGCAGCACGAGGCAAGCCCGGCGGCACGGCACGGTGAGCCCCGCGGCACGGCAGGTGCACCGCCGGCACGGCACGGACGGACCCGG